>JACQVS010000261.1 GCA_016209605.1 Planctomycetota bacterium
CTTGGCGGTTCAATCCTCTTCATCTTTTTCTTATTCGGCTTTGACATTTGGTTGAGGTCGTGGCTGCTTTATGACCTCGCCATCGCCAAGAACAACGCCAGCGCTGACAGCGCTCCTGCTCCGATCAGCATCTGGGGCACGCGGACAAGCCGCAAGCGAGCCATTGACGATTCCACGACGCCGACGACCACCGAAAGCACGATCAACCCGAAGAACTCGATCAAGGTGTCGGCGAAGGAGGATGAGGTGTATTGCATACGGGCAGAAGGCCGCGCATAACCGCAGTCCCAGGTTACCGTTTCCTTCACTGGTCGTTTCCGGAAGAGGACCCTCCGTGTTGCCGCAAGGAACACCATCGCGCCAAGGAAGCCGGCGCCCAACAACGCCACGATCAGGAGAGGCTCGCGGGCAGACTCAAGGCTCTCTCGCACCGCTTCGCCTGGCAGTCCACACACCCCTACCACAACCGGGGCGAGCAGGCCGAGATAGGCGGCCGGAAGCGAGGCCATCAACGCGCAGCCCGCAGCCAGGAGGAGCATCGGAAGGAGCATGCCGAGGCCAGGATCATGGCCGTGCCGAGCCTCCTCACTGCGGGGTTCGCCCAGGAAGACCACTCCGAAGGCCTTCGTGAAACAAGCGGTGGCCAAAGCACCGATGACGGCAAGCCCGAGGATCGCAAGCACCGCAGGCGCAGAAACCCCCGGTGATATTCCTGCCGCCAGCGAACCCCTGAAAGCCCCCAGGTAAATCAAGAATTCGCTCACAAAACCGTTCAGTGGAGGAAGCCCTGAAATGGCAACGCAACCCACCAGAAACATCGCGCCTGTCCAAGGCATGAGCTTCAAGAGCCCCCCCAGCCGGTCCATCTCCCTCGTGCCGCTGGCGTGAAGTACTGCTCCGGCGCCAAGAAATAGCAGGCCTTTGAAAAGAGCATGGTTCACCACGTGGAGCAAGCCGCCGGCGAAGCCCAGAACGGCAAGGGAAACGAAGCCGTGGCTCAAGCCGACCAGGCCCAGCCCAAGACCAAGGGCGATGATGCCGATGTTCTCGACGCTGTGGTAGGCAAGGAGCCGTTTGATGTCGTGCTGCGCGATGGCGAAGAGGACACCGAGGACTCCCGAGAGCAAGCCGAGACCAGCGAGCACCCACCCGCACCACGCCGGGATCGGACCGAGGAAGCGCAGGGCGCGCAGAAGCCCGTAAATGCCGGTCTTGATCATGACGGCGGACATCAAGGCGGAAACGTGGCTCGGAGCGGCCGGGTGCGCCTCGGGAAGCCAGATATGAAAAGGCATCAAGCCAGCCTTGGTGCCGAAGCCGACGAGTGCAAGGAGGAACAGGATGCCGGCCCGCCAGGGGTCGCCCGCCGCACCTAGACGCTCGAAATCGAGCGAACCGGTTTCAGCGCTCGCGAGGACGAAGAATCCGATCAAGAACGCCGAAAGTGCGTCCACCTCGATGTGGAAAGCGCCGAAGGGCACGTTCCAGGACAACCTGAGCCCTTCGCTCCGACCGCTCAGAAGCGCCATGAATGAGGCCACGAGCGCCACGAGCGTACCCGTGACGACACCGCCGGCGCCTACCGCTAGAGCGAGACGCCGGCCTGAAAAGTGCGCCAGGATGCCACCGAGGAGAACGAGGCCGACTCCAAGGAAGAGAAAGAACACTTATTTCTCCGCCTCCTCACTTCGAACCTCAAGGCGGTCCTCGAAGCGCAGCACTTCGGAGAGGAGCTCAGCCGAATAGCAAATTGAACGGCTTTCTAGTCGCTCACGTCCCTCCTCCTTCACTCGATACCCCTCAATTACCGGGCGGGGGCTTTGTCCCGGTTGCCGCAGCGGCTTGCGAGCCGGCTTGGGATGTAGGCTGTGTCGATGCACTGGCGGCGGGAGGGGCAGCCGTCGGAGGCTTGCTCTTCGTCTGGGAAGTCGCGGTTGGTTTGGACTCGCTCTTGATCACCGACAGCTTCCACATGGACCCCGGATGGTGGGCCGTTGGCAGCGGGGTGCCGCGAATGGACGCAGTGAATGAGTATTTACAACCAGCGGCTGTACAGTGGTAAAGACCTGGTTCTGGCGCTGGCTGCCCAGGTTGAATGGAATCGCCGACCTTGGCCATAAGCGTTCTCCTTATCGTTTTATCGTTATCGGACTCGGCCGCCACGTTGGGGAGCGCCCCCAAGGAAGAAAGCTCGTGGCAGCCTTCGGTTAGAAAACCTTTGCAAGAAAATGGCCAAGACTGAGCCAAAGGTGCAAGTCATATTTTCACAAAAACTTGGCCCTTTTCTAGTAATTCTCCTGGTCGGTGTGATATTACCCAACATGGGGCATTACACCCATTATGGGTTATGATAAGGTTTGAGGCTTTTTTCGGAACACTGGAAAGGACTGCTGTGACTGGACCTCATATCTCAGGCTCCTTCGCATCCCTCGTGACAAGTCATGTGTTATTTCAGGAAACGGCTGAGTTGGATCCTATGGAATAGAAGAACATCTTGACTATCTTGATCATCTTGACTATAATAATCATGGATCATGGCAAAATTCAAGCATGCCGTATTGTCTCTGAACGTCGCCGAAGCGAAGAAACAATTTTCTGACCTCCTTGGCCGCGTGGCTTATGCCGGTGAAACCATCGTCATCATGCGGCGAGGGAAGCCCATGGCCAAGCTCGTTCCGGCGGAAGCCGAGGTACAGCCGCCCCGGCTGGCGCGGGTGAGAGGCTGGCTGGAAAACGATGACTCTTTTTTTTCCATTGTCGATGAGATCGTTTCTCGGCGCGCTGCCAATTTGCCCCGGATCCTGGCACGGATGAAAGGCGCCAGGCGTCGCAGGTAATTTCTGATTTGAGCGCGTACCTCTTAGACACCAACGTTCTTTCGGAGATCATAAAGAAAAAGCCGGAGCCAAAGGTTCTGGAGCGGCTTGAAGACCTTGGCGAGGAGGAATTATCCACCTCGGTCATTTGCGTCATGGAATTGCGATTCGGGGCGGTTTTACATAAAGATGGGGACGCGTTGTGGAAGCGGATTCAGCAAGAAGTTTTGGAGCGGGTCAATGTCCTCTCGATCGATCATTCGATGGCCTTGAAGGCCGGTGAAATTCTGGCGGATCTCCATAAACGCGGAGAGAAAATTTCCTCTGAAGACGCTTTGATTGCTGCGACTGCTCTGGTCCATGATTTGAAATTGTCCAGCCGCAATACCAAGCATTTTTCCAGGATCAAGGGACTTCAGGTGGAGGATTGGTGGGAGATAAAAAAAGAGCGGCCGAGGTGATAAAATAGAGGCTGAAGTTTCGCCCGACCATTCATTTCAGTTCAGGCTTCGGATCCCATGACGCTCTACGGCCCCTTGCCGGCGCAACGTTTCCTGCAGCTTCTCAAGCGGCTCACCGCGGGCACGCCCGACCGCTCCTATCTGGAAGAGGTGCTGGACGGTATCCTCTCCACCCTGGAGGCGGAGCGCGGGCTGCTGCTCAAGGTCAAGCCCGGGGGCGAGGTTCGGGTGCTGGCGTCGCGGCATCAAGACCGCACGGACGTCGCCAATGCCCGCGAGGCCGTCAGCCAATTCGCCGTCCGGCAGGCCTTGTCCTCCCCGGAGCGCTTCCACCACGCCCGTCAAGCGGCCCGGGACCGCCGCTACCGGACGGAAGAGCACCGCCGCGGCCGCCGGCGGGTGCGCTCGATCCTGGCCCTGGCCCTGGCTTTGGGCGCGGATGCGGGCGCGAGCGCGGACTATCAAGCGGTGGTTTACCTCGACCACCGTTTTCAGGACATCGAATTTTCCGAGAACCGGCGGATCACCGTGGAGCACTGGCTCTCGCTCCTCGAGCTTGCCTTGAGGTTTCGCGAGCGTGAGTTCCAGTTCAAGCGCCAGGAGCGCCTGGCCCGGCGGAGTCCGGGGGACGGGAAGGAGCCGGAGGCGGCCGGAGACGGGCCTGTGCCCTCGCCCGCGGCCGAGCCGGTCGAGTTTTTCGGCTTGTGGACCCGCTCTCCGGCCATGCTCGAGATCATCGAGACGGTGAAGCGGCTTGCAGCGTCGGAAATCCCCGTCCTGGTGAGCGGCGAAACCGGCACGGGAAAAGGACTCCTGGTCAAGGCCATCCATCTCTCTTCCAGACGGGCCGGGGCGCCGTTCATCTCCGTCAACTGTGGCGCCTTGCCGGATAACTTGCTTGAAAGCGAGCTCTTCGGCCACGCGCGCGGGGCCTTCACGGGGGCCGAGGCGGACCGCCCGGGGCTGCTCCTCGAGTCGGACGGCGGCACCCTGTTCCTTGACGAAATCGGCGACATGAGCGGGGAAATGCAGAAAAAGCTGCTGCGCTTCCTGGAGAACCGCCGCTTCCGGCCGCTGGGCGGCAAGCGCGAGGTCAAGTGCGACGCGCGCATCCTCTCGGCGACCCGCCTCGACCTTCGCGAGGAGCTGGAGCGCGGGCGCTTTCGCGCCGATCTTTTTTACCGCTTGTGCGGCATGAGCATCCGCATCCCGCCTCTCCGCGAGCGCCCCGAGGACATTGCCGGCCTGGCGGCGCTCTTCCTGCGGCGGTGGTCCGCCGGAATGACCCTGCCGGCCCCGGAACTGTCGCCGCAGGCGGTCCGCTGGCTGGAGCGCTATCCCTGGCCTGGCAACGTGCGGGAGCTGGAGAACCTCATGCGCCAGGTGATCGCCTTGGGGCACTCCGAGGTGAGCGGAGCCCATCTGGCCGCCCTGATCCGCTCCGACATGAGAGAACTGGCCGTTCCGGAAAAGCGGTTCCGTCTCGAGGAGGCGGTCATGGAGGCGGAGCGCCAGGCCATTCGCAACGCCCTCGTCCAGTGCGTTGGCAACAAGTCGAAGGCCGCCGGGCTTCTCGGGATCACCCGCAAGGCGCTGTATCGCCGCTTGTCGAAGTACGGCCTTTTGAAAAACGGCAAGGCCCGCCCGAAGATGAAGCTCCAGGGGGAGACCTCGCCATGACTCCCGCGCCCGAGCTGAGCCCGCTTCTCGAAGACGCCGTTTACCGCCGGCTGGCCGAGGCCGCCGGCTTGATCTATGTGGACTTGCGGACCTGCCGAATTCCCGGCGGCTTCCTCAAGCGGATTCCGCTCTCCCAGGCTAAGGAGATGCGCTGGGTGCCGATGATCTTCAACTCCCGGCGCCTGGTGCTGATCGTCGATGATCCCTTCAAGGCCCTGGTCCAGGACCGCGGCGAGCTGGCCCGCCGGTTCGGCCCCCCCTGGGATCGCGAGTTCAGCTTCGCGCTCGCTTCCCCGGCGGCGATGGATGAATTCTTCGAGAAGAAATACCCCGACTGAGAGCTTCCGGATAAGAGCCTGTCCCAAAAATCAATCCGGGCTTCGGCCGTTCCCGCCGGTTGTTTCTCATAAAATCCCCAGCTCATCGTTGACAATGCCTCCCCTGGCAATTATGTTCCGGTAAACTTGGAAGTCTGATATCGGTTTTTTTGATTCCCAATGGCCTCTCATGGCCAGGCGATCGCTGAAGTTTGGTGAATTCGCGGAACCAGGAGCAAGGGGGAAATGATGCATTCAGCCCGGCCTCGTTTTAAAGCAGTGGTTTTTTTCGCGGGCCTGCAGGGGTTTTTCGTAGCTCTTCTCTTGGTTTGGGGATTTCCAGGCTGTAGAAGTGGGAGCGGAGGAGGAGGCGGCCAGGCGTCCGTCGGGCCGGCGGCCAACCATCCGCCCAAAGCCCTGGTCAGCGTCATTCCCCCCGGCGGAACCGTCGGCCTTGTCAACCATCAGGCCATGATGGTCCTGGATGGCGGCGCTTCCGAGGATGGCGACAACGGCGCCCAGGGCCTCACCTTTTTGTGGAAGAAGGTCAGCGGCCCCGGTAGCGATGTGATCACCAGCCCCACTGGGCCCCGCACCGAGGTCCATTTTTCCGAGGTGGGAATTTACACCTACGAGCTGACGGTTGACGATGGCGAGGCCGCCGACCATCTGGCGACCCGGCAGGTGGAGATCATCGTCACCCTCCCCAACAACGCGCCCCGAGCGCTCATCGCCACCGATCCCGCCGACGCGGCGGTCAGCTTGAGCAACGGCCGCGCCCAGGCGATCCTGGACGGCCGCGCCTCCGACGATGGGGACGGCGGCGCCCAGGGATTGACGTTCCGCTGGGATCAGATCGGCGGCCCGGGAGGCCTCAACATCCAGGATGCGCAGGCCGCGGTCACGGAAGTGACTTTCTTGGAGGCCGGCCGCTTTATCTTCAAGCTCACCGTGGATGATGGAACGCTTCTCAATCACGTTGCGACCGCGACCGTCGAGGTGCTGGTCCTGCAGGAAAACGCGGGGGTGGCGATTTTGAGCTGGGATCCGCCGACCACAAACGCCGACGGCACGACCCTCACCGATCTGGCGGGCTTCAAGATCTACCACGGGCTCGATCCGGATCCCGGGAATGCCCTGGTCGAAACGGTGGGGGTGGTGAGTGAGCACAGGATGGAAGTCACGGTGAAGGGGTTGGTTAATTTCTGGGTCACCGCGTTTGATTTCTCCGGCAACGAGAGCGAGTTTTCAGGGCCGGTGACGAAAGATTTCCCGTAAAGGAAGGCGGTCAGCAGGAGGGAGGGGAGGCGGGCAGGGAACCGTTTTCTCCGGCCCCTGATAGGCGGTCAGCGCAGGTTTTCATCGGGACTTTCCGTCGGAGCCTCCTCAACCGAATTCTCCAGGCTTTGCCACGGATAGCTCTTCTCCAGGCGGAATTGCGAGACGATCTGGCCCTTGGAAGGGACATAGAAGAGGTCGAAGCTGTGAAATCCGGCGATGAAGACTTGCGACTTCTTGGCTGGGCTGTTTTCGCGGCTCCCGTCCATTTTTCATTCTCCTGTTCTAGGCCTGAATTACGGATCGAGCTGTTGATTCAACCGATTTACTGGACGATGGGATCAAATACCGTGCCGCGGCCTTAAGTGGTGGCAGATCTTGATCGGATTTGCTGGGAGGAGGGCCGAAGGCGGAAGATATTGTGTCCAAAAAGTGGAGCCTGCGACCACCGCTGTTCAGTCGAGCGGGCCCAGGCGTTGAACGATCTCCTTGAACCTCCTTCCCCGCTCCTCGAAGTTGGTGAACATGTCATAGCTGGCGCAAGCCGGGCTGAGGGCGACGCGGAAGCCGGGGCGGGCGAGCTTCCGGGCGCCCTGGACCGCCTCCTCGAGGGTCCGCGCCTCCACCACGGGCACCGCGCCGTGCGCCTGGCGGATGGCCTCGCGGATCTTCGGCGCCGTCTCGCCCAGGAGCACCGCCCCGCGGGTGCGCCGGGCGATGGCATATCCCAACCGGCGGAACGGGGACCCCTTGTCCGACCCGCCGGCGACGAGGATGAGGTCCGGGCCGAGGGCGTCAATGGCGTTCAGCGCCGACTCGGGCGTCGTCGCCTTCGAATCGTTGAAGAAGTCGACCCCCTCGCGCCGGCAGACGAACTCCAGGCGATGCTCGATGGCCCGGAAGCCGCGGGCGCCGGCGGCGACGGCCGCGCCGGAGCAGCCGACGGCCAGGGCGGCGGCGGCGGCGCCCGCGGCGTTCACCAGGTTGAACCGGCCCACCAGCGCCAGGTCCTTCTGGTCGAACAGCTTTTCGCGCCGGGGGCCGGAGGCGAAGATCACGGCGCCGTCCACGGCCCAGACGCCGCGCGAGCGCGGCAGGATGCCGGTGCCGCGGCCGAAGAAGGTCACCTGGCGGCGCACCGTCCCCGCCCAGCCGCGGGCTCCGGGATCGTCGCCGTTGAGGATGGCCCAGGACTGGGGGTCCTCCCCTTCCAGGATGACGCGCTTCGCCGCCAGGTAGTCCTCATAGGTCCGGTGGCGGTTCAAGTGGTTGGGGCTGAGGTTGGTGATGAGGGCGATGTCCGGCCGCCGGGAGATGGACCGCAGGTCTTCGAGCTGGAAGCTGGAAAGTTCCAGGATCGTCCAGTCGGCCGCCTGGATGGCTGCCGCCTCGTTGAGCAGGGAGACGCCGAGGTTGCCGCCCAGCCGGGCGCTCGGGAAGTCGCGGCGCACCATCTCCGCCGTCAGGGAAGCGGTGGTGGTCTTGCCGTTCGAGCCGGTGATGCCGCAGATCCTCCCCCGGCAGAGCTTGAAGAAGAGATTCATCTCGGTCTCGAGGGGGATGCCCTTCCTCAGGCAGCGCTCGAGAATCTCCGACCCCCGGGGCACCGCCGGGTTGACGAAGACCAGGTCGGCCTGGAGGAAGTCCTCGTCGCGATGCCGCCCGAGCGCCCACTCGATGGGAAAGCCGCGCAGCGCCTCGATGGACGGGCGCAGGGCGGCCGCATCCTTCAAGTCGGTGACCAGAACCCGGGCCCCCGCGCGGCAGAGGAACTCGGTCAAGCCCCGCCCGCCGCCGAAGAGCCCGAGCCCCATGACGGTCACGTGGCGGCCCTTCAAGTCTTCCGGTCGATACACTTCGGGCGTGAACAGGCGGCGCGATGCCATGCTGAAACTTCTCCCATAATGCGGGCTTCGCCCGCAACTGAGCTATCCGCAACTTCTCCGCAATCTGCGGAGAAGTTGCGGAGGAAGAATTTAGTTCTTTTCTGACTTCTTGCTCTTTTCCAGCTCGACCTCCGGCTCCTGGCCCTCCTCGGCCGCGTTCTGGGAGCGCAGCTCCTCCATCCTCTGGAGCAGGGCGGCCGTCTCCCGCTCCGACAGCGCCGGCACCGGCTTGAGCTTGAACTCCACCCGCCGGGCGTCGGTCACCCGCCAGGGGAAGCAGTTTTCAACCAGGAAATCGAGCGGCGGATATTGATAAAAAGGGGCGTACACCGGCACCAGCCGGCTCTCCGAACGGCATCCCGGCCGGCGCAGGGTGATTTCGAAGGTGCCGTAAAAGTCGAAGGGGATGTCGACCGGGGTCACCGCCGGCGCCCTTTTCCCGCCGGCCACCACGACCATGGGCTCGCCGTTCAAGGCCACCTCGGCCCCCGGTGGATCCGAGCGAATTTGCAGGAGGCGTTCGACGCAGCCGGCGAGCGGGAGGAGCAGCCCGGCGGCCAGACTCCACGCCAGGAGTCGGGCCCTCCAGGGCCGGCAAGTCGAATGATCGCGTCTCATGGCGAGGCTCATTATATTTTTTGTCCCGATGGAGTAAACTCCTTTTCAACCTCATCGCGAAACTTGCCGATATAAAGAAGCGTAGCTTTTTACAGGAATAAAACCACCGGCAAGTGCCAAGGAAACATCTCCCATGAAGACCTGGCTTGTTAGCACCGCGGTTTTGAGCGCCCTCCTGGGTTTGGGCTTCGGCTGTAAAACCACCGAGACGGTGGAGGACACCTACGATTTCAGCATTCCGGAGGGGAAGCCCTCGACCATCGTCAATTCCCGCTTGAAGCAGCTCCAGGAGAAGGTGAGAGATTACCCCAAGCGCGCCGACCTCCACTTCGACATCGCGGCCCTGCAATTCCAGAAGGAGAGCTTCCGCGACTCGGCCGAGTCGCTCAAGGAGGCTATATACCTCGATCCCGACCAGCCCAAGTACCACTACCACCTCGGCCGGGTCCATCTCTACATGGGCGAGCTGGAAGAGGCCGAGCAGGCCTTCCGCAAGGCCGTGGAGCTGACCCCGCCGGGGCGCTACAACGGCCCTCACTTCACCCTCGGCTACACCCTCTCCCTCCTCAAGAAGTGGAAGGACGCGCGCGCGCAGTTTGAAGCCTGCGTGCTGATCGATCCCAAGGACCCCATGCCGTACTACTTCCTCGGCTCCATCGCCGACCTCCACCAGGACCGCGAGCAGACCATCCGCTACATGCGCGAGTACATCGAGCGCGGCGGCAGGCAGTACTACGGCCGCGCCAAGGAGATCCTGGCCCATCTCGGCGTGACCGTCGATGAAAAGCCGCGCCCGGAAAAGCCCGCCGCCTCGGAAAGCCCGATCCCGCCGACGGGGAAGTCGAAGTAACCGGAATCGTTCAAGCCTCACTCGAGACCCACTCGATTTTAACGAGGCTGCCAGAGCCGCTCTTATCTTGATGAGCGGGGATGGGCGGGTTAAGATCACCTTTTTCAGCGTGATCTTCCGAGATCTCAGCGATGCTAAAAACCACGCGAGTGAAGCTGTACATCAACGGCGAAGTCCGGTCGTTTGACCGGGAAATCACCGTCCAGGAGCTGGTCCAGCTCCTGGCGGTCCGGCTGCCGGCTGTGGTCGTTGAAGTGAACCGGACCATCGTCCCCAAGAGCGCCTACGCGGCGCACCGGCTTGCGGATGGGGACCGCGTTGAAATCGTCACCTTTGTTGGAGGGGGTTAAACTCCCATGAACGCACCGCACTTCGATCCCCTGGCCGCCCGATCCGGCGCTGGTGAAATCCCTGCTGCTGAAAGCCCTGCTATTGAATTCAGGGGCGAGGCCCTTGCCGATGACCCCCTCGTCCTGGGGAAGCACCGCTTCCGGTCGCGCTTGATCGTCGGCACCGGCAAGTACGCCGATTTTGAAATCATGCGGCGGGCGCTGGAGGAGTCGGGCGCGGAGATGATCACCGTCGCCGTCCGCCGGGTCGACTTTTCCGGCGATCCTTCGAAGAACCTGCTCAACTACATTGACCGCGGCCGCTACGCCATCCTTCCCAACACCGCCGGCTGCTATAACGCCGAGGAGGCCATCCGCGTGGCCTGCCTGGGACGCGAGCTGGGGATCTCCGATCTGGTCAAGCTGGAGGTTCTGGGCGATCCCCGGACCTTGCTGCCGGACCCCATCGAGACCCTGAAGGCCACGGAAAGACTGGTCAAGGACGGCTTCACCGTGCTCGTCTACACGACCGATGACCCCATCATGGCCCGCCGCCTGCAGGATGCCGGCGCCACCAGCGTCATGCCGGCCGGCTCGCCCATCGGCTCCGGCCAGGGGGTCCTCAACCCCAACAACATCCGCATCATCCTCGAGAGCGTGACCGTGCCGGTGATCGTCGACGCCGGGGTGGGGACCGCCTCGGATGTGGCCGTGGCCATGGAACTGGGCGTGGCCGGCGTGCTTCTCAACACCGGCATCGCCCTGGCGCGCGAGCCGGTGCGCATGGCGCGGGCCATGCGCCTGGCCACCCAGGCCGGGCGCGATGCCTTCCTCGCCGGCCGCATTCCGCGGCGGCTTTACGCCAGCGCGTCCAGCCCTCTCGATGGGGTCGTGCGGTGAAGCGATTCGCCGGCATCGGGGCGGACCAGATCCGCTGGAACGGCATCGACGTCCTCTTCATCTTCTCCCTGCACTACTCGCTGCAATTTCTCTTTCAGATCGTCCCCTTGAGCCTGGGGAGGAGCCTCCTCCTTCATCTTCTCGAGCCGGGCTCGCCCGGCCTCGTGAGCGTTCTCACCTTCTGGATCGAGAAAGGGCTCGAAAGCCCCGACAGCATCCCTCCGGTCCTGCCGCTTTACTTCGGCGGCGTGGCGGCTGGGGTCTTGACGCTGGAGCTGGCCCTCGTGGTGGTGCTCCAGTTCTCGGAGTCGCCTCCCGCCGCCCTGGGCTGGCGGTCCTTTCCGGCGTGGAAAACGGTGCTGGCCATCCTCCTCATGTTCATGGCCTTCCAGGCGCCGCTCTTCTTGATCACTTACGGTTGGGACTGGCTGCTGGTCCGTTTCGGCCACCAGCCCGAGCTGCAGGAGCAGGTGCAGATTTTCAAGGAGGCATTGGAAGGGCGGGACCTGGCGCTGCTGGGGGTGCTGGCCGCCGGGGCGGTGCTCGTCGCCCCGCTCGTCGAGGAGCTGCTCTTCCGCGGCATCCTTTACGGCTTCTTGCGCAAGCGGCTGGGGATGGCGTGGGGCGGCGCCTTGTCGAGCCTCGCCTTCAGCGGCGTGCACACCAACCTGGCGGCGCTGGCGCCGATCTTCGCCCTCGGCTGGCTCCTTTGCCTGATTTACGAGTGGCGTGGCAGTCTCTTCGATGCCATCCTCTTCCACGCCGTTTTCAACAGCGCCACGCTGCTGTGGACGGCGTTTTGGTGCGGGGGCCCCTGACGGCCCCCCCGGGCCGTTCCAAAGATATCGCCAAAGTTGCAAGAATTTGAGTTTTCACTATGATGGATGGGGATGCACTTCATTGTCCTTGCCTCAACCCCATTGCTGGATGCTGGGCCGCCGCCATGCTCAACATCGGTCTAGAGATCCGCATCCTCCGCGAGCGCCTGCAGATCTCCTCCAAGGACCTGGCGCAGAAAATCGGCCTCTCCCAGTCGCAGATGTCGCGCCTGGAGAAGGGGGAGCGGCGCATCGACACCCGCGTGCTGCACAAGATCTCGGGTGCCCTGGGGGTGGAGCCGGCCTTCTTCTTCCGGTCGGCCGGCGCCGCGGCCGAAGGCCAGGCCGGGGGAGGGAGGGCGCTGCCTTCCGAGGGGGCGCCGGCGGCCATCCCCTTCGAGCACCTCGGCAAGCTGGTGCGCGGCGAGCGGCACAAGAAGCACTGGACCATCGATGAGTTTGCCGCCAAGGTCGGCCGGACCAAAGCTTACCTGATCGCCCTGGAGGAGGGGAAGCACCCCCTCGAGGCGGACCTCGCCGACCGCATCTCGAAGGTCCTGCGCCTTTCCCCCAACTTCTTCCTGAAGGCCCAGGAGGCCAAGATCGAAAGCCTCGAGGCGCAGCTCGCCCGGCTGCACCAGGCACTGGCGGAGAGCCAGCGCGGCCGGGAAGGGGCGGAAAACAGCGCGGCGGGCGGGACCGAGGCCGGCGGTTCCGGCAGTCCTGCCAGGTCGCGCCGCCTCCCCCTCTTCGGCAGCCTGGGGGCCGGCCTCGAGTTGGTCTTCGGCCCCGACGGCAACCCGGTGGGGGAGCCCGAAGACTTTCTCTCCATCCCCGGCCTGGACGGGCAGGGCTGCTTCGCCCTGACGGTGGCGGGGGACGCCATGGTCTCGCCGGTGAGCCCCTCCTTCCGCGAGGGGGACATCGTCATCTTCAGCGCGAGCGGCCTGCCGCGCAGCCGCGACCTGGTGCTGGCGCGCCCCGCCGCCCTTCACGGTCATGAGCCGCCCCTCTTCCGCCAGATCTTCTTCGAGGCCGGCGGCGCCATCCGCCTTCAGCCGCTCAATCTGAGCTACCCGGCGAGGACCTTCAGCCGCAAGGACATCCTTGGCCTCTGGACCCTGGTAATACACCTGGCCAGAAACTAAAAACGCCTGTACCGGTAATAAACCTCCAGCGTCATCGCCCCCAGCGCCGTGGCGTAGACCCGGCCGCCGGCCTTGCCCCACTCGTCGATGGGGTCCCAGCTGCCGTCCTCATCGCCGCCACGGCGCTGGGTCGAGATCAGGGCGCTTTGCATCCCTTCGTTCCAGTCCTTCCACGGCTTGCCTCCGAACTGGAAGAGGGCGTAGGAGCCGTAGTACCAGTAGTAGAAATTGATTTTCGAGAGCCCCCGCCCTCCCGGCTCGACCCACCGCGGCGGCTCCTTCAGGAGGATGTCGACGCCGCGCTTGACGATCGGGTCGCTGCGGCTCTGGCCGGCGAAGAGGCGGCAGAGGACGCCGACCGCGGTCATGCAGGAAAGCTCCTTCGAGTAAGGGTAGGGCTCGGGGTGTTCCCCCTTCAAGGCCGAGCCCTCATCGCCCGGCGACTCGTAGCCGGTCTTGCCCGTGGCGATCGAGGTAGCGCGGTCGAGCCAGACCAGCGCCCCCTTCAAGGCCTCCTCGAAGCGCTCCTGGGGGAGGCCGAGCCGGGCGTTCTTGGCGGTCTTCAAGGCCAGAACCATCCAGCCGGTGACCGAGGTATCGTTCTTCCCGGGCTTGATGCCGTACTTCCAGCCGTAGCCGGGATTCTGGGCGTGCAGGCAGAGCTGGACGGCGTCGGTGACCGTCTTCTTGAGCCCGATGGTGTCGTTCGACATGGCGAGCAGCTCGCCCATGGCCAGGGTGGCGATGGCGTGGTCGTAAATCCACTGCTCGGCCTGGTCATCGCCGTAGCGGCCGTTGGCGCTGGGGTCCTCGGAGCGGACCTGAATCGACTTGAGGAACTTCACCGCCTTCTTCAGGCACTCGACGTACTCCTGGTAGAAGCCGTCCTGGTGGGTGTGGCCGAAGCCAGCGAAGGCGAGCATGGCGAGGCCGGTGACGCCGATGTCGTGGCCGGCCCAGCCGCGCCCGTCGCCATGCTTTGAATCGGCGTTGGCGCACGGCTTCTCGCACATGCCGGTGAAGTCGCGGCCCTTCCAGCTCCCGTCGGCGCTCTGGTGGCGGCGCAGCCACTCGAGGGCGGCGCGGACGGCTTGCTCGGAGGCTTCGTTGCATCCATCGCCTACCGCCAGTTCATGGTCGGTGCGGGGGCCCCAGGGACCACCACGGACTGGGCCAAATCCGGGGATAGGAAGAGTCACTGGCAATTCCTTAATTTCAACGCCGCTGGGCGGTTTGATGTCAATATCAGGCGCCTGGAATTTGATCTCCTCAGGTTTCGTGGGCAGAAAGGCCGGCGGAATTTTCACCATTTTTCGCGGTAGGGTGGGGTCGTACCGGTCGGGCTTGGGCTTTTTGGGGGGAGGATCGATTTTGATGGTGGCGTTGCCGCCCGGCCCCCCCTTCTCCGGCACCGCCACCACCACGCGGAGGAGAATGAGGAAGAAGAGGAGATGGAGAACCGCCGCCAGGGCCCAAAAGGGAGCTTCTCTCAGCCAGCCGCCGGGAACCTTGCTTTCGGTCGTCAAGATCGCAGCCATGGGAATGCGCCTCCAGATATAGGGCTCTCTCTGGAGGGTCATTTTCCACGAAATTGAGTTTTTGTCAATGCTATTTTGGCAACTTTTTCTAGGTGGGCTTGAATCGCCTTCAGGGTTATAGAAGGGGGATTGAGCCTACAAGCCGATGCCCTGCTGCGCCCGGATGAAGCGGTAGTAGACCTCGAGGGTCATGGCTCCCAGCGCCGTGGCGTAGACCCGGCCGCCGGCCTTGCCCCACTCGTCGATGGGGTCCCAGCTCCCGTCCTCGTCGATGTCCCCCTGGCGCTGGGTCGAGAGCAGCGCTTTCTTCATGTCCTCGTTCCAGTCCTTCCACGGCTTGCCGCCGTACTGGAAGAGGGCGTAAGAGCCGTAGTACCAGTAATACATGTTGATCTTGGAAAGCTGCGTCCCCTTCGGCTCGACCCACTGCGGCGGCTCCTTCATGAGGATGTCGACGCCGCGCTTGACGATCGGGTCGCTGCGGCTCTGGCCGGCGAAGAGGCGGCAGAGGACGCCGACCGCGGTCATGCAGGAAAGCTCCTTCGAGAAGGGATACGGCTCGGGGTACTCCCCCTTCAAGGCCGAGCCCTCATCGCCCGGCGACTCGTAGCCGGTCTTCCCGCTGGCGACCGAGGTGGCGCGGTCGAACCAGACCAGCGAGCCCTTGAAGGCCTCCTCGAAGCGCTCCTTGGGGAGGTCGAGGCGGGCGTTCTTGGCGGTCTTCAAGGCCAGCACCATCCACCCGGTGACCGAGGTGTCGTTCTTCCCGGGCTTGATGCCGTACTTCCAGCCGTAACCGGGATTCTGCGCCTGCATGCAGAGCCTGACGGCATCGGTGACCGTCTTCTTGAGCCCGATGGTGTCGTTCGACATGGCGAGCAGCTCGCCCATGGCCATGGTGGCGATGGCGTGGTCGTAAATCCACTGCTCGGTCTTGTCATCGCCGTAGCGGCCGTTGGCGCTGGGGTCCTCGGAGTGGACCTGCACCGACTTGAGGAACTTCACCGCCTTCTTCAGGCACTCGACGTACTCGTGGTAGACGCCGTCCTGGTGGGTGTGGCCGAAGCCGGCGAAAGCGAGGATGGCGAGGCCGGTGACGCCGATGTCGTGCCCTTTCCAGCCGCGGCCGTCGCCGTACTTGGTATTGACGTTGGCGCACGGCTTCTTGCACATTTCGGTGAAGTCGTGGCACTTCCAGCTGCCGTCGGCGCCCTGGTGGCGGCGCAGCCACTCGAGGGCGGCGCGCACCGCCGATTCGGTCCCCTCGCTGCCGCCCTCGCTGATCAGCGAGCCCTTCCCCCAGCGCTCGCCGTAAGCGCCGGCCGCGCCGCCGCCCACGCCGATGGCGTCGTGGATCGAGCTGTTCAAGAGCTCGACGTTGGTGAGGTTGTTGAGGTCGGTTCCCTTGGGGATCTCCGGCGTGACCTCATCGAGCTTGCGCTGAATGACCGTCTTTTCCACCAGGCGCGGATCGGGGATCTTGGGCGTTTTCAGGATGTCGCGCTTGAGGGTGGGATCGTACTTGTCCTCCCTCTTCTTGGGAACCGGCCGGATCTTGACCGGGAGCTGCGGCGCCTTCGGCTCGGGGACTTCGGTGATGAACTGGAGGAGGATGACGAAGAGGATCATGTGGAGGATGGCGGAAATGGCCCAGAACGGCGTCTCCTTGAGCCAGCCAGGCCGCTCGACCACCTCTTCCTGCTCTTCTTCCAGCTCCTCATCCACCTGGGGATCGACATTTTTCTCGTCAGACGTATCGCGCGGGGCCATAGGCGGTCTCCGTTATCGGTCGTTGGTAACAAGGGCGATTTCGAATCTCGATGATAACAGCCGGCCTCTGGAGAAAGAAGCCCCTCCAGAGACGGAGCTCAACTTTCCCCCCAGATTAAAGCGAAATTGAGATTTTGTCAATTATTTTAAGGAATTCTTCTTCGTGTCCTTCGTGTCCTTCGTGGTTAAATGATTCACGAATTCGAGCTACTGCGGGCTTCGCCCGCTACCGAGCAGAAGAATTTAAACACCGGATACTGGGAATGGATAAACCGCCGAATCCATCCGTCTCTGAACCCATGCAATGGCGCTTCGCCGCCGGGCTCTCGCCCGAGGAGCGAGCCGGGCTCGAGGTCTTGATCCGTGACTGGGAGGGGCTGCGCTCGCGCCCGGGAGCAATGGTGCTCAAGGAGAACCGGATCCGCACCGTGCTCCGGGTTCCGGCTCCGGATCGCCCGCCGGCGGCGGAACGCTGGGTGGTGAAGGTTTACCGCCATCTCGGCTTTTACGACCGCCTGCGCGCGCGGCTCTTTTCCAGCCGCGCCGAGCGCGAGTTCCGCGCCCTCCGCGCCCTGCGCCAGCGCGGCTTCCCGGTCCCGCGCCCGCTCGCCTGCGGCCTGCGCCGCCGGCGCGGCCTGACGGTCGAGGGCGGGCTGGTGATGGAGGAGATCGCCGGCGGCCTTCCCCTCCCGGCCCTCCTTTCTCAAACGTACGGCCCTGACCGCAGCTGCGACCCGGCGAATGGAGCCGCCCCGGAGCGGCTGGCCGAGGTCCGGTCGCTCCTCATCCAGCTCGGCGCCCTGGTGCGCCGGCTCCACGAGAGCGGCGTCTACCATCCCGACCTTCACGGCGGCAACCTGCTCCTCGACAGCTCCGGCAAAGCTTCGCTTCACCTGATCGACCTCCACTCCTGCCGCTTTCCCGGCTTCGTCCCCCGCTTCCTGCGCCTCAAGGGCCTGGCGATGGTGGCCTACTCGCTGCGCCAGGCGCTGCCGGTGGAGGAGCTGCGGTGGATCCTGTCAGGTTATCTGGATGCCGCGGCCGCGGCCCGCGAGGGGGCCGCCCATGAAGATCTTGCCCCAACGGATCTGGCGCCGGCCGCGGCGCGCCTGCGGGAGGAGATCGCCCTGATCATCGCGCGTCTCGCCCGGCGGCAGCTGCGCAGCCGCACCCGCCGCTGCCTCCTCAACTCGACGGTGTTCGCAGTCGAGCGCTGGAAGGGCTTCCGCGCCTTCCGCCGCCGCGCCTTCCCGCTCGAGCCGGTGGAGCCCTTTCTCCGCGTCGAGCCCTCCGGGGAAGTCCTCAAGCGCTCCGCCACAGGTTGGGTGGCGCGCGTCCGCGCCTGCGGGCGCGAGGTCATCCTCAAGCACCGGCGGTACGGTCTTCTGGAGCGGCTGGCGGGCCTCTTCTCGACGTCTCGCCTGCGCCGCGCCTGGATCGCCGCCCTCGGGCTCGAGGTGCGCTCCCTGCCGGCGCCGCCGGGGCTCGCCCTGGTGGAAAGGCGCCGCTGGGGCCTGGTGCGGGAAGCGTGGCTCTTCCAGGAGTCCATTCCCGGCGCCGCGCCCCTCGACCGCTTCCTCTGGGAGACTTACGGCCCGGCGGCCCCTTCGGCTCCCGGCCGCTGCCGCGGCAAGCTGGAGCTGGCCCGCGCCCTCGGCCGGCTCGCCCGCCGCCTGCACGAGGCCGGAGTGCTCAAGCACGATCTCGCGCCGCAGAACCTCCTGGTCACGCCGGACTCGAAGCTGTGGATCGTCGACCTCGACGACGTGCGCTTCTGCGACCGGCTGAGCGGGCGGCGGCGCGAGCGCAACCTGGCGCAGCTCGGGAACCTGCCCGAAGGGCACATCAGCACGGCGGACTTTCTGCGCGCCCTGAAGGCGTACGACGGCGGCGCCGGAAAGTATTATAGCGGGGAAGCGATCGCCCGCTTGCGGTCTCGGCTCCTCGATGAATCCTTTCACACCATCGTGAGAATGACCCGGGACGAACACCGGTCGAACGGCTCCTGAATCTGGACTTTTTCCCCTCGCCCTGTTGTAATAGATGCACTATGGTCGCCACTGGGAAACGAAGCTTGGCTTTCATTGTCATCACGGCCGGCGCGCTTGCCGTTTCATCGCTACCTGCCGAAACCGCCGGGCCGGCGGCGAAGATTGATTACAACCGCGCCGTCCGGCCCATCCTCGCGAGCCACTGCTTCAAGTGCCACGGCTTTGACGCCAAGGAGCGCAAGGCGGGCCTCCGCCTCGACCTCTGCGACGAGGCCGTGAAGCCCCGCAAGTCGGGCAGGCCGGCGATCTCCCCGGGAAGGCCCGAGGAGAGCCTGCTGGTGGAGCGCATCACCTCGACCGACGAGGACCACGTCATGCCGCCTCCCTCCACTGGGAAAAAGCTGGTCGAGGCGGAAAAGGACCTCCTCAAGCGCTGGATCGCCGAGGGGGCCGAGTACCAGGCGCACTGGGCCTTCATCCCCCCCAGGCGCCCGGCCCTGCCGGCGGTTCGCGGTCACATCGGCTGGCCGCAGAATCCCATCGACGGCTTCATCCTGGCGCGCCTCGAGAAGGAGGGGCTGCGGCCGTCGCCGGAGGCGGGGCGGACGGCGCTGATCCGCCGCGTCACCCTCGACCTCACCGGCCTGCCGCCGTCGCTTGCCGAGGTCGACGCCTTCCTCGGCGATCCGCTCCACATCCACGACTTGAACGCCACCATCCTCCACTGCCTGGGGATCGACCACACGCGCCTGACCTTCAAGTTCCAGGGGAGAGACTTCCGCCTGACCGACGTGGCGGGGAACGTGGCGCACCGGCTGCTCGCTTGAATGAATCCCACCATCCGCGCCATCCTCGTCCACTATGGCGATGCGCGCATCACCCAGGAGTCCATCGAGGCCCTGCGCCGGTCCCAGGGCGTCTCCCTAGGCCTCACGGTGGTGGACAACGGCTCGTGGGCCGATGTGGCGCTCCTCCTCGAGCCGGCCGTTGCCGCCGCCGCTGCCTCCCTGCCCGCCGGCGCCCGGCTGCTCCGGCCGGGAAAGAACCTGGGCTTTGCCGGCGGGCTCAATTGCGGCGTCGCGGAGCTGTCCGCCGGCGACCTGCCGCGGTACTTCTTCTTTCTCAACCACGATGTGGCGGTTTCTCAGGAGGCGATCCGCCTCCTCGCGGACCTGCTCGAACGCGAGCCGCGGGCCGCTGCCGCCGGCCCCGCCATCTTGTTTCACGGCACGGAGGACCGGGTGTGGAACGCCGGCAGCGACCTCGAGTGGCCCCAGGCCCGGCCGCGCAGCCGCTACCACGGCCGGCCGGCCTCCGAGCTCCCCGCGGAGCCGTTTCCCGCCGGCTACCTCTGCGGCTGCGCCATCTTGATGAGCGCGGAGAAGCTGGCGCGGCTGGGCCGTTTCCCCGAGGACTACTTCCTCTACTACGAGGATGCCGACTGGGGCGAGCGCATCCGCCGGGCCGGCTGGCTCTCCCTCGTCGAGCCGCGGGCCCGGGTGTGGCACCGGCCCGGCTCGGCGGCCGGCCGGGAAAAGGACCTGGTGGCTTACTACCAGATCCGCAACCGCCTGCTCTTTTCCAAACGCTGGGGGCCGCGCACCTGGAGCGTCCGCGCCGCGCGCGCCTGGTTCTTTTTGAGAAAAATCTGCCGGGGCGGGCCGGAGGCCGCCGGGGCGCGGGCTGGCTGGGCTGGAAAATGAACGCTGGGGCCGTTAAATTGAGTTTTCTTTTTTTGAACCGGTGTCCCTGTTGAGGAATATGCCATGAACGTTTCACGCCGTCAGTTCCTTGAAACCACGGCCGGCCTGGCCATCGCCACGGGCCTTGAAGCCCTGGAGAACCAGGAGCCTGCAAAAGATGGAAAGCCTTTCCGCGGCGGCGCTTTCACCCCGCCGGTCGCCGTCGCCACCTGGAAGTTCGGCGAGAGGGCCGCCACCGGCGCCCTCCGCATCCTGCAGGTTGGGGGAACTCCCCTCGATGCGGTAGAGCGCGGCATCAACCTGGTCGAGGAGGATCCGCAGGTCGACTCGGTCGGCCGAGGCGGCCTGCCCAACGAGGAGGGGGTGGTGGAGCTGGACGCCGGCATCATGGACGGTAAGGGGCTGCGCTGCGGCAGCGTCCTCTCGCTCCGCGGCATCGCCCGGCCGATCTCCCTGGCGCGGAAGGTGATGGAGAACACCCGGCACGTCTACTTGGCGGGCGACGGGGCTCTGCGTTTCGCCCGGTCGAAGGGCTTCAAGGAAGAGGACCTGCTCACCCCGGCCTCCCGGAAGAAGTGGGAGGAGTGGATGAAGTTGCCGGACCATCGCGTCCCCGGCCAGGTGGACCCGGAGTGGGACAAGAACAAGAAAAAACCCTCCGGCGACGCCGACTCGAGCCACGACACCATCGGCCTGGTGGCGCTCGATGTCCACGGCGGCATGGCGGCGGGATGCTCCACCAGCGGCCTGGCGTGGAAGATGCCAGGGCGGGTCGGCGATTCCCCCATCATCGGCTCCGGACTCTACTGCGACGCCGAGGCGGGCGGTGCCTCGGCGACCGGGATCGGCGAGGAGATCCTGCGCATCTGCGGAAGCTTCCTCATCGTCGAGCGCATGCGGCAGGGAGCTTCGCCGCAGCAGGCGATCGAGGAGGCGCTCCAGCGCCTCGTCAAGGTCAACCCGCAGAACCGCAAGCGCCAGGTGGCCTTCATCGCCCTCTCGAAAAAGGGCGAGGCCGGGGCCGGCGCCATCCTCCCCGGCTTTCAAGTGGCCATCCAGTCGGAGGGGAAGGCGCTGCTCGCGCCGGCCTGGTCCCTGGAAAACTAGCCGTCACGCCAGGCCGAAGAAGAGCTTGATGCGGCCGAAGAGCTTGCGCGTCGCGCCCTGCACCTCGACGTGCTTCTCGGCATCCAGCGCCGTCTCCGCCTTGAGCTGGTCGAGCCCCTGGCGGCGCAGGGTGACCAGCTCGGCGGTTTTTTCCGCGACCGCGGGGTTGGACTGGAGGATGGGGAGGAGCGCGTTTTTCGAGACGGCGCAGAGGACGAGGGGCTCCTCGGCGTGGACGCTCGCCGATCGAGGGTCGCCGGTGAGGAGCGACATCTCGCCAAAGAACTCGCCGGCGCCGAGGTGGGCCACGGTCTTCTCGGGGCCGTCCTCGGAGCGCACCGAGATGCGAACCGACCCCGCGACGATGGTGTAAAGCGTCTCGCCGGGATCCCCCTGGCGGATGACCATCTCCCCCCGGCTGAACTCCTCCAGCCTGGAACAGCTCGCGAGCAGCGCCCGCTCCTCGGCGCTGAGGGCGGCGAAGATCGGGACGGCGAAGATGGCGCTCTCGATCCGGGCGCGCCTCTCTTCCGACGGGCCGGGGGCCGGGATCCTCGAGTGGTAGACCGTGCGGATGGGGAAGGGGATCTCGATGCCGTGCCGCTTGAAGGCGAACCAGATGCGATGGAGGATCTGGTCCTCGATCTCCGGCCGGCGTTCGTACTCTTCGATGAAGCAGCGCATCTCGTAATTGATGGAGAAGTCGGCGTACTCCTTCACGTACACGGACGGAGCCGGCCGCTTGAGGACAGACGGCACGCCCGGCAGGATGTCGAGGAGCGTCTTCCTGACGAGATCCGGAGAGTCGTTGTAGCTCGTGCCGACGCGGATGCGGATGGCGTGGACGCGGCTCGGCATGCGGTAGTTGAGGATGATCTCCTTAGCGACGAGACTGTTGGGGAAGATTTGGTAGTCGTTGTCGCGGGTGCGGATCTTGGTGGCCCGCCAGGTGATCTGCTCGACCTGCCCCTCGGCGCGGTCGCCGATGCGGATCCAGTCCCCCTGGGAGAAGGGCTGCTCGAGGAGCAGCGCCAGGCCGGCGAAGAAGTTGCTCAGGGTCTCCTGCAGGGCGAAGCCGAGGACGACGCCGCCGATCCCCAGGGCGCCGACCACGGGGGTGAGCACCCCCTCCCAGATCTGGTTGAGGATGAGCGCGGCGATGACGATGAAGAAGCCGTAGCGGATAAGGTCGCGGAGGAGCTGCGGCACCTCCACCTTGAAGTGCTTCCTGGAGAACTCCGGCGACAGGAGGCCGCTCACCAGCGAGATGAAGAGCAGGGCCGCCGACAGGCCGACCAGCGTCTCGGCGATCTGCCAGGCGGCCTTGTTGGCGTTCTTGGAGAGGTTCGGGAAGAATCGGGCCCAGTAGTAATTGACGAAGATAAGCGCGGCTACCGAGGGGACGAGGAGGAAGAAGAAGATCTTGAAAAAGCTGCGCTTGAGCATCGCTCGAAAGTTCTAACCGCCGCGCGTCCCCGCCGCGGCCCGGCCGCGCGCGGAGATGGCCGAACGCTTGCAAGGTGAAATCCAGGTCGATGACATGGCCGATACCATACACCGGAACCGGCCCCGCTGCAATGCCGCGGGGCGCCTCGATCCGGCGAGGGTGAGCCCCGAGAGGAATTTTCCTTGCCGGCTCGATCCGGCGGCAGCACCATCGAGGTCGTGACCACCCGCCGAGGCAGAGCCGTCGCGATTGCGGCCGCGACCCTGGGGCTCGCCACCCTGGCCGCCAGCGGCCTCCTTTTCAAGGACCGCCTGGCCGAGGAGTGGTGGCTCTGGCGACTCCGGTCGCCCGACCGCGCCGAGCGGGAGCGCGCGGCGGCGAGGCTGGGGGAGCTGAAGTCGGCGCGGGCCGTGCCGCGGCTGGTGGAGCTGCTGGTGGCGGAGAGTGTGCCGGAGGCCGAGATGAGCAACCAAGATCAAGTATTCATACTTGCAGGTCAGGATAGAGTTCAAGATGGTTCGATTGGTTGGAGCTATGTTCTTTTCCCCCTGCACTACGCCACGCGCGCCTTGATGCGAATTGGCCCCTTTGCCGATCCCCAGGTCCTACCGCTTCTGACCCACGAAAAGAAGCACCTTCGCTTTCACGCCTGCACCATCCTCGGAGAGCGCTGTCCCGGCGCGGTGGAAGCGAAAATAAAGGGCGCGGAGCACTGGCCCAAGGAACACGCCCCTTGGCATACATGGGTGTATGTTCCAAGATCTCAGGAACAGTAAGTCCTGTGTCGTGCCTCATGAAGCAGGATACGAAAGACGATGTCCTTGAAGCGCACCGCTCGTTTCTCGGTCTCCTGCTCGGCACCGCGGTCGGCGATGCTCTTGGGCTGCCGGCGGAAGGGCTCTCGCCAGAGCGCATCAAGAAGCTCTGGCCCGAGGGTTGGCGGCATCGACTGGTGTTCGGGCGCGGGATGGTGAGCGATGACACCGAGCACGCGCTGCTCGTGGCGCAGGCGCTGCTGGCGCAATCGCGTGACGCCGAGCGGTTCCAGCGGGTGCTCGCCTGGAAGCTGCGCTGGTGGATCGCAAGCTTGCCGGCCGGGGTCGGTTTCGCCACCGCGCGGGCTTGCTTGAAACTGTGGCTTGGCTTTCCGCCCCAACGCAGCGGCGTCCGATCGGCGGGAAACGGCCCGGCCATGCGCAGCGCTATCATAGGCGCCTTCTTCGCCGGCGAGCCGGAGAAGCGGCGGGAATTCGTGGCAGCGTCAACAAATCTCACCCACACCGATCCGCGAGCCGCGGTGGCGGCTCTTGCGGTGGCCGAAGCCGCGGCTTGGGCGTGCAGGTCGGTGGAAACTCATTGGAAGGTTTCAGGCCCACACCGGATCGGGATCCGTGCTATCCGGCCGGATGTGGACGCGCTGCTGGGCGAACTGCGGAATCTGCCTGGAGATGAGGAATGGCGTTCCCTCGTGGGCCGCATGGGAGGGTCGCTGGCCGCGGGAGCCGGCGTTTCCGAGTTCGCGCGCTCGTTGGGCCTGGATCGCGGGGTGACCGGTTATTCCTACCATACGGTTCCCGTAGCGCTTTACGCTTGGCTGCGGCATATCGGCGACTTTCGCGCGGCGCTTGGAAGCGCGCTCGACTGCGGCGGCGACACGGACACCGTCGGCTCGATCATCGGCGCCCTTGCCGGCACGAGCTGCGGCCTTGACGGCATCCCGCGGGAATGGATTCACCGCATCGCGGACTGGCCTCGGTCCATCCCCTTCATGAAAAATGTGGCCGCAAGTCTGGCGGAAGCGAAGTGGACTTCGAGGTCGCCTGGCCCCGTTCCCTGTTTCTGGCCGGCTCTGATCCCGCGCAACCTGTTTTTCCTCGCGGTCATCCTGTTTCATGGCTTCCGCCGCCTGCTGCCGCCCTGGTGAACGTGCCGATTGGTTTTCATTTGACTGAACGGCGATCTCGCCGCGGCTTTCAGAAAAATACCTCTCCGGCGTAGAGGATCTCATCAAAGTTGCGGCGCAAGGGGGCGGGAACCTTGATCTCCTTTCCCAGAAGGAGGACCTTCTGGAGGCCGAACCTGGGGTAGCGCTGCAGGAGTGCCCGGCATCTTCTCTCGAAGTCCTGGATGGTCTTTTCAGCGCTCAGTCGATCAGCATACTTGGCTTCGCAGATGGTCAGGACCCGGTCCGCCCTTTCAAAGAGCAGGTCGATCTGCACGCTGCCCGGCGTTTTGCTTTTCGGATCGAACCAGGAGCCGGCCTTGTACTGGATTCCTGAAAAGCGCAAATGATCGGCAATTTGCCAGGAATGCTTCCGGCACAGGCGCTCGAAGGCGTAGCCTTGCCACTGCAGGTAGTCGCGGCCCTGAAAGATCGGGATGGAAGAAAAGCGGCCGG
Source organism: Planctomycetota bacterium (assembly GCA_016209605.1). Lineage (GTDB taxonomy): Bacteria > Planctomycetota > UBA8108 > UBA8108 > JACQVS01 > JACQVS01. Next base: position 25,056 of record JACQVS010000261.1, read on the forward strand.
TGATGATCTCCTGCTGATGCTTCTGGATGAACCGGAAGTAGAAGTGCAGGTACTCATCATCGATGCGGTACCGGACCAGACGGCTCTTCAATCCTTTGCTGAGAGGGACGTAGCGCTCGATGAATCCCTCCAGCTCAAGGTCCATCAGGATGCCGGTGAAACGGCCGCCGGTTCGGGTCTGGCAGCTCCTTGCCAGCTCTTCTGCCGCCAGCGGGCCAGCGCTCAACTTCTGGAGCACCTTTTCATAAAGCGGACTCTTGCCAAAGTGGCTGATGAGGAGGCGCTGGTACTCGCCGAAAAAATATCCGTGCGGCGAAGCTCTATTTAGCCCGGCGGATCCTCGAAAGCGATCCGGCCGAGGGAGTACTGGGAGACCGCCGGGAGAAGGAAGAATCCCCCTACCAGGTGCTCTATCACCTCTGCCCGGCGTGCCGGATGGCGCACTTGCCGTCCGCGGAAGGGCTGGTGGAGATCCCGACCGCCTTCGTTGAAAGGGTCGAGGGAGAGGCTCGGAAAGTGACCATCGCCCCGGAGGAGGAGATCCCGTCCACAGCCGCGGACAAGAATCCGACTCCGGAAAAAGACCGGCTCAACTACCCCGCGCTGGTCAAAAAAGTGCGGCTGCGGGATGGACAGGTTTGCGCCAACCCCGGCTGCCGGCGCCGCGGCATCTGCCACGTCCATCATCTGGAATTCCGCGCCAACGGCGGCCGGACGGCGGTCTATAATGAGATCTTGCTGTGCCGGATCTGCCACGCTCTGGTACACGCCGGCCTCTTGAAGATTGAAGGCGATCCCGTGAACGGTCTGCGCTGGATCACGGCTTGCGACCAGATCAAGGTGGACCTGAGCGCTGAGCTGAGAGGACTGGCTGCCATCCCATCCATCAACCTCTCGTTTTCGTCCGCAGGTGTGGACGGCTCGGGCTACCCCCCCAGCGTCTTCCCGTACCTGCCCCGGCGGAGGTCGCGGCCGGGATTGGTAGCGGCGGCCAGGTCGCCCAGCTCCGCGATGCGTTCCTGGGGCGAGGGGTGGGTCTCGAACCAGCCTCCCTTGCCGCCGGTTCCCAGGGCGCCGATCTTCTTCAAGTAGCTCGCCAGAGCGGCGCGGGCGTAGCCGGAGGACTTCAGATAGACCATGGCGATCTTGTCGGCCTCGAACTCGAGGTCGCGGCTGTAGCCCTTGACGAGCAGGTCGCCGGTGATGTCCTGGATGGCGTCGCCGAAGACCGCCGTCAGCTCGGCCAGTTGCTGCGACTGGGCGCTACCTGACTGCTTTCCGGCCTCGACGACGATCTGGCCGGCGCTTTGCGCCAGGAGGGCGAGCGAGTTCTTCCGGGTCTCCGACTTGATGGCCTTGATGCCGTGCTTGAGGGAGACGTGGGCGACCTCGTGAGCGAGGAGGGCGGCGATCTCGTCTTCATCCTTCGCCTGGCGGATGGCCCCCTCGGTGACGAAGACGAAGCCTCCTGGCGCCGACACCGCCTGCACCGGGTCGCCCTCGAGGACGATGAAGTGGTAGCCGGTCAAGGTCCTTTGCGCCTCGGGGGCAGAGAGGACCGCCTGTCCGATCAGGTTGACGTAGCTTTGCAGCTGCTGATTGGGATGGATCCGGTTGTCGAACTGGCTGAGGATCTGCGCGGCCACCGCTCTGCCGATGTAGTGCTCCTCGGCGAGGGAGTAGTCGCGAAAGGACTCGGCCGCCCGCGCCGCGCCGCGGAAGAGGCCGCTCGCCGCCGTGCCAGCGGTGGCATCGGCGAGGGTATCGGCGGTCGACTCGACCAGCCGGCAGCCGGGAGCAAAGAAGAGGCCCGAAGCCAGGGCGCCGGCCGCGGCCGCCAGGGCAGCCGCGATCGCGAACATCGTTTTCTTTCGACGAAGGGTCTTCATTTTTCCCCTCCCGGAGCGAACTCCGCTAACTGGCCCTTGCGGATGAACTCGAGGACGGTCTCATCGGGATAGACCCACTTCTTCTCGATTTGGTCGAGGAGCTTGAAGGCCGCCTCGAGGTTGGGATTGTTCTTGCGGTACTCCCGCTCCACCTCCGGCGTGAAGCCTCGCCCGGCGGCCGACTGCTCGGTGGCGCGCACGCCGCTCGCCGCCGCCTCGCTCGAGAGCACCACCCTGGGATTGTCGGTCACCGAGGTGGCGTTCATCCAGCCCTCGACCCCCTTGTACTCGACGCGCAGCCACGGCTCCTCGCGGCGGATCAAGTTGACCCGTTCCCCTTCCCTGGCCGCCGCCAGCTTGGGGCTGTAGCTGCGCTTGTCCTTGCGGATGGCGGCCTCGCGCTCGATGACGATGAGCTGCTCCGCCGCCCACGCCGCCGCCGCGCCGGCGAGCGGCAGGGCGACGAGCGCCGCCCAGATGCCCCGGTGCCAGTTTTTCTTCATGGTTTTCATCATCTCCCTCCAATCAGCGCGGGAGCGAGCCGCTCCCGCGCCGTTACTTCGATGCCAACACCCAGATGCCTTCCCAGCCTTCGGGGCGTTCTTTCAGCTCCCTGCACTTTTTCAGGCACAGCTCGAGCACCGGGTCGGGCCTCGCGTTATCCTGGGAGCCGTCCCGGCCGGGCGGCGCCTGGAGAAGCTCCTCGAAGAGCCGCTCCGCCTCGCCGGCCCGGCCCTCCTCGAGATGCGCCAGGGCCTCATGATAACGGCCGAGGCGCTGCAGTTCCACATCGGAGAGGTCGCCGGCGCGGCCGAGGAGCTCGTAAACCGCGACCGGCACCTTTTTTCCGACCACCTGGATGCGGCCCAGGCGCCGGGCGGCGATTTCCGGGCCGGCGGCGCTCCGCACCGCCTCGCTCATCATGACGGCGGTGCCGAAGAATTTATTCGCCCCCTCGAGGCGCGAGGCGAGGTTGACGGTGTCGCCCATGGCGGTGTAGGCGAAGCGCTGGCTCGAGCCCATGTTGCCGACCACCGCCGGGCCGCAGTTGAGGCCGGCGCGGAAGCGGAGCAGCGGCCGCCCTTCCGCCTGGAAGCGCTGGTTGAGGCCGGCGAGGGCGCGGCGTTGCTCGAGGACCGCCAGGCAGGCCTCGCGCGCGTGCCCCTCGTGCGGCGCCGGCGCGCCCCAGAAGGCCATGATGGCATCCCCCTCGAACTTGTCGATGACGCCGCGGCGCACGAGGATCACGTCGGTCATGGCGGAGAGGTAGACATTGAGGAAGCCCACCAGCTCCTGCGGCGACATGCGCTCGGAGAAGCTGCTGAAGCCCTGGATATCGGAGAAGTAAACGGTGATCTCGCGCGTCTCGCCGCCGAGCTTGAGCGCTTCGGGATTCTTCATGAGGTCGCGGATGACGACGGGGCTTAGGTACTGGCTGAAGGCGCGCGAGATCTCCCGCTTCGCTCGGCCCTCGAGCAGGTAGCCGAGGAGGAGGGCGCCAAGGTAAGTCCCGAGGAGCGCAGCGGCCGGAAAGAACATCTCCAGCGCCAGGCCGGACATGAAGGCCAGCGCCGCCGCCCCTCCTTGCGCCGCCAGCACTCCGAGCGCCGCCGCCGAGGCGGGGAGCGGCCGCCACAGGGTGAAAAGCAGGAGCCCGCTCGCGAGGCCCCAGGCGAGGAGCAGCGCTAGGCGCGCGAGGGGGCCCGGCTCGGCGAGGAAGTCGCCGCCCAATATGTTGGCGCAGACCGTGGCCATGAACTCGGTGCCGGGGAAGCGCGTGCTCACCGGCGCCGGGACGATGTCCTCGTGCCCGGCGGCGTTCATGCCGATGAAGACCACCCGGTCCTTGAAGAGGCCCGGATCGACGCTGAGGGGCTTCCCTTCTTCCTGCGCGGCAAAGCTCCGGATCACCGAGACCGCGGTCACGGTGGCGAAGGTCCCCTCCTTGCCGTAAAAGCGCACCAGCATCCGGCCGTCCTCGCCCAAGGGGATGCGCCGGCCGGCGAAGTGGAGCGCGCCGCCGTGGACCGCGCCCTTTTCTTCGCGCCCCAGCGCCGCGCGCGCCGCCTCGAAGCCGAGGGACGGCAGGAGGGTCCCGGAATCGGGATAGGGGAGGAGCAGATCGGCGCGGCGCAGGGTGTTGTCGTCATCCTGCACGACGTTGACGAGGCCGATCCCCCGCGCCGCCTCGACCAGCTCGGGGAGGGGAGGGAGGAGGCCGGTGAGGCCCGCGCGCAAGGGGAAGCCCCAGCTCTCCACCGGCGCCTGCATCTCCTTCAAGGCGGCGGCCTCCTTTTCGGGCTGCGACGGGAAGGTCTCGAGCTTGGCGGTGAAGCTGACGTTGCCGGCCGCCTTGGCCGCATCGGCGAAGACCTGGTCGATCTCCTGTTTGGGCCATGGGTCACTGAAGACCAGGTCGAAGACGATGGCCCGGGCGCCGGCCTTCTTAAGGAAATCGATCATGGCCTGGTAGACGTCGCGAGGCCACGGGAAGGTCGTCAAGCCCTCCACCTCCTTCAACTGCCGGATGGAGTACTCGTCGATGAGGACGATGGCCACTCGATCCACTGCCGGCGTGGGTTTGCCCAGGAGCCTCTGCCGCCCGTCGAGCGTCTTCATTTCGAAGGATTTCAAGAGCGGCACGGGGCCCAGCGCCCAGGCGAGGAGGCCAGCCAGGAGGCCGAGGGCGGCCCCCCAGAGGAGGCGGCGGCGAAGAGGGGTGCGGGAAAAACCGGCGGGGGCGCTCACGATTCCGGATGGCTCTCGAGCCAGCGGTCGAGGGCGGCGATCAGCTCCGCCTTCGAGGGCTGGTCGGGAAGGCGCAGCTTCAAGAAGGTTTTTTCATGGAAGCACTGCCAGCGGGTGCCGCTCGGATACTGGCGCGGGATGAGGCAGTAGCCGCGGTGCCGCTGGTGGTGGGCCGGAAACCGGTAAGGGTGGTCCGGCTTCAAGCGGCGCAGGTAGGCGTTCAGCCAGCGGTCGACGTCCTTCTTCCCCTCCAGGGACTCGGCGGCGTGGTCGGCCACCGATTTTCGCGAGAAGACCTCCAGGTCCTCCTCGCGGGCGATGTCCTGCAGGATCGCCCACAGGTCGCCGTAGTGCCGCGGCGTCCCCGCACCGCCGCCGGCAGGGGGACCCGGGAGCACCGGAAGCTCCTCCAGCCCGCGCGAAGCCGCGGGCTCGCCGCTGCCCGCATCGCCGCCGGGCTGCCGCCGCTTCCTGAACCAGCCGAGAATTTCCTTGATCGCCATGCCGGTATTGTACTCCCCCCTTGTTTTTTGAAATAGCCTTCAGGTTCCGCAGGTCAAGCCATCCGGGGTCGGATCCTCGCCGGGGTTCGGGTAAGGCGGCGGGGGTGGCGTATCGCCCAGGAAGAGGACGGTCAGGATGCGGATGGCGTCGGTGATCTCGAGCTGCCCGTTGTCATCGACATCGGCGGCATCTTCGCAGCTCAGGCCCTGGCCGCCGAGGAACATGTAGGTGAGGAGGACGATGGCATCGGTGAGGTCCACCTCGGCGCTGCCGTCGACGTTGCCGCGGATGAAGTGGCCGTTCTGCTGGCTCTGGGAGACCTCGCAGAAAGCGTTGCGGCCGAAGCCACCGCCCTTCAAGCCGCGCACCGAGTAGACCCGAACGCCGATCCAGCCGAGGTCCGGATCGGTAAAGCTCTCCGCCGCGCCGGGGAGCGCGGCCACCTCGACGCCTCGCCGCAGGATGGAGATGGTCTCGTAGGCGCCGCCGTTCTGCCAGGACAGCTCCACCTTGCCGCCGGCGATCTGGCACTGCAGGTTCCGGGGGGCGGGGAGGGCATCGAAGGCTTCGGCGAGCACCACCTCGCTCACCCCGCCTTCCGCGCCGGCCAGCACCAGCTCATCGCCGCCGAGGAGGCTCGGCCGCATGGCGATGCCGGTGATGGGATTGATGGGCAAGCCGCCCACCGGCAGGTCGATGCCGGTCAGGAGGCCGCTGGGGGTGAGCTGCACCACCAGGGTGATGATATGGTCCTTCGGGCCCGCCGTGGCGGCGAAAAGCGCGCCGCTTTCGGGATCGGCCCACAGCCCGAGGTTGAAGACGAAGCTCTGCCTGGGCGGCAGCGGGTGGGGAAACTCGCGGAGCACTTGCCCTGTCGGGGAGAGCTGCACGAAGGTGCTCGAGTTGCGCTCCAGGTAGTAAAAGGTGTCGCTCGGCGGGTGCCAGGTCAAGCCCACGGGATACGTGACGAAGCCGTTCTTGGGCTTGGGCGGGTGCAGCGGAAACTCGCGCTTCGGCGGCGGCTGGCCGCTCAAGTCGAAGACCCGCATCAGGAAGTTCTGGTTGTCGACGTTCAAGCTGTTGGGGACTTCCCAGCCGAAGACGTAGATCTCCCGGCCGCCGTTCTGGGGATCCTTGCGGATGGCCATGGAGGCCACTTGATAAGGCGGATCGACCATGTTCTCCAGGGTCTCGATCACCTGGAACTGGCTGTCGAGGCGGACCAAGTGGCGGAGGTTCTGGAAGGTGTTCGAGGAGATGAGGAAGGTGCCGTCAACGGGGTCCGGCGCTAGCTGGACGGGGGAGGGCGTCTCGATGAACTGGCGCCGGAGCTTCGCCCCGGCGCCGGCGCGGACGGTGCAGCTCAGGAAGGTGGTGAAGAGGCCGCCGCGCCAGGCGCGCACCTCGTAGCGGTAAACGCCCGGCGCCGCCGGGGCGTCGCGGAACTCCACCGCGCTGCCGGGCAGGTCGCGGTGCGGGGCGCAGTTCCGGAAGACCTCGATGTGGTCATACGCGTCGTTGTTCGAGAAGGTCAGGACCAGCGCGTCGGAGAAGCCGTCCTGATGGCACTCGAGGTCCGTGAGAGGGCGCAAGGGGTAGTCGCTGGCGTCGATTTCGAGCACGTGGGAGTCGCGGTGGACGATGGTGGAGAGGTACAGGACTCGATTGCCGCCATCTTCGCCGTAAGCGAAGCACGGGTAGGAGTGCGGCGCGGCCTTGTCGGCGCCATCGAGGGGGATGATTTGACCGGCGAGCGCCTCCCGAGCGGCGGTGTCGAGGATGAAGATGCGCGTCGAACCGCGATCGAGGATGGTGCCGCCGGAGAGCGCCAGGAGCTTGCCGCCGCTCCCGGGCACAACCGCCAGGCCGGAGGTGAACGGCGCGAGGTCGCTGTTGGGAGGGGGCGGCACGCGCAGGAGGTCGGGATGGGGAAAGCTCCTCAGGATGTTCCCTAGCAAATCGACCTCGTAAATGAGCGAGCGGGTGTTTTCCAGGAACCACAGCGAGCCTTTGCCGCCGTTCCCCTCGGGGCTGTAGTCCATCCCCAGGACGGTGGCCTGGTCCTTGGGATCGTTGGGGTCATTGGGGAGGACGACCGGAAAGGAGCCCAGCAACTGGCCGCGGTCCCGGTTTTCCATCTCGACGACGCCGTTGGTCTCGGAGTTGTAGAGGAAGAGGGTGCGGGTTTCGGGGCGGAAGGCCACACCGGTCAAGCGGTCTTCTTCCGCCTCGAGGGGCGTGACCCACTCCGCGATCGGCTCGATGCGGTCGCGGTCGATGACGAACACTCGCAGCGACCTGGCGTAATAGTCGCTCACCAGAATCTGGCCGAGGTCATCCACCGCCACGTCGACGGCCACTTCCCCTTCGAAGTCGCCGATGCGGAGGACCTGGCCGGGGCCCAGGACCGCCTTGCACTTCTTCGTCTCGCTCTCGAGGTCGCCCTTTCGGGCCCGCACCTGGTACTCGAAAATCCCCGCCGGAACCTGGGCGTCGACGTACTGGGAGGCCGTGCCGGCGAGCTGGGCCACCTGCAGGCAGTCGCGGAAAATGAGGATGGTGTCGTAGGCGTCGGAGTCGTTCCAGCTCAAGACGACTTGATTCTGCCCCTCGGCGCACGTCAGCCCGTAAATTTCCCCGAGGGGGGGCTCGAAGCCGTCGAGGATGGCGAACTCGGCCTTCGATTCGACCACGCCGATCACCGCCGGATTGAAGTTCTCGGTGCCGTCGCGGCTGCGGTAGTCCTTCACCAGGAAGCCGCTGACGGTGCCGCCGGCGCTCTCGAGGAGAATGGAGATGCCGGAGTATTTCCCCTCCGCGTCGAGCTTGCGGAGAAAGCTGGTTCGCCTCTCGCGGTCGAAACCGTTCGCCCAGAAGCCGCTCAAGTTGCCTTTGGCATCGTAGATCGGATCGATGTCGCTGCACCCGGCGTTGGCCCCCTTTCCCGGATAACCGTCGGGATCATCGAGATGGGTGAAGCTGCGGATGATGCCGCCGGCGAAGTCCACCTCGTAAATCAAGGTGCCGACGCTTTCCACCACGTACAGCGAGCCGTTGCCGGAGTCGCCGTTGGGATCGTAAGCCAGGCCGCGGGGATTGGGATCGGAGCCGGGATTGACCACCGGCTGGAAAGGCGGGGCGATGCGCCGCCCCGTGGGCGTGCCGTCCTTCTTGATCTCGGCGATTTCAGGGATCTGCGGCTGCACCACCCAGAGGGTTTGGTCGCGGCTGTCGTAAGCGATGCCGGTGAGGAACTCGCCGGCATCGAACGGCGAGGGGATTTCATCGACGCGCTCCGTCAGGTCCTCGCTGAGCTGGATGATCCGGCCGTCGATGACGGTGGTGACGAAGTAAGTGCGCGACTCCGGGTCCCAGGCCAGGTCTTGCGGCGAGACCGCCGGCGCGGCGATCAGCTTGAGCAGGGCGCCGGGATCGGCGGCGGCGGGTGCGGAGCTGCAGGAGAGTGCGGTCGTCAAGAGAACGAAGCGGATCGGCTTTGGGATCATGCGCGTACGATTGCTCCTCTGTATGGTTCTCGGGAAATACAATACCTTGATTGTAACGGGGGAGGGAAGGTGGAAAAACTAATAAATGGAGACCAAGGTCACAGCCTTTTTCGATGCTTAGGGATACCAATTCCAGTGGATCATCAAATCAGAAACTTCAACGCTTCCTGGAGGAATTGCGCCATGAACCACGTCCAAGTCACGCGCCGGTCTTTTCTGAAGAAGTCAGCCGCCCTGGCGGCCGGAGCCCTCGCGGCCCCGCAAATCGTCCCCTCGCCGGTCCTTGGGAATCCTGCCCGCGCCGCGGCGAGCGAGCGGATCACCGTGGGCTGGATCGGCACCGGGCACCGCGGATCGGAGGTCATCAAGGAGTTTCTCGCCCAGAAGGAGGTCCAGGTGGTGGCCGCCTGCGACGTCAAGAAGTGGATGCTCGATGCCGCCAAGCAGCGGATCGACAAGCACTACGGCGGCAACGCCTGCTCGGCCTACAAGGACTTCCGCGAGCTGGTGGCCCGGAAGGACATCGATGCGGTCCTGGTGGCGAGCACCGACCACTGGCACGTCCTGCACTCCATCAACGCGGCGAGGAGCGGTAAGGACGTCTACATGGAAAAGCCCATGGGCCTCAGCATGGCCGAGTGCCAGGCCCTGCGCCAGGCGTTCAAGAAGGGGAAGCGCATCTTCCAGTTCGGCACGCAGCAGCGCTCCGATGGAAAGTTCCGCCTGGCCTGCGAGCTGGCCCGGAACGAGAAAATCGGCAAGCTCCACACCATCAACGTCTGGTCGCCCGGCAGCGCCTCGGGCGGCCCGACGAACGTCGTGTCCGTGCCCGAAGGCCTCGACTACGATTTCTGGCTCGGACCCGCCTCTTTCAAGCCCCACACTCAGGACCGCAGCTCCAACCAGTGGTGGTGGTTCATCTCGGACTACGCCCTCGGCTTCATCGCCGGCTGGGGCATCCACCCCATGGACATCGCCTCCTGGGGGGCTGGAGACAAGATCGACTGCCCCGTGGAGATCGAGGGGAAGGGGGACTTCCCCAAGGCGGGCCTCTGCGACACCGCCACCAACTGGCGCATTGCCATGAAGTTCGCCAGCGGCCTGACCATCAACTTCGACGGCGATCCGAAGCGCGAAGAGTGGTCGGAGCGCTATCCCGGCCACCAGAGCCACGGGACCGCCTTCGAGGGGGCCGAGGGCTGGGTCCACGTCAACCGCTCCGTCATCAATTCCAAGCCGGAGGGCCTCATCCGGTCGAAGATCGGGGCGGAGGGGGTCCGGCTCTACCGGAGCGACAACCACGTCCGGAACTTCCTCGACTCCGTCAAGAGCCGTAAGCCGGCGGTCTGCGACCTCGATGAGGCCTTCCGCTCGGAGATGCTCTGCCAGATCTCCGAGATCGCCATCCGCCTGGGCCGCAAGGTGCGGTGGGATCCGAAAACGGAGTCCTTCCCCGGTGACGAGGAGGCCAACCGCAGGCTCTCCAGACCCATGCGGTCCCCCTGGTCGCTGGCGACCGCATAGCGGCCCGTTGATAAATGTAGAAGTCCTCTAGGGCGCAATTGCCCTTTCCGTTGCTTCCGGTGGACCGGAAGGGTTAAAATTCCCTCCATGGGAAACACTTTCGGCAAGCTTTTCCGCATCGCCACCTGGGGAGAGTCCCACGGCGCCGGCATCGGCGTGGTCATCGACGGCTGCCCGCCCGGAATCCCCATCGCGGCGGAGGAGATTCAAGCGGAGCTGGACCGCCGCCGCCCGGGCCAGAGCTCCATCACCACGCAGCGCCAGGAGCCCGACCGGGTGGAGATCCTGAGCGGGATCTTCGAGGGGAAGACCCTCGGCACCCCCATCGCGCTCCTCGTCCGCAATATGGATGCCCGCTCGAAGGACTACGAGCATCTCAAGGATCTCTACCGGCCCTCGCACGCCGACTACACTTACGGCGCCAAGTACGGCACTCCCAACCTGCCCGGGGGCGGGCGCGCCAGCGCGCGCGAGACCATCGGACGCGTCGCCGCGGGAGCCATCGCGCGCAAGATCCTCGCCCTGTGGGCGGGGGTCGAGATGGTCGCCTACGTGAAGCGGATCCACACCCTCGAAGCCAAGGTCGATCCCGGCACGGTGCAGCGCGCCGAGGTGGAGCGGACGCCGGTGCGCTGCCCCGATCCCGAAGCGGCCAGGGCGATGGTCGAGCGCATCGAAGAGATGAGGCGCCAGGGGGACTCGGTGGGCGGCGTCATCGAGCTGGCCATCCGCGGTGTCCCCCCCGGCCTCGGCGAGCCGGTCTTCGACCGCCTCGAGGCCGATCTCGGCAAGGCGATGCTCTCGCTCCCCGCCACCAAGGGTTTTGAAGTCGGCTCCGGCTTCGAGGGGACGCGCCTCACCGGCAGCCGGCACAACGACCCCTTTTACGCCGAGGCGGGGAGGGTGCGGACGCGGGCCAACCGCTCGGGCGGCATCCAAGGGGGCATCTCGAACGGCGAGGACATCCTCTGCCGCATCGCCTTCAAGCCGACGGCCACCATCAACCTGGAGCAGCAGACCATCTCCACCTCCGGCGAGCCGGTCACCCTGCGCGCCCGCGGCCGCCACGATCCCTGCGTGCTGCCCCGCGCCGTGCCCATGGTCGAGGCCATGGCCGCCCTCGTCTTCCTCGACCACTTGCTGCGCTTCCGCGCCCAGTGCGGCTGGCAGCCCCGGCAGCCAGAGCAACCGGTCGCGGCGCCGGCGGCCCCCGCCTCGGCCCGGAGCGGCTCGAAGCCCTCGCCGGCCGGCGCGCCGCCGGCGCGGGCCGACCTCGAGGAGTGACCGCGGAGATGAATAAAGCTCTGCCGCCGCTTTACCTGATCACGGACGGGGCGCGGGTGGGCGAAGCGCGGATGCTCGAAGCGGCGGCGCGGGCGGCGCGCGGCGGGCTGAGGATGATCCAGGCCCGGGAGAAGGGCCTGGGGGATGAGGAGCTGGCCCGTTTCATCGACAGGCTCCGCCGCGCGGTTCCTCCGGAAATCCTCCTCCTCGCCAACGGCCGGGTCAGACTGGTGGAGGAGCTGGATCTCGCGGGCGTCCATCTGGGAGGGGACGTGGAGCAGGTCGCCGCCGCGCGCCGGGCGCTCCAGCCTGGACGCCTGGTGGGCTACAGCGCCCACTCGATCGGCGAGGTGCAGCGCGCCGCCGATCTGGGAGCCGACTACGCCAGCTTTTCGCCAGTGTTCCGGCCGCTTTCCAAGGAGTCGCCGCTGCCGGCAGCCGGCCTCGACGGCCTCCGGCGGGTCTGCGAGCGGGCCAGGATTCCGGTTTACGCTCTGGGCGGGATCACGGCCGATCGCGCCGCGTCGGCGCGCCAGGCCGGCGCCGCCGGCGTGGCGGTGATCGGGGCGATCCTCGATGCCGCCGATCCCGAGGCGGCGGCGCGAGAGTTGCTCCGCTCGTGGCAAGGAAATGCCGAAAATCGTTCAAGACCCATGAATAAAGGAGGATAAAGGAAGATCCGATGAAGACTGATCGTTTACAGCTTTGGGATCGTTACCGCCAGTACCTCTGCGCCCCGCCGGGCCTCGACTTGCGCCTCGATCCGAGCCGCATGGATTTCGACGAGGGATTCTTGAAGAAAATGGCCCCGGCCATGGACCAGGCTTTTGACGCCATGGAGCGGCTCGAGGCGGGGGACCTCGCCAACCCCGATGAGCAGCGCATGGTGGGGCATTACTGGCTGCGCGATCCGGAGCGGGCCCCCAGCGCGGAGATCCGCGACGCCATCAAGGAGACCCTCGAGCGCATCCGCCGCTTCGCCCAGGACGTTCAGTCCGGCAAGATCCGCCCAACCCGGGCGGCGCGCTTCGAAAACCTGCTGGTCATCGGCATCGGCGGCTCGGCCCTCGGGCCGCAGTTCGTCTCGGACGCCCTGGGCGATCAGGTGGAGGACCCGAGGCGCGCCCTGCGCCTTTTTTTCATGGACAACACCGACCCCGACGGCCTCGACCGGGTGCTGGCGGCGGTCCGGGGGGCCCCCGGCGGCCTGGCGGCCACGCTCGCGGTGGTGATTTCCAAGTCCGGCGGAACGCCCGAGACCCGAAACGGCATGCTCGAGGCGGCAAGCGCCTACGGGCGGAGCGGCCTCGCCTTCCCGCCGCACGCCGCCGCCATCACCAGCGCGGGAAGCCAGCTCGACCGCAAGGCGGCGGAGGAGAAGTGGCTCGTGCGCTTCCCGATGTGGGACTGGGTGGGCGGCCGCACCTCGGAGCTGTCGGCGGTGGGCCTGGTGCCGGCGGCGCTCCAGGGGATCGACCTCGACGGCCTGCTCGCCGGGGCTCGGCAGATGGATGCGGCGGCGCGCGTCCGCGATCCGCTGCGCAACCCGGCGGCGCTGCTCGCCTTGATGTGGCACTTCGCCGGGAACGGCAAGGGGGAGAAGGAGATGGTGATCCTCCCCTACAAGGACCGCCTGGCGCTGCTCTCCCGCTATCTCCAGCAACTGGTGATGGAGTCCCTGGGGAAAGAGAAGGACCTCGACGGCAAGGTCGTCCACCAGGGGATCGCCGTCTACGGCAACAAGGGCTCCACCGACCAGCACGCCTACATCCAGCAGCTTCGCGATGGGCTCCCGAATTTTTTCGCCACCTTCATTCAGGTCCTCGAGGACCGCCGGGGCGAATCGATCGAGGTCGAGCCCGGGATCACCTCCGGCGACTACCTGCGCGGCCTCCTCCTCGGCACCCGGCAGGCGCTTTATGAAAACGGCCGCGGCTCGATCACCATCACCGTTCGCCGCGTCGACGCGCCGGCGATCGGCAGGCTCATAGCGCTCTTCGAGCGGGCGGTCGGCCTGTATGCCTCCTTGATCCGCATCAACGCCTACCACCAGCCCGGCGTCGAGGCCGGGAAGAAGGCCGCCGCCTCTGTGCTGGCGCTGCAGCAGAAGGTAATGGCTGACTTGAAAGGCCACGCCGGCCAGCTTCGCGATGCCGAGGCTATCGCCCGGTCGATCGGCGCTCCCGAGGAGGCGGAGACCGTCTTCCACATCCTCGAGCACCGCGCCGCCAATCCCCAGCTCGGCCCGCTGGCGCGGGAAGGCGGCGACCCGCCGTACACCGCCCGGTTCGGCCTGCGGTGACCGAATGCGAAACTGGCGCTGGAAGATCCTCATCCTTGTCGTTGCCGCCGCTCCGGAAGCGGCGGCCGGGGAAGCTTTCCAGCTCCAGGGGCTGCGGGTGACCAGCGTCGGGCCGGCCGGTCCTCCCCGGCTGCGCGTCGATCTCGTCATTCTGGGGGATGGCTACTTGCCGGAGGACTTCGGCCCCAAGGGGAAGTGGGCGATCGACACCGCTCAACTGGTCAAGAACTTCTTTGAGAAGCTCCCCTTCAAGACCTTGCGGGGGCTATTCAACGTCCACCTGATGGAGGTTCCCTCCCTTGACGCCGGGGCGGACAACAGCCCGAACGAGGACAGGAAGAGAACGCCGTTCAACTGCTGCTACGGCTTTGACGGCATCGCCCGGTTGCTGGTAGTCCGAGATGAAAAGGCCGTCCTGGAAGCGGCGAAGAACGCCCCCGAGCCGGACCTCATCCTGATCCTGGTGAACGACCCGCGCGACGGGGGGAGCGGCGGGGAGATTGAAAACATTCCCGCCCCGGTCTGCTCGAAGGCCGCCACGGCGTTCTTGACGGCCATTCACGAGCTGGGGCATTCCTTCGCCCATCTGGGCGACGAGTACGCCGATGAAAGGGTCGCCCCCAATTATCCCTTGCCCGAGTCGGGCGATCTGGAGTTTCCCAACCTCACCCTTGCCAAGTTCGTCGACGCCAGCTCCTGGGAGAGCCTGGTGAAGACCCTCAAGTGGGGCCGCTATTTCCAATCTCCCGATGCCTTCAAGCGGCTGGGCAATGGCTTTTACGAAGGGGGCTACTACCGCGCCAAGGGGATTTACCGGCCGGCCCCGTCCTGCGTCATGGCAACGAAATCGGGCGGCGGGCGCTTCTGCTTCGTCTGCCTGGATGAGATGACCCGGGCCATCTACCGGCGCTGCGGCCGCGGCCCGACGGGGGGATTTCCGGCCGCGGCCGTTCCGGAAATCCAGGGGCCGCTGGCGAGAGGATACGCTCACTACGTGAACGGGCAGTTCGCCAAGGCCTATGAGGAAATCGACAAGCTCAAAACGAGCAAGGGGATCACAGAGAGCGATATCAAGCAGGCTCTCCAGCTTGAAAACGGCCTCGAGCGGAGCTTCTCCGCCGGCCTCGACCTGGCCGAAAAGCTTTTCGAGGACGGCGATCCGCGGGCGGCGCTGGAGCACTTCCAGATCATGGAGGGGGCGTTCAAGAGCACCCCCAGGTTCAAGGATTTCGAAGAGGGCCGGAGGAAGATCACCGGCCGCCCCGAGTTCAAGCGGGAGCTGGAGGCGCAAAAGGGCCTCGAAGAGCTGCAGGCTCAAGTCCGCGCTCGCCAGCTCGGATCAAAGAAGGACCTCGAGAAGCGCGTCGAGGAGTTCCGCAGGAAGTTCGAGGGGACCCGGTCGGAAGGAAAGGCGAAACGGCTGGTTGACACCAATCCTTGAAGATCACTAAAAATTGGTATTGCAATGTCAGATATGATATTATTATTTACATGAAGACTTTGAACTCCAGAATAAAACGGCAATCAGCGGGCCTCTCAACATTAGCGTGCGATACTCTGATATACATTGTCCAGAAGCAGCCGACCTCCTCCGAGCTGGTGCATTGGCTTGGCCTCTCTCTGGCCACAGTGAATCGGATTCTTGCCGATCTGCGTAATCAAGGATACGAGATTCTGCCGGTGAGGCTGCGCGGACAGTGGCGTTACGAGCTCCGAACTTCAAAAACCGAGGCGGAGATTCTGGATGACCCCCTCCTCAAGAGCGCCGGCACCGTCAAGAAGTGGAGAGCGCTTCCGCATGAGGCTGAGGATGCGATCCTCTACCTTGAAGACTGAGGAGTGAACCGTGGGTCATTTCATACTTGTCGACACCAGCGCGTGGGTGGCGTTTTTTGTCGAAAAGGATCAGCACCATGACAGCGCGAAGTCCTTCGCCCAGAACATACTCCTCTCGAGACGGGAGTTCATGACCACGGATTACATCTTTGACGAAGTTGTGACGCGAATCCGTTATCAAGCCAGTCATGCCGACGCGGTTTTCGTTGGCGATAAAATCTTGTCATCGCCAAGCAACCAGGTGATCGAGATCGGATCAAGACTGCGCGAGCAGGCATGGTCGCTTTTCAAAAAGTACAAGGACAAAAAACTGTCGTTCACCGACTGCACCTCGCTGGCGTTAATGAAAAAGTACGGCCTCGACGAGATTTTTTCGTTTGATGATGATTTCGAGAAGCTGGGGTACCGGAAAAGGCCCGGCTAAATAACTACCGTGTGATGTATTGTACCTTTCAAACGGAACAGAGGTCGAACTGGTTTTGGTTTCAAAATTTTTACAAACATTTTTATTTCCGGAGCGTCTTTATAGTAGGAGAATTTTTCGAAGGCAGAGAGAGCCCTGACCAGGAGGTTACGCCATGACCCGTCTCTTGAACTCTTCCCAGTGCTTCGTCCTTACCATCGGCCTCATCGCTTCCGGCTGCCTGTCCAACGAGGAGGAGCTGAAGCCTCCTCCGGGATCAGCAAAAGATACCGGCGTCCGCTTCGATGAAGGCCGGTATTTCGCCGCTCCCGTCCAGGTAAAAAATCTGACCGTCTGGCCGATCTACACCGACAAGCCGGCGGTGGTGGGCGAGTTCCTCACCCTCAAGGAGGCCGAGGACAAGGGGCTGGCGGCGGTGAGCGAGGTGGGCGCGGGTGGTCCGGAGCCCTCTCCGACCTCTGTGCCGGGCCAATCGACGGCGCAAAATGACCTGTCGCAGATCCTGGTCCCCGGCAGCTCGGCCACCGTCAACAGACTGATGATCGAGAACAAGGGCGACCTCCCCATCCTCGTCTGTGGCGGCACCGTGGTGAAAGGCGGTAAGCAGGACCGCCAGATCGCCCAGGATTTCGTGATCGCGCCGAAGACCAAGGTGCCGGTAAACGCCTTCTGCATCGAGCACGGGCGCTGGCAGGGGGTGCGGGAAGGAGAGCCGACCTTGGGGATCTTCAAGAGCCAGGAGGTGGTGACTTTGAATGAGGTCCGCTATTACGGCCAGTATGACGGGGACCAGGATGCGGTGTGGAGATCGGTGCGAGAGGGGAACTTGGTTGCTGGAAAGAGCCCGAGCACCGGCACGCTTCTGGCGACTTTGGAAGAATCGGACCCGGCGGTGCTCGCCCGGCGCCGGGAGAAGGAAAGGGAGGTCAGCGGGCATTTCCAAGCGCTGCGCTCGAAAGGTCAATCCCTCGTCGGCTTCGCCTACGCCGTGAACGGCAAGCCAATAACCGTCCGCGCCTTCGCCCACGAGCGCCTCCTCGAGGGCCAGTTCGAAGCCTTCCTCAAGGCCATGTGCCTCGAGGCTGATCTCTCGGCTGGCGCGGCCAAGCGCGCTGGAAGCGCGGCCTCTCAACCCGCCAAGCTGCAGGATGTCCTCGACATGGTCGCCGCCATCAACCAGGAGAAAGAAGCGATCGAGGCGACTTCCGCCGCCAACCGGAAGGGTTTCCGCAGGAACGTCACCGGCGGCAACTTCAACTGCTACCTCGAGCTGCCGCGCGCCGCCGCGGCGCCGACGGCTGAGACGGTGCTCTTCCCCATCAGCCAAGACTGGACACGCGCCGCGGTGAAGAAGTAAGATCCTCAATTCTTCGCGTCCTCGGTTCTCTCAATCTGTTGTTAAGGAGGAAAAGATGCCAGGAAAAATGAACTTTCTCAGGTTTACAGCAGTATTTTTGCCAATGATTTTATTGACCGGCAGTCTTTTCGTATTTGCCCAGGATTTTCCTGAGTCGGTGCTAAAACTGGAACATAATCCGATGGATAAAGCTATTCAAGGCCGGCGCTATGAAGCCATGGTTCCGGATACCCTTGATTTGGCGGACCGGATGGGCTTGCCGGTGAATGCCCTGACGAATGTCTGGTGTCCGGAACTAAAGTGGGCGATGTACTTCAATGTGGATCTTCTGTCGGGTACGGGAGTTCTTTCCAACCTTCGCATGTACGATTCTTATCTCAATATACCGCCCAAGTTCATCGAGGCGCTGGAGGTGAAGGCCACGGCGCGGTTGAGGGAAGACCATTTCCGAGGCTTGAGAGCCATCGACGGCCTGAAGGGGCTCACCCGGAGGATCTTGATTTATCTCGGCGCTCAAGCGCGCCCTGAACTGACCACCGCCGCTGTGCCCCTCGGCATCGATCGGCGGAGAGGCCACCCCTACCGCAACGGAAAGGCGGCGCGGAAGCCGATGTTGTCGTCCCGGATCGCCGGGCGGCGCCCGGCGCGGGAGGTGGAGGAGCAGCTCCTGGCCGCTGGGAAGCCCCAGCTGCCGCCCCGGACGACCCGGTCCCCAGAGCCCGAATTACAGACGGGGTCGGCGCCGGTTGCCTCGAGCTTGGTGTGGAACCCAAGATCGCAGACGTCCTCGCACCACTCCCAGACGTTCCCGTGCATGTCATGAAGACCGAAAGCGTTCGGAGCCTTCTCCATTGTTCCGGACGTCCATCACCGTTGGATTTTGCTTGATCAACTGCTCCAGTTGGCTAAAAGCCTGGATCGCTTCCTCTATCTGGCCCGCGAGGAGGAGCTCCCGGGCCGTCAGGGCTTGCAGCTCCACAATATCATTAAGGTTCGCGGCTTGCGCCAGGAGCTGGCCATAAATCACCGCCCGCTCGGAGTTCATGAATGAAATTTGCCGCTCGATATCGAGGCGGGCTTCCAGCAATCTGGCCACTCCGGACTCTGCGGCCAGCGCATCTGCTTCAGTGCGTTTGCCGGTTCGGTGTTTGTCGCGGCAGAGTTCTACGATTTGGTTCAGCAAAGTTTCATATTTGCGGTTCAGTTCGAGTTGAGCAAAGGCGTTGGCGTAGCGGTAATAGGCGGCCCGAGCACGGGCGATCAGATCGAATTCCCGGCGGCGCAGGCCGACAAGAGCTGCCTCGGCTTCGGCAGACGCGGCTCGAGCGCGCTGGCGATTCTTGCCTGACAGCGGCAAGGTTTGCGCCACCATCCACTCGATGTCGGTGAAGGTGTCAAAACGAGTAGTGCCGTGGCGCTCGATGTCCACGCCCACTCTGGGATCTTCCCAGGCGCGGGCCTGAGGCGCCCTGGCGGCCATCGCTTCCCGGTTGGCGCGGGCAGCCAAGAGGGAGGGATTTTTGCTCAGGACTTCGCTCAGAACCCATTCGAGCGAGAGGGCGCTGGCCGGGCTGGCCGGTTTTTCATTCCCGGTTTCCGCTGCGGCTCCACCGGAAATCAGGCTGAAAGCGACAGCTAAAAAACAGGGCAACGCATTACTGATAATTTTCACTCTGATCCTCGCCGTTGTGAAACAGAGCCCATCGGCAGCGCTTGGAAAAACGCATCAAAAAATACCATTTTACCGCGGGGAATTTTCCTTTGGTATGATCGCGGTCACACTATTTGTTGCAAAATCAGTGATGGTTACGTGGATCGGCAGATGGGCGGCGGCCGCTCTTTCACGCCTTCCGCACCGCCTCGCGCCAGCTTTGCAGATGGGCCTCGACCCGGCGCTCCGGCATGCGGGGATGGAAGCGGCGGTCTTCCTCCCAGCGCTTGGCGATGGATTCGAGGGAGGGGTAGAGGCCGATGGCGAGGCCGGCGAGAAGCGCGGCGCCGAGGGCCGTCGTGCTGAGGACGCGGGGGCGGACGATCTCGGTGCCGAGGATGTCCGCCTGGAACTGGAGCAGCAGATCGTTGGCGGCGGCGCCGCCGTCGACCTTCAAGACCTTGAGCGGCCGGCCGAGGTCCTTCTCCATGGCCTTGAGGACGTCGTGGCACTGGAAGGCGATGCCCTCCAGGGCGGCGCGGGCGAGGTGGGCGGCGGTGGCGCCGCGGGTGAGGCCGCAGATCACGCCGCGCGCCTCCGGGCGCCAGTGCGGCGCCCCCAGGCCGACCAGCGCCGGCACCAGCGTCACCTCGCCCGAGTCCGGCACCGAGGCGGCCAGCGCCTCGATGTCGCTCGACTTCTTGATGATCCCCAGGCCGTCGCGCAGCCACTGGACGATGGCGCCGGCGATGAAAACGGAGCCCTCGAGAGCGTAGACCGTGCGCTCCCCCAGGCGCCAGGCGGCGGTGGTCAGGAGGCCGCGGCGCGAGAACACCACGCGCTCGCCGGTGTTGGCGAGGAGGAAGGCTCCCGTCCCGTAAGTGCACTTGGCCTCGCCGGCGCGATAGCACGCCTGGCCAAAGAGCGCCGACTGCTGGTCGCCGATCATTCCGGCGACCGGTATGCCGTCCGGCAGGAAACCGGCCTTGCGGGTGGAGCCGAAGGTGCGGTTGTTCGGGTGGACCTCCGGCAGGAGGGGCCGGGGGATGCGGAACAGCTCGAGCATGCCCGCATCCCAGTTCCCCTTCCGCAGGTTGAAGAGGAGGGTTCGCGAGGCGTTGGAGACGTCGGTGGCGTGCGCCGCCCCGGCGGTGAGCCGGAAGAGCACGTAGGAGTCGATGGTGCCGAAGGCCAGCTTCCCCGCCTCGGCGCGCCGGCGGCAGCCGGGGACGCGGTCGAGGATCCAGGCCAGCTTGGTGGCGCTGAAGTAAGGGTCGAGGAGCAGCCCGGTGGTCCGGCGGACCTGGGGCTCGCAGCCGCGCCGGCGCAGCTCCTCGCAGGCGGGGGCGGTGCGGCGGTCCTGCCAGACGATGGCGTGACCGGCCGGCTTGCCGGTCCGGCGGTCCCACACCACGGTGGTCTCCCGCTGGTTGGTGATGCCGATGGCGGCGATGGCGCCCGCCGGGATCCTCGCTCGCCGGAGGGCCTCGGTCACCGCGGCGCGCACGCTCTTCCAGATCTCCTCGGGATCGTGCTCCACCCAGCCGGGGCGCGGATAGATCTGAGGAAACTCGCGGTGGCCCTCCGCCAGGAGATGCATCTGGTCGTCAAGGATCAAGGCCTTGGTGCCGGTGGTCCCCTGGTCGATGGCCAGAAGAACGGGTTGGGATTTTGCCGCCATCACCTCTCCTTTGCTTCCGCCGCCGCGAACCGCTTGACCTCGATGAAGCATGATTGCTGGCCGGGGGCGAGGCGCTTGAAGACCTTCGGGTAGCCGTAGCGCGGATCGAACTCGGCCCGCAGGACGGCGTTTTGCGGGGCGCCCGCGGCCCGCGCGCCCTTGCCGCCGGCCATTTCGATCTCCCGCTCGAGGATGTCGAAGAGGCCGGGGACCGAGTAGGAGGGATTTTCCGCGTGGGCCACGCCGTTGATCTGGAAGGAGGCGACCTTGCCGCCGCGCACCGAGAGCTGATAATCCTTGGGGGCCTCGCGGTCGATGGCCACGGTGAGGGTCAAGTCGTAGCTGGCGATGGCCGCTTTCTCCCACTGCCGCCGCCCCGCCTCGAGGGCCGCGGCGGCCAGCGGCGGCGTGCGGTCCCGCAGCGCCATGTAGCCAACGAAGAAGAGGCCTCCGCCGGCCAGGAGGCCGAGGAGCGCCAGCACGACCGGCGACTGGATGCGACCAACCTGCCTTTCTTCAAAAGTCGTCTTTGAAAAAGATTCGGGTTCTTCTATCATTTGGAGAAGTTCTTAGCATATTGAAAACGATAGTTAAAGAAAATAGTGATCGATGGAGTCTTCGATGCCTACCCTTCCCAAGACCCTCATGGGCCTCGCGGCCGTCTCCGGAATCAGCCTCACCACGCTCAGCGGCACGGAGATCCAGCGCGCCTTCCTGAAGAACGGCCTGGAGGTTCTCCTGATCGTCAAGGAGGGGGTGCCGCTGGTGACCATTGAAATCGCCGTGCGCGCCGGGGCGTTCATCGAGACCCCGGAGCTCGACGGGCTCACCCACCTGCACGAGCACATGTTCTTCAAGGCCAACCGGGCCATTCCCGACCAGACGGCCTACCTGCGCCGCCTCGATGAGCTGGGCATGAGCTGGAACGGCAGCACCTCCCACGAGGTGGTGCGCTACTTCTTCACCTTGCCCAGCGAGCTGATCCGGGATGGCCTGGTCTTCATGCGCGATGCCATCCAGACCCCGATCTTCCTCCAGGAGGAGCTGGAGAAGGAGCGCCAGGTGGTGATCGGGGAGTACGACCGCAACGAGGCCAACCCGTCCTTCCACCTCCGCCAGGCGCTCGACCAGGCCCTCTTCGAGAAGTACTTCTCGCGCAAGAACGTCATCGGCAGCCGCGACGTCATCGGCGCCGCCACCCGGGAGCAGCTGGAGTTCATCCAGGACCAGTTTTACGTGCCCAACAACGCCGCCCTCATCCTCGCCGGCGAGTTCGATCCGAAGCCGGCCTTGAGCTTGGTCGAGGAGCTCTTTTCGGCCTGGGAGCGCCGCCCCGATCCCTTCGCCAACAATCCGGTGCCGGAGCATCCGCCCTTGGCAGAGAACAAGTACCTGGTGGTGACCCGGCCGGTGCAGAGCGCCTCCCTGCGGGTGGGCTGGCACGGCCCCAGCGTCACCGCCGATTCGAAGCCGACGGTGGCGGCGGATGTGCTGTCGATCATCCTCCGGCAGCCCAGCAGCGCCTTCCACAAAGCGCTGGTCGACTCCGGGCTCGCCACCTTCGCCTCGCTCTCGTACTTCACCTTGAAGTACACCGGGCCTCTCACCTTGTCCCTGGAAACCCGCCCGGAAAAGGCCTTGCAGGCCCTGCGGGCCGCCCGGGAGCAGCTCGAGGCGCTCTCCATGCCGGGTGCGTTGTCGCAGGAGGAGCTGGACCGCGCCAAGCGGGAGGTCGTTCACGATGAGATCTTCGCGCGGCAGAAGACCCGCGACTTCGCCATCCAGCTCGGCTTCTGGTGGTCCGTCGGCGGGACGGACTACTACCTGAGCTACCCCAAGCGGGTTCAAGAGATCACCCTGGAGGACCTCCAGGAGTTCGCGCGCCGGTTCCTGAGCCGGCCCCACGTGGTGGCGGCGCTCGCCGCGGAGGAGGCGGTGGCGCGCCATGGCCTCCAGGCCGAGGCCTTGCGGGCAGCCTTCGATGGCGCGGGCGGCGAGGCCGGCCGGGATCTCATCGAGGCGAGCCTCCCCAACGGGGCCCGGCTGATCATCCGGCCGTTGCCCTCCGCCGAGGTGGCGGCGTTCCAGGCCTATTTTCTGGGAACGCCGCTGCGGGTCCAGGAGCCGCTGGCCGGCATCGAGCAGCTCCTGCTCGAGACCCTGGCCGACTGCCTGGAGCGGAAGCATCTCGATGAGCTCAACCGCCTGGGGGCCCGCTTCGGATCCGCGGCCGCGGCGGACTACGCCTCCATGAGCTTCGAGTGCCTGCGCGCCTCCTTCCCGCGAGCGCTGGAGCTTCTGGTGCACGCTTTGAGCGGGCTGGAGTACGGCGCCGAAGATGTCGAGCGCAACCGCAGCCGCATGATCGATGCCTACCGGAAGGCCATGGACACGCCGGATCACAAGGTCGGTTTTCTGGTCAACTCGACCTTTTATCCCCCGGGGCATCCCTACCGCGCCTATCCGGGCGGGGTCGAGGAGTCGCTCCGGCGCATCACCATCGAGGACCTCGCCCGGCATCGCCGGGAGCTGCTGCAGGGGAAACGGCTCCTCCTGGTGGCCGCCGGCTCGCTCCCGCCGGAAGAGGTGCGGCGCCTTGCCGGCAAGGCGTTTGAAAAGGTGCCGGCGGGGGAGCCTCTGGACCTCGAGCTGGGAGAGATCGGCGGCGAGGCGCCGAACCGCTTGACCATCGAGGCCGCCAGGATCCCCACCTCGTATGTCCTCGGGAAGTTCAGGGCCCCTTCGCCGCGCGAGGCCGACTTCGACGCCTTGCAGCTGGCCCTGCGCGTTTTGCATCGCCGCTTGTTCCTCGAGGTCCGGACCAAGCGGGCTCTCACTTACGCGGTGGTGAGCGGCATGGCCCCCCGGCTGAAGAGCATGGGATTCCTCTCCGTCTCCAGCACGCGTCCGGAAGAAGCGCTGCGCGTCATCTATCAAACCGTCGACGGTTTGATCGGCCAGCCGCTCCCCCCGGATGAGCTTCAAGCCGCCGCGCTCACTTTCGCAACCGCCGACTACCTGCGCCAGGAAACGCCCGGCGACCAGGCGGCGCGGCTGGGGGTCGAGCAGATTCTGGGAGGGGACTGCCGGCGGGCTTTCAATCTCGTCGAGCGGCTGAAAAAAATCGCGCCGGCCGACGTCCAGCGCGTCCTCAAGACGTACGTCCGCGGCCTCCACTTCGCCGTGTTGGGTCCAGGGACGGAGGTGGACCAGGCGCTGTTCACGGCGAGATGAGGCCGCCGCGTAAGGTGATTTTTTCGGAGGAGCTCCTTTTGCATTGTTTTAATGCGATTTTTGTCTCGTTTTGAATTTGATTTTAAAAAGCCTCTTTACTTTTCCATTCAAAGTTCTACGCTGTCCCCATCGATTGTTCACCAAGCGTGGTGTGTGAGACTGCGGGCGAGGGTTTCCTCAAGGCTCTTGCCTGCGTTTGATCCGCCTGAGCTTTGATGGGTCAGGGCGAAGGCAAGGCCATCTGAGCGGAAAGCAAGGCCGGTCTGGACCTTCGTCACGGGCGCTCGAGAGGAGACAGATCCAAGATACCGGTTCGGCGTGCATTTTCAAAAACGCGTGAGCCTAATTATAGGGGGAGAATTCACGTGTACTTTACACCCAAACAGCTGAATCTTTTGGAGTTCATCCAGAATTGGCAAGAAGAGAACGGCCTCTCTCCGACGCTTGAAGAGATGGCCTGCCACTTCAAGGTGACCAAAATCACCATTTACGAGCACCTCAACCAGCTGGAGAAGAAAGGGGCCATCCAGCGCGAGAAGTTCCGGGCCCGTTCGGTTCAAATCAAGACGCCCCTCCCCAAAAAGCGCCGGCGCAACTCGCTGCCGCTCCTGGGCAGCATTCGAGCCGGCTCTCCTTTGGAAGCCGTGGAGACCAAGGACACCCTGGATCTCGATCAAGTCTTTCCTTTGGGCAGCAATTGCTTCGCCTTGCGGGTTCAGGGCAATTCGATGGTCGACGACCACATCCAGGACGGCGATTTCGTGATCGTGGAAAACCGCAACGGCGCGGCCAACGGCGACACGGTGGTGGCGGTGCTGGATACCGGGGAAGCGACCCTGAAGCGCTATTACCGCGAGCGGGGCCGCATCCGCCTGCAGCCCGCCAACGGCGGCATGGCGCCCATCCTGGCCCGAAAGGTGGAGATCCGCGGGGTGGTGGTGGGGCTGCTGCGGAAGTATCAGGGATAAGAGTCTCTGCCGGACGGACCGTCCGGACCAGATTCTGATTCGACAAACTCCTCCGTGCGGTGGAGAATAGCATCATGAATGCCATTCCCCGGATGGAGGGCCGCGCATGCCGCTGAGGATCAAGTGCCGCTGCGGGCAGGAGGTGGTGCTCCGCTTCAGCGAGTGGATTTACTTCCTTCTGGGCGTGCTCATCTTCGCCACCCTCGCCAACGCCTGCGGCCTGGTCCTGCTTTATTTCCGCTTGGGCAACTCCCCTCCTCCCCGGCCGGCGGAGCCGGTCAAGATCGAGAAGATGGAAGAGCTGGAAAAGCCTTCAGCCCAACCGGCGGCTGAGGCCCCTCCGGCTCCTCAGCCGCCGGCGCCAGCAGCGCCGCCCGCGGAAAAAAATCCTCCAGCCGCCGCCCCGGGCGTCAAGCGCGAGGAGCCGGTAGCCTCCAGCGCTCCGGCGCCGAGCGAGGGGGCCGCCGTGGGGCTGGCGTTCCGGAAAGTCCGGGGGGATGATCCTCCGCTCTTGCGGTTCCTCCTCGCGGAAGCGGCTGGAGGCTCGGGCAACGGGCCTTCAGGCATGAAGCCTCTCGCCGCCTGCCGCTTCCTGGCCGCCTTGACCTTGGACCCCGATCCCAAAGTGCGGCGGCGGGCGATCGTCGAGCTGGAGCGCTTTCTCTCCTCGAAAAAAAGTCCGGAAAAAAACGGCGCCGCCGGATTGCTGGAGGAGGCGCGCCGGTGGCTGGGGGCGGGCCCCCTTTTATCGGGCGTGGAGGCGGAAGGTCTGAAGAGGCTGGTGGGGGAGCCGCCCCTCGAGAAGCAGGAGATCGATGCCCTTCCCTGGCAGGAGGTCGCGCGCCAGGCGGAGCTGGCGGGAGAAGCCCTCGACGGGTTCAAGGCCCTTCAGGATGATCTGGCGGAAAAGGCGCGGCGGGGCTTCGACATCCTGCTGGCGATCGACATCACGGAAAGCATGGAGGAGCCTTACCAGGCCCTGAAGAAGCGGGCCGCTCCGCTCTTTTCCTTGATCGCCTGGGCGCTGCCCAATTCCCGCCTCGGGCTCCTTTTCTACCGGGATGAGTGGGTGCATCTGGAAGGATTCGGCGCCAGCCTCGATCAGCTGGTGGAAGCGGTTCAAAAGCAGCGGGCCGAGGGCGGCGGGCTTCCCCCAGAGGGAGTGCTGCCGGCCCTGAAGGCGGCCCTGCAGCTGGGCCGGTTTACCTGGCGGCCGGAAGCCCAGAAACAGATCGTTTTCATCGGCGATGGCTCGCCGCCTTACGAGGACAAGCAGGCCCTCCTCGGCCTCGCCCGGCAAGTGCGCGAGGAGGCGGGTTACCGCATCCACACCATCGGCCTCGGCTCCGGAGAGGGGAAGGAGCCGGTCTGGCTTTTTCCGGAGCTGGCCCAGGCGGGAGGGGGAGAAGCCATCACCACCTCTCCCGACCGCCTGGACCAGGCCATCTTCCAGGTCCTTTTTCCGCGGCCGGCCTGGCCGCTGGCCGCCAGGGCGCTGCAGGGATTTTTTGAAACGAATTGAGGGCGGCCGCGGCTGCAGATCCCCACAGTCCCGGCGGGTGAAAATCTTCGAGGACTCTGGCCCGGCATCCATCAATCCCTCCCGCTCCTGCCTGCCGCCCGAACGAACTCCTTTTATCACAAAGTGTTGTGTACCCCCTTGCAAATTGGCTTCCGATCTGCTACCTTTCAAAATTAGCTGAAATTTTCCTCTAGCCTCTCTGTTCAATCATAACTAGATCTGGAATTTATTGGCAATCCCGGTTCTCCAGGGAGCGGTCCAGAAACTTTTGCATATTTTTTCCGAAGACGTCCAAAAATATGCAAAAGTGCAGAGGATATAGCAGTAACAAGAAGCAAGTTTAGGAGGTTCCAAGAGTTCAATGTCTCTTTCCGCCGATCGCCCAACCCGCCTCTCCCCCCATCGCTCCTTCCGAGGGGGCGCTAGGTTTTTTGGTTTATCGTTGTGCATGATCTCGTGGGGCTGCCAGACCTACGCCCCTCGCGCTGGTGGGAACCTCGGATCCCTGCTGGCCGGCGCTCTGGCGGAAGCCCCCGTTTCCAGGAGCATGGCCTCGTCCTTCCCCCTGCCCAGCTTCCAGATCACCCCGGGGGGAGGCTACGAGGAATACGATGAAATCATCGCCCGGGAGGAAGCGAGCCAGATGCTGCACCGGCGTTTCAACGTCGAAATCCGCGGCGAAGCGTTCGTTCCCATCAACTCCAACCTCAATATAGGGGGCGGGGTGGGGGTGAAGGCGGAGATGGAGGCCTTCAAGAACCTCTACCTGGGCCTGGGCTTCGATTACATCCGCCAGCTCGTCGATGAAACGGTCGCCGATATGCTAGCCCGGTTCCCCGGCGATCCCAACGCTCAGAACGAGGCGATCAATGCCGATCCGGAGCAGTGGCTGGAAAGCCTCGACCGGTACAACATCCTTTTTCTCTACGACTACGATGTCCCCCTGTGGGAGGGAAAGCACCCGCTCATCTTCCGCCACGGCGTCGGCCTGGGGGCCGTGCTGATCAATGGCCAGGAGGTGCCCGGAGGAACCTTCGCTCAAACACCTGAAGTGCGGCTGTTCACCCAGTTCCTGGCCCGCCCGTCGGTCGGCTTCCGCTGGCCCATCATCGACAACCTGCTGATCTTCGTCGAGGCGAGCTTCGACTGGGTCCCGGTCCAGAACTTGACGGTCGATGGCGCCACCTTCACGCGCCGCGCCAAGGTCGACGGCCAGGTCGAGTTCAGCGGCTTCAACCTCGGTGGCGGCCTGACCGTCTCGTGGTGATCGGCGAGAGAGCCCTTCGCCGCCGTCCCGCCGCTCGCTCGCCCACGCCCACTGGCCGCTATCCCCGCACCGCCGCTCCCGGCTCGCCGGGATCGACGCCGGCGACCAGCCTGCCGCCGGCGGTGATCTCGATGGCATACACCCGCCCCACCATCCCGAAGGGCTTGGGGCTCTGGACAACCTCCCAGCCCCGCGCCTTGAGGGCATCGGCCACGGGGAGCGGAAAGCGCGACTCCAGGAAGATCGTCCTCTCCCCGTAGCCGTCGAAGCGGGGGTGGAGGACCGCCTCCGCCACCGGCATGCCGTGGTCGATCACGTTGATGATCACCTGCGCCAGCGCTGCGGTGATGCGCGCCGCCCCCGGGGAGCCCAGCACCAGGAGCGGCCGCCCGTCCTCCCTCAACCCGTCCTCCCTCAAAACGATGGTCTCGGCGATGGCGGTCGAGCGCGCCTTGCCGGGGACGATGGAGTTGGGCTGGCCCGGGCGCGGGTCGAAGCCGCTCATGCAGTTGTTGTGCATGAACCCCAGCTGGCCGGAGAAGACCCCCGAGCCGTACCCCAGGGAGTGCGAGAAGGCGGCGCAGTTGCCGAAGCGGTCGACGATGCTGACATGGGTGGTGTCGGCCGACTCGCGGTCGAGCGACGGAGCGGGGCCGCGCACCCCTTGCAGGAGCCGCGCGAGGTGCGCCTCCGAGAGCAGCTCCTCGGGGCGGCGGTCCATGAACTCGGGGTCGCCGTGGTGGTCGAGGCGGTCCCGCCAGACCGCCTTGAAGACGGCCCCCAGGCGCTCGATGTATTCGAGAGAGTTGTGGGCGAGGGCGTTCAAGGGGAGCTCTTCGATGAGCCGCAGGGCTTGAAGCAAGGCGGCGCCGCCGCCGGGGAGCGGCGAGGTCAAGATGCGATGGCCGCGGTAGCGTCCCTCGAGGGGCTTCTCCTCCTTGGCCTGGTAGCGCCGCAGGTCGTTGGCCGTCACCAGGCTGCCGTTCGACTCGAGGTCCTGGGCCATGACGGCGGCGATCGATCCCCGGTAGAACGACTCCGGCCCCTCCTGGGCGATCTGGCGGTAAGTGCGGGCGAGGTCGGGCAGCCGCACCCGCGTGCCACTCTTGAAGGTCTCCCCCTGGGCGTCGAACCAGGTCCGCCGGCCGTACTCGGTGAAGGAAAGGCGCTCGCGCGTCGACACCCGGCCGTAGAGGCCGGGGCGGATCCAGAACTCCGCCAGCCCGGTGCCGACGAGGAAGCCCTGCTCGGCGGCCTCGGCGGCCTGATCGACCAGCTCCTTCCAGCCGCGGCTGCCGAAGCGGCGGTGGATGGCGGCGAGGCCGGCCAGGGTGCCGGGGGTGGTGATCGACTGGTAGCCGACGTCGTTCCCTTTTCCTTTGATCACGTAGCCGAAGCCGTCGGGGGCCTCGTGCTCGAGGAGGTCCTTCCACTGGTCCGGCCGCGCTTTCTCTCCGGCGCGGCCGTAAAATCCCACCGCCACCGCCTGCCGCGGCTGGTTCCACAAGACGGTGGCGCAGCCGAACCCGCCCAGCCCGCAGCGGTGGGGGTCGGCCACCCCTTGCACCAGGGCGGCGGTCACCAGCGCATCGGCGGCGTTCCCCCCCTCGGCCAGGACGCGCGCCCCCTCGTGGGCGGCTTCGGCCTGCGGGGCGACGACCAGGCCGGCCTGCAGGTATCCGGCCCGGCCTTTTGGCGGCTTGGAGCCTGAAGAATCTTTCATGATCATCGTTTTTCGGTCTTTCCGAGTTTTAAATTTTTTAGCCAAATCTATTTCAAAAGATCGATTCGAGATTGTAGCATAAAAAAATCCGAATTGGATCGGGTGGAAATCTTGAGGCGTCAGTAGTCCGAAATGGAAAACCGTTTCCGATGGCGTAAATTCTTCAAGCCCGATGAAATAACCCTGCTCGCCATTTATGCCGGGATCGTGGGGGTCGCCGGAGGCGGAGGGGCCATTCTCTTCAAGTACCTGACGGCTCTGGTCCAGAGGTTTTTCTTCTCCTCCTGGGATAATCTCCTGGACGCCGCCTCCAAGCTGGATTGGTATTTTATAATTTTGGTCCCGACAGGGGGCGGTGCGCTGGCCAGCTTCATCTTGTACTCCCTGGCCGCCCGGACCAAAGCCTACGGGATTGCCGACATCATGGAAGCTGTATCCTTGAAGGGCGGCGAGATCGAGACGCGCTCCGTTCTCCTCCGCTCCCTGGCCTCGCTGATGACCATCGGGTCCGGAGGCTCGGTCGGCCGAGAGGGGCCCATCGTCCAGATCGGGGCCATGCTGGCATCGCGATGCGGCCAGCTGCTCCGCCTGCCGAAGTCGAGGATGAGAATCCTGGTGGGCTGCGGGGTCGCCTCCGGTATGGCCGCCGCATACAACACTCCCATCGCGGGGGCGATTTTTGCGCTGGAAATCATCCTCGGAAGCTTTGCCGTCGAGGTTTTTGGGCCCGTGGTCATTTCATCCGTGGCGGCGACGCTCATTTCCCGGGCCGTGATGGGCGACCAGCCCGCTTATCTCATCCCTTCCTTCAAAATGGCCAGCCCGCTGGAGGTCGGCTTTTACATCGTCCTGGGGATCCTGGCGGGCGCCGCCGCATATCTATTCATCGGGGCCCTTTCGAAGGGGGAGGAAGCCTTCAAGAAAATCAAGATCCCGAATTACCTGAAAATTCCCTTGGGCGGGATGATCATCGGATTGATCGGGCTGCAATTCCCCCACGTTTGGGGAAACGGCTATGAAGCGGTCAACCGGATCCTCAACCAGCAGCTCGCCGGCGGATTGATCTTGATCCTCTTTTTCTTGAAAATCATCGCGACCTCGGTCACGGTCGGATCCGGGGGCTCGGGGGGCGTTTTCACCCCTTCCCTCTTCGTCGGCGCGGCCCTGGGAGGAGCGCTGGGAAACGCGGCCAAGTTCTTCTTTCCAAGCCTGGCCATCTCCCCGGGAGCTTACGCTCTGGTTGGAATGGGCTGCCTGCTTTCCGGGACGACGCACGCTCCCATCATGGCCATCTTGATGATTTTCGAGTTGACTCAAGACTACGGCATCATCCTCCCCTTGATGCTGTCCTGCATCGTCAGCAGCTCGGTGGCGCGCAAGCTGAATCCGGAGTCCATCTACACCGAAAAGCTGAGGCAGCGCGGCATCCAGATGGCCCGCAGCGTGGAAGAAACGGTGCTGTATTCCAAGCAGGTGCAGGACATCCTGAGGCCCAACGTGGCGCTCGTTCCCGAGAACCTCCGTTTCGATGAAATCCTCAAGCAATTTTACGCCTCGAGGAGCGATTACTTGTATGTCGGGGATGGAATGGGTAACCTTCTGGGAACCATCAACCTCCATGACATCAAGGAATTCATGACCGACCGGGAGCTGGCTTCCATCGTGATCGCCAGGGACATATGCGGCCCCGTTTCCGCAGTCTATCCAATCGATCGATTGGCCGATGTCCTGGAAAAGTTCTGGATTTCGGATCTGGAAGAGCTGCCGGTGGTCCAGAGCAGCGACTCGAGCCGGTTTATGGGAGTGGTCACGCGCCGTGACATCCTCGGCACGCTGGACCGCGAGGCGCTGCGGAGCCGCATGCTTCTATCCCGGTTCATCAACAAATCGGAGGATGAACTTCTCAAGCAGTTCCCGGAGCTGCCGGAGGGATTCAAGATCGAAAAAGTTCCGGTTCCAGCGAAGCTCGCCGGCAAGTCGATCGAAGAGGCGAAGCTCAGATCCAGATACCATCTGAACGTCCTGGCCGTCATCAGTCCGGCAGTCAACGGGAGGGAAAGCCGGTCTTTTCCCCATCCCGACCTTAAGTTGAAAGCGGGCGATATCCTGCTCGTCCTCGGGCGGATCGAAGACATCCAGAATATTGCCAGCGCAGGGCTGTGAAAGTCTTGAAGCGCCGAAGCCGAACCATTGTTGAACTCGTTTGGAAAAGCGGCCTTTTACAATTTATTTGGGTGATTCTGGTTTCCGGCGCTCTCTTTCTGCTCGTCCGGTTCCGCCCGTTGTTTCTGCCGGTCCTGGCGGCGCTGTTCGCCGCCGCGCTGCTCTTCTGGATCCTGGGCTGCGTCTTCTCGCCGGCCCGGCCGGCCCGCCGCTGCCCGCGCTGCGGCGAGGAAGGGCTGGTGAAGCTCCGGCGCGGCGAGCCGGTGGGGGTGCGCTGCGAGAAGTGCGGCTATCAGGACAAGACCAAGTATGTTGCATACCTTGATGAATGGTGATCGACATGGAACCGGAAACTTTGACCCTCCTCTCGCGGATTTTTAACGGCCTGATCCTGGGGGCGGTCGCGGTGGGGCTGTGGCAAAGGCGCCGTCCCAGGCGGCACGTGCCCATCATGATCGCCTGCTTCGCCGTCGACCTTGCCAACGTGCTGGTGGTGGAGCTCAATCGCGCCGCCGTCGAGAAGGCTTTCAAAACCGTCGCGCAGACCGGGGACTGGATCCTCAAGTTCCACATCCTGGTCTCGGTGGTGTGCCTCGCCTGCTACGCCGTGGCGCTGGTGACCGGCTTGAGGCTCCTCAAGGGCGGCGCCGCCAGCCGCCTCCCCGGGACGAGGGGCCTCCACAAGAAGAACGCCGCCGTCTTCCTGATCTGCCGGGTGCTCAACTTCATCACCAGCTTCAAGATCGGCGGGTGAAGCTGTCACCTATTCTCGGCGATGAGGGAGATGGCGAAGAGGTTGACGCGGGTGACCTCGCGCTGGAAGAGGCCGCGGGCTGACTCGAGGATCAGCGCCTCGACCTCTGGATTCGGATCGGCGGCAATGAGGATTTCATAGAGAAGGGCCAGCCCTGCCGGGGAAGGCGCCGCTACTCGCAGGATACCGACATCGCGGTGCCGTCGCGGAAGAAGCAAAGCGCCCGGTCACGCCCCCGGTCCGCGCACCGTTGAAGCTTAATGCACGGCTCTCCCTCCACAACGTGCAGCCCGGCCGGCTTGAGGCCCGGGTCGAACACCGAGATTCCGCCGGGCGTCGCCATCAGGACGCGGACCTCCCCGGCGGCGGAGGTGAGCACGCAGACATCGTTGACCTCGCCGTCCGCAAGCGCCGACGCGAGTACTCTACCGTCTCCCGAAACGATCACCACGGATCTGTAGAGTGTGCCCAGGACGATCTCGTTCTCTCCGTCGCCGTTCACATCCGCCACGTCCCAGCCGGTTATTGGGGATATCGGCAGCGAGAAGAGCGTGGAGATGTCGCCACCGGAGACTACCGCCGCTCCTCCTCCCGCGGATACCCCCGCCGAGCCGCCGCCCATGCGAAGACCCGTCACTCCCTCCCGCGCGATAACCAACACCGAACTGGTCCTGCCGCCCGAGGTCCAGGGGAGGATCGCCAGCCCCTTGCCTCGGTGCCCGGTCGAGTTGGTAGCGATCGGCTTGAACTCCTTCCCCTCGATCAGGGCTACAAGCCCCCAGACGTTATCCCTCATTACGAAATCCGCGATGCCGTCGCTGGTCAGGTCAACGGCGGACGGCATTGCCGTGTCGAGGTAGAAGCCCGGGCCATCGACGGTGGCAACTCCCTTGCCTAAGTAGTCGAGCTTGGTCACTGCATGATAGGTGCCGATCGCCGGCGCCTTTCGACCGTCTCCCGTGTCGTACGTGCATATCGAGTTTGCCACCGCCGCCGATATCCGGTTCGCGAGGAAGTCCGCCCTGTACCGCAGCTTTTCATCGTGCTCGAAACAGTACACGGCGTAGTCATGGCAGGCGACGAGGATCTCGCGCCGGCCGTCCTGCTCCAAGTCGTCGCACACCATATCCATGATCGGTCCGTCGAACCGATGCTCCCACCGAACGGTTCCATCCGCCCCGAGCGCCAGGAGTTGGTACGTGCTGGTGGCCGCAAGTACCTCTTGCGAGCCATCGCCGTCCAGGTCTGCGGCCAAGGTGCGTGTGATCTCGACTTCCGGTTTGTCGCCACGGAAGACAACCTCCTGCCAGAACGGCCGGTTGAAGAGTTCCGAGTTGTGCCCCGTGACGTTCCAGTCCTGCTTGTGCCAAGATTGTGCGATCCAAAGCCCGAAGGAGAGCTTGTCGCTCGGCTTTCCGATCCGGAAGTATCTTGCCTTCTGCCGAATCGGCCCCAGCGTGCCCTGCCCGAGGTCGGCGGCGTTTCCGTAT
This sequence comes from Planctomycetota bacterium, assembly GCA_016209605.1. Taxonomy (GTDB): domain Bacteria; phylum Planctomycetota; class UBA8108; order UBA8108; family JACQVS01; genus JACQVS01. The sequence continues at coordinate 58,883 of JACQVS010000261.1, forward strand.
TGGTAGCTGACCCAGTGGTGCCGGACTCCGGTGGGCGCATCCACGGTGCGGACATCCTCCTTGAACCCGTCCGAACTGCAGGTGACCGGGACGCTCTCGCCATCCATCCGGATGCCGTCAATCCAGGTGACTTCCAGGTCGCGGCCCAGGTCCCAGGTGATCCGGCCGTCGGCATCCTTGGTGAAGGCCACCCCTGGGACCGCCGCGTGGTCGGTTTTGGCGACCTGCCGGCGCGGGGAGGCTTCACCCCAAGACATCCTGGGGGCCTTCGACGCCTTTTCACCGGCAGGGGGCGTCGGAGTCAGAGAGTCCCACAGTTCCTCAAGCGCAGACCGCAGGAGGCGGGGGTCACCCTCTTTCGGTGTTCCGTCCTCCGCCGCAATGATGGTCTTTCCGCCGACCTCAACGATGCCGGGGATATCGAGCGCCAGGATATCGGGCGAGATGAAGTACATCCCTCCGCCGAACCGAAGTTTGCCTGCGCTGACGGGCTTCCCCCCGCTGTATCCAATGAGGGCGATCTCTTCTGAAGACGAACCGCCCCACCGGCCCCTAACCATCATGCTCTCCAAGTTGACCTTCCGGACCTCGTATCCCTGCGGCGTCTCCCTGCTGTCTAGGTAGAAGGCGTTGTTGAAGGAGCCCTTCTCGCCGCTCTTCAGGTTCAGTAGCTTGCTTTGCCGAAGCTGGAACGGGCCGCCGTCCCACCACTGCCGGGAGGAGATCTCTCCCGGATCGTCCATAACCAGCCGGAAGACGCCGTGCTCGGTGTGAGCGCTCCAGACGTTGCCCGACAGGGAAGGGCCATCGTTGTTCCACCACTGGTTGCTCAGCAAGAAAGAACCCTCGCGGCGCGCCGTGCAGATATCAAGCACGGCGAAGTACCTTCCCCTCCGCCAGAAAATGCCCCTCTCCCAGTCGATCCCGCCGAAGTCGCTCAGCCTCGCCGCCGCCATGCCTACCGTCGGGCCGTCTAAGTGGGCCAGGAGCTCGCTGGCGCAGGGCGGAGACTGCGAGAAGTCGCCGGAGTTGACCACCAGGGAGTTCTGGTAGAACCTGCCCGGCCGCGGCTTCCGCTGATCGTTCCCATCCGCGCGGAAGAGGAAGTTGTGGCCAGCCTGGCGGAAGATGCGGATGGAGTTCGCCTCCCCGGGCATTTCGGTGGAATCCCAGCCGCCCATCACGGCGAACTGGTCCTGCTTCGTCACGCCGGCCGCGTAGCCCACGAGGTGGAAGGTCTTGCGCCAGGGAAGGTGAGTGTACCACTTGCCGGCTGGTTTGCCTTCCTCAAGGCATGCGTGCTCCCAGTCGGTCCTGCTCGATTCCATCACCTTCGTGCCGAGCAGGAACGCGGGGGACACCGGCTGGGAAGGGACGGGCGTCGTCCAGTTTGCGCCGCCCATGGTGAAAGCCCATCCCGAGAGGTTCTGTCCGCCGGGCGCCAGCGATCGGAACTGAGGATCGTTCAGGATGAAGGCGACCAGCGCCGCCGGGCCCATGCCGTGGTCAGCGTAGAAGGCACGTCTGACGACGTTGGCTGCCGTACCCGAATCGAAGAACGTGGGATCGTCCTCGGCGAGAGCGTACCGCGGTAAGACGGCCAAGGGAGTCCACGTCTCCCACCCGACATCCTTCTTGCTGTCCTTGAACGAGGTGCTGAGGTAGTTGAGAAACTGCCGGGCCTCGGCACGCTTCCGCTCCAGGATCTCGCGCGCCTCTTCGTCGGGGCTGCCGTTCCTGAGCAGGAAGTTGCATGCGACGTAAAAGGAGAGAGTCCCGCACGCCTCGTGTCCGCCGAAGGACCGGCTTCTCCCGAACTGCAGCCAGTACGGGCGCTCCTTCAGCTTCCCGAGTAACCAGCGAAGGATCAGGTTATCCATCTTCAGGTTCTCTTCCGGCGTCAGCGCGACCGTGTCAACCAGGTCCAGTCCGCGGAACGCGGCCTCGGTGCCGTAGTCCTCAGCGCCGGGCGGCTGGTCCTTCTCAAGGTATTTGAGAAGCAACTTGCGGACGGCGCGAAGCCGCTCGGGAGAACCTGTCGTGTTGTAGGCTTCACAAAGTCCGGCGATGCGGTACATTCCCTGCATGCCGCCGAACGCCGTGTCGTGATCCTCCGCGCCCAAGCCCGCCTGGTCCTTGCCGTTCACCACGACCTTGAGCAGCCCGGGGACGTTCAGCGTTCCCGGGGGCTGAGGCGCGGGGAGGAGTCGGACAAACTCGTTCACCGCCATCTCCACACCGGAGACGTCGCTGCCGCCCAGCACCAGGCAATTCGTCTTGGTTCCGTAGGGATTCGCTACGGTTCGAAGCTCGAATCCGTTCTCACCAGGCCAGACGCAGGTCGAGTAGACGTGGAAGTTGGCGGCCAATATCACGAACGCGGCGTTGTTGTTGAGGTTGCCGAGTAGGATGAGGTTCTGCCGTTGGTACTCTGGAGCGATCGCGTACCCGAGCGACCGGACCTCCGAGTCCGGGCACGCCGGGAGATCGACACCGGTGGTGGTCTTGACGAATTCCTGGAATCGTTTCGCAAGGCGGAAATAGCCGACCTCCATGGCGGGGTAGACTATGGTGCACTGAGGCTTGCCGTCCAGGACGAGGACCGTATCATTGCTGACACCGACCCGGGGCCCCATGGCGGGCTCGGCCAATAAGGGATCAAGGCCCGGGACGAGAAGAACTCCCGCGGCAATGAGACAAGCTGCCGTACGAGCACGCATCATGCGACTTTCCCCCAACCGGGATTTCTTAAATGACAAAAGCCAAGTGGATTTTTTGCAAATCCCAGATAGACTGAGATCGTACCGAAATTACAGGTATTATACGAATTGTAA
>JACQVS010000263.1 GCA_016209605.1 Planctomycetota bacterium
CTACCCCCGCTGCGGCCCCGATCCCACCAGCGACAGCCTCCCCTGCAGCCACCCGCCCGAGTGCGGGTGAGCCTCCCGGAAGGCCCCAGCCTCCGATGGTTCATAGCCTTCCTCCGGAAGCCGGCGCGCGTGAACCGCGGGAGTGTCAGATTCAGCACCGAAACTTCTTGCGGCGGCGGTAACCGTATATGTCCTTGAGCCAGCGCTCGGCTTCTTGGGTCCAGTTTATTTCCGCCATGTTTTGATGCGGCGCTTCATTTCCTCGTCACTGATAGTGCGCTGAGCGCTGGAGTCCTCAAGGCCGCGTACGATCATTCTCTCAAAAGCAAGCTCGCGAAGGATTTCATCGAACGAGCTGTCATCGGGCTGCTCTTGAACGATTTTTGCCATTTGCTCTTTGGCGGAGGTCATTAATCACCTCTTGATGGTAGTTTTATATGCTGAGTACTGCTTTTTCATGAGAACGAATTCTTGCGGTGAATTTTACTGTAAAAAGAAGCCGGATTGAAGCTTCTATTAATGTTTTCGCCTTGAACGGCTCGACTGCCAAATCAGAAGACGGAGAGATACCCCCTCTGGAACGTCATAGACAGAGGGAGGGCGCGCAGAAAAAGGGCAAATCACAGCAGCCGCCAGGAATAAACCAGGCGCTGGTTTTCGATCCTCGAACCGTCCCCGCCGTGAATGACCGCGGAGCCGCTTGGCGGCTGCCGGCTGATTTTTTCGAAAAATTTGAGCCCTTCGAAAAAATCGGCGACCACCGTCTGGCCGGACTTGATCTCGAACGAAAAAAGGAGTTTTGAGGCCGGAATCACCAGATCCACTTCATGGCCTGAAGCGTCTCGCCAGAAGTATAGCCGCGGAATCTGCCCGGCGTGGCAGAATTTCTTATAAAATTCCGAGATGACGAAGCTTTCAAAAATCGCCCCCCGAGCCGAGTGATAGAGGAGGTCCTGAGGGGAACGGATGCCGAGCAGATAGCACAGCAGCCCCGTATCGAGAAAATAAATCTTCGGCCTCTTGATAAGGCGCTTGTTGAAATTTTCAAAGTAAGGTTGAAGCTGAATGACGTGAAAGCTCGCTTGCAAGATGGAGATCCAACGTCGAACGGTAGTGTGGCTGATTCCACAGTCGTTTCCCAGGGAGACCAGATCCAGGATCTGGCCGCTGCGGCCGGCGCAGAGCTGAACGAATCGGCTGAAGGTGTCAAGATCGCCGACCTGGCTCAAGAGGCGGACATCCCGCTCCAGGAAGGTTTGATAGTAGTTTTTCAGCCAGTCCTGAGGATCAAGACCACGATCCAGAATGGGAGGGAACATCCCCCGATGCAAGGTGGTGAAAAGGTCTTCCTTCGACAGGACCGTAATCCCCGTGGGATCCGCCAGCCGATCTTGCGGGATGGGCAATCCAGGCCTCTCCAGAATCTCGGCAAGAGAGAATGGGAGCAAATTGAGTACAGCAACCCGGCCGGCCAGGGATTGGCTGATGTTTTCGAGGAGGAGGAAATTTTGTGATCCGCTCAGGACAAATTGACCAGGGATTCTCCTTTTATCGACGATCCCTTGAAGATAAGAGAAAAGCTCCGGCGCTCTCTGGACTTCATCCAGAATGGCGCCGGACTGATATTGGCTGAGAAATCCGCGGGGATCCTCCTTGGCGAATCGCCGGGTGTCTGGATCTTCCAGAAGAACGTACTGGTAGTCTTTCAAGAGGTGAGTGAGCAGGAAAGTTTTTCCGGACTGCCGGGGGCCAGTGAGCGAAACGACGGGGTATTTTTTCAAGGCCCTGAGAATGGATTCACCGATTTCACGTGTTATCACGAGGATAGATTAAAATATACCAACTGAATTTTCAATATTCAAATTACAAGTATAGCCACAAGTTATTATTAAAACAAATGTTACAGCGATTAATTTGGGGGTGAATGTGGGCCCCCGCCGCTTGGCTGGGGCGTTTTCAGGAGGCAGATCGAGGCGCTCCAGAAGCAAATCAGGGCATCGAGCCGGATTCACCCCTTGAGCGCTTTTTCCCGCTCCCTCACCCAGCGAGGCTCTTGGAATCTTTTTTCTTCTCCCGGCTGAGTGTCCCAGCGGCGATGGAACCACATCCACTGCTCCGGACAGGCCCGGATTTCATCGGCCAGCAAATGGGACCACCGCTGGGTGATCCGCCATGAATCCTGCTCGCTGCCCGCTTCCTTGGGATCATGCACTCGAGTGTGCGCCAACAGCCGGAATCCCTTCCCCTCGCGAACCAGGAGAACCATGATCAGGGGCAAACCCGTGGAGCAGCTCAATTTGACCGGCAGGGTCGAGGTGTAAGCTGGCCGGCCGAAGAAATCAACGAACACCCCGTTGGGAATTTTCAAATCCTGGTCGGGAAGCAGGCCAAGAAGTTTTTTCTCGTTCAGTACCTGGAAAAACCGCCGGGGGGATTCGTAAGTGAAGATCACCTCCAGATTCACGGCCTCGCGAATCCGGTCCATGTACTCCTGGACTTTGTGATTGTTGCCTCTCTGCGCGGTGGGCACCAGCGTGCCGGGATGATAGCGGGCGAAAAAAATCGCCAGCAGCTCCCAGTTGCCGAAGTGCGCGGTGATACCGACGGACCCGTCCGGTATGGCCTCTTGAAGGCGGCGGAAATCTTTTTCGAGATGGAAATTTCGCTCGATTTTTTCTTTGGACCAGCGGCGGATCACAAAAAAATCGACGAAGGAAACGAAAGTGTGTTGAAAAACCCGCCGGCAGAGTTTTCGGATTTCCCGGGCGGATTTCGAAGGGCCGAAAGCACAGGTCAAGTTTTCCGTGGCAATTCTCCGCTCCGCCCGAGAGAGGTAGAAAACGACGGTTCCAATGGCCAGGCCCAAGGTCCGGGCCAGGGAAAGCGGCAGCCTGGAAACCACCGCCAGGAAGGGCAAGGCGAGATAAAAGAGCAGATCTCTCCGGAATCTTTTCCACGGCTTGTGGTGCAGAAGGAATCTTCCCAGGCGGCTACGCTGCAAAGGCTGTCAATGAGCCAGGCATGCTTCATCCTCCTCTGCTGGTGCTGATTCTTGGCATCGTATCTCTTTCACCTGGATACAGTTTACAGGTTTTTTTGCCTTCTGGCACTGAAAATAAGCGGTTCTTCAGACCGTGATTAAATCCTTTACGCCTTTCAAGTCCATGTGAGAAAATGAACGACGCAACCAGTTTAGATCAAAGGTGAAAGGATGGCCGCCAGAGTCTGTTCCCCAGCTCTGCACCGACGACTTCGCCGGCCATCTCGCCCACAACGTCAACCTCTCCGCCAAGGCCATCCTCGCCCTCGGCGCCTACGCCCGGCTGGCGGAGCGGCTTGGCAAGAAGGAGATCGCCGCCGAGTTTCAGAAGCTGGCCAGAACTTTCGCCGAGCGTTGGGTGAAGGCGGCCAATGACGGCGACCGCTTCTGCCTCGCCTTCGACAGGCCCGGCACCTGGAGCCAGAAGTACAACCTGGTCTGGGACCGCATCCTCGGCCTCGGCCTCTTTCCGGAAGCGGTCCTCGAGAAGGAGATGGCCTTTTACCGGAAGACGCAAAACCGCTACGGCCTCCCCCTCGACGTCCGCCAGCCTTACACCAAGCTCGACTGGACGCTGTGGACGGCGGCGCTCACCGGAGCGCGGCAGGACTTCGACGCGCTGCTCGAGCCGGTCTACCGTTTTTTAGAAGAGACGCCCGACCGCATCCCCATGACCGACTGGTACAGGACCACCGATGGCCGCAAAGTCGGCTTCCAGGCGCGCTCGGTGGTGGGTGGCGTCTTCATCCGCATGCTCTACGACCCGGAGCTGTGGAGGAAGTGGGCGAAGCGCGATAAGACCATCCTGGGCGCCTGGGCGCCGCTCCCCGCACCGCCGGAGGTGAAGGTCGTCGTCCCGACCGCCAGGGAGCATGGGATCCCGTGGCGCTACACCTTCGAGCGGCCCGGCGACGGCTGGTTCAAGCCGGGCTTCGCCGCCTCCGGCTGGAAGGAGGGGCCGGCGGGCTTCGGAACCAAGGGCACACCCGGAGCGGTGGTGCGCACCGATTGGAGGAGTCCCGACATCTGGCTGCGGCGGAAATTCACCCTGCCGGAGGGGCCGCCGGGCAACCCGCAGCTCCTCATCCATCACGACGAAGACATTGAGGTCTACGTGAACGGAGTCCTCGCCGCCCAGGCCTCGAGCTACACCACCGACTACGAGCTTCTGCCCTTGAATCCAGCCGGGAAGGCGGCGCTCCAGCGGGGCGAAAACCTCCTCGCCGTCCACTGCCACCAGACCGGCGGCGGGCAGTACATCGACCTCGGCATCGTCGAGGTGCGGGGGCCCGCGATCAAAAGCGCGGCGGTTCCCGCCTTGCCGGCGGACCTTGCAACCGCTCTTCGACTTCCCCGAGCGCGACCCCGGCATCGGCCTCGCCGAGGTGGCCCTGATTCGCAAAGAATCTGCGAAAAACAGTATTGACTTCCCGGCCCCGAGGGCCTAGAGTGTTAAAAATTGGGAATATAGGAGGAGCGTTCATGTTGTTTGGGAAAGCGAGTGTTAGAGCCACGCACGTGGCTACCTGGGCGGCGGTAAATACCATCGGGACCTGGATGCTATGGGAGGAATGCCATGAAAGCGAAGAGGTTTTCTGCATGTTGGATGGTCGCCGGCTGCCTCGGGCTCAGTCCGGGGCTTGTCGCCGTGGAGGTGAACCAATCGGGCGCGGGTGGCGCCTTCACGTCGATTCAGGCCGCCATCGACAGCGGCGCCACGGAGATCATCATCACTGACTCGGGCACCTACCTCGAGGACCTCCAGATCGGCAGCCCGGAGGACGGCGGACCGGCGGTGACCCTGACCTCGACCAAGGCGGGCGACGAGCGCCCCGTGATCACGCCGGAGGCCGGCAGGGCCTACGTCCACACGCACCGCTCGAGCGATACGCCCGATCGAGGTGCCGGCCTCGGCATCTTCGCCAACGGCACCAAGGTGAGCAACCTGATCATCGAGGGCAACCCCGACCTGACCACGGTCACGGCCAACGGCTGCGGCGCGGTCTTCCTCATGGCGGACAACGTCGTGTTCGAGAACTGCCTCTTCCGTCCGGCCGCAGAAACGGGATCTAAAATCCGATTTCCCAACACGCTCGTCTTCCTAGGCCAGCAGGGGGCGGACGGCGTCGCCGTTGTGGGCGGGCGTGACACCGACGGCTGCATCTTCCGCAAATGCGAGTTCACCGGCATGGCCACCGACAAGGAAAGCGAACCCAAGGCGGAGGATGGTATCATTATCACCACGGGCTTCCTCGAAAACGGGCAGGCCGAGACCCTGGCGCGCAGCGACCACTTCAGCGTGGTCGGGGAGCCGGTGACGGTCACCTTCGAGGACTGTCACTTTCACCATTCGCACGACGCCGGCCTCTTCCCGTCCGACCGGAGCTCCACGGAAGCCGCCTCGCCGATCACCTGGATCGCCCGGCGCTGCCGCTTCGACGCCTTCGGCAAGTTCGCCTTCCGCGGGCGCGGCGCCAACGTCATCGTCGAGGACAGCATCTTCAGCCGCACGAACCAAACCAATAACGGTGACAGCGAGAACTCCGCCGTGGCCATCCAGAAGCAAAGCAGCCACTTTCCTGACGGCAAGGTCACCAACTGCCTCTTTGTCAACTGCGGCAGCGCCAACGCGAAGCGCGCGTACTACGGAGGCTGCAACAACGACAGCGCCGGCGTACTGACGATCGACCGCTGTACATTCGACAAGTGCGTTAGCGGCGTCGGCGTCAATGCCGCCGGGGATGCGGCGGCCGGACGGGATCCGGCGGGGCCGCAAACCATCGTCAAGAATTCCATCTTCCATCGCACCGGCTTCCAGTCGGCCCCAGCAGTCGACAACGCGGGCGGACCTCTTGCGGCGAGCGCGAATCTCAATCCGGAGGGCCTCTACGAGGCTTGGCGCTATGGGCTGCCTAAGGAAGGCGGCCACTTCGAGCGCCACTTCCTCTGGTCGGCTGTCTTCAACAACTCCAATACTCCGGACGTAGAGAACGCGCCGGAACTCGTCGTCGAGAACTGCCTCGTCGGCAGCATCGCGAGCGAGGATACGCGCCCCTGGACGGACGTGGTCGCGTTGCCCACGGGGCTGGGCGACGAGAACAACGTCCTGGGCTGCCGCCTGGTCAACGGCTTCACCGCCGGCACCACCGTCGAGGGGATCGACACGGTGGTCCGGAATACGCCGATCTTCCTGAACGAGGACCCCGATGGGTCGCTGCCGTACGCGCTCGCCCCGAACTCGCCGGGGCGGGGCCTGGGATTCACGCCGCTCGGGGGCCAATTACCGGGAGACTGCAACCAGGACTCGCAGGTGGACCAGTCCGATGCGATTTGCCTCTTGAGCTATCTCTTCTTGGGCGGCCCCCCCGCCGAGCTCCCCTGCCTGGGGGGCGGCCGGGACGATCCGGGAAATCACGCCTTGCTGAACTTCAACGATGAAGGGGTTGTCGACCTCAGCGATGCGGTGGCGATGCTCATGTGGAAATTCCTCGGCGGCCCGCCCCATCCTCTGGGAGTCAAGTGTGTGTGGATCCCCGGCTGTCCAGTTCTTTGCAATCCGTAAACGCAACCCGGGCTCGCTCGCCGCCGATATCGTGAACTCCGCTCGAGTCCGCATCGTCGCGGCGTAAGATCGTTTTCGGAGATCCTTCGATCTGGATTTTCATGTCCATTTCTCAGCTCCTCCCGCGACTGCTGGTGGCCGGACTCCTCCTCACCGACTTGCCGCGCGCGGGCCTGGGCGTCCTGGGTACCCTGGGCGCGGCAACTCCCGTCGCGCCGGCGGCTGAAGCCTCGACCGCGCCGCCGCCGGCGCTCCCTCCCCTCGCGGTGGTCTTGCGCGCCGTGCCAGGGAAGCGAGACTGGCCGTCCGCGCCGGTCCTCTGCCCCGCCGAGCTGCTCGGGGAGGACATCGACCCGGACTCCCTGCGGGTCTTTGCAGATCCGGAGAAGTGCGAGGTGCCGGTGCCGTTCCGGCTCAGGACGGAAGGCAGCCCGCCGCGCCTCGTCGAGGTCGCCTGGGTCAAGGAGGGGAGGGGGACGCAGACCTACGCCGTGCGCTTTGACCGGCGTGGCGGCGGCGTCTACGAGCTGCCCCACTCGGTGCCGCGGGTCGGCTGCGGGGAGCCGCTCGCCTTCGGCTCTCGCTCGCAGCCCGGGCTCCTGACGAGCGGCTACAACTCGACCTTCGCCGCCGCGGACCTGGACCGGGACGGCGACCTCGACCTCTTCGGCGCGCAGCCGGGCGATCCAGCGCTTGCCACCCTCGCCGGCCTCTATTACTACGAGAACCTGGGCGGCGTTCTGGCCGCGCCGAGGCGCATCCTGCGCCGGGCAATCGCCCCGGCCTTCCTCGACTGGGATGGCGACGGTCGCCCGGACCTCCTCGGTGGCGGGCTCCTCCTCCTCACGCGGTTCAAGGACGGTGAGATCGTCTTCGCGCCGCCCCGGAAGATCGACGGGCTCGAAACGGGCGCCTGGCAGTTCTGCGATTGGGACGGCGACGGCCTCGAGGACCTCCTCGTCGGCCGCGGCGACGCGAGCGGCTACCGCCCGCCCGCCTTGTCCCACGACCCGGCGACGACGCCGCCCTACACCGCCGGGGGCGTCTGGAAGGGGGGCTCGGTCCGGGGCGAGGTCCTCTTCCAGAAGAACATCGGCGAGCGCGGGGCACCGCGTTTCGCGGCGCCCGTCCGGCTCGAGGCCGGAGGCAAGCCGCTATCAGTCCATGGCCGGGCTCACCCCGCCGCCGCGGACTGGGACGGCGACGGCGACCTCGACCTCCTCTGCGGCTCGACGTTCGACCTCTACTACTTCGAAAACACGGGAGGCCGCAGGGAGCCGCGCCTCGGGACGGGACGCCTCGTCGCGGCGGACGCCTCGCGCGCGCTCGGCGCGGTCTACCTCCGCCCCGCAGCCGGCGACTGGGATGGAGACGGCGACCCCGACGTCCTCCTCGCCCAGGAGAGCGGCTTCGTGGCCCTGCTTGAGAACGGCGCGGCGGAGGCATCACCCGGCCCGCGCCTTGTCCTGAGCGGGCTCTTGCAAGGGCGCGCGCCGCTCCTCGACGCCGGCAGCCTGGCGGTGATCGCGCCGTGCGACTGGAACGGCGACGGCGTTCTCGACCTGGTCTCGGGCAACTCCTACGGCGAGGTCCTCCTCTTCCTGGCCGACGGAGCGCAGCGGTTCCGGGAGGCGCAGCCGCTCGGAGCGGCCGACAGGCCGCTGCGCGTCCAGGCGGGCCCGTCAGGGTCGATCCAGGGGCCCGAGGAGGCGCGCTGGGGCTATACCAACCCGGAGGTCTGCGACTGGGACGGCGACGGCCTCCTCGACCTCGTGCTCGCGGACATCCGCGGGCGCCACACCTGGTACCGGAACGTCGGCAGCCGCACCGCGCCCGTTCTGGAGCCTGCCGGGCCGCTGCGGGTCGACTGGGGCGGGAAGCCGCCGCCGAAACCCGCCTGGGTCTGGGAGGAGCCGGGCCCCAGCGAACTCCTGACCGTCTGGCGCACGAAGCCCGAGTGCCTCGACTGGAACCAGGACGACCTCATGGACCTGGTCACCCTCGACCACGAGGGCTACCTCGCGCTCTTTCGCCGGCGCCGGGACGCGGCTGGCGCCACCGTCTTGACGCCCGGGGAGCGCATCTTCCGCGACCGGAACGGCGCGCCGCTCCACTTCGGCGAGGGCGTCGCTGGCCGCGCTGGGCGCGGCAAGTTCGACCTGGTCGACTGGGACCAGGACGGCGACCGCGACCTCCTCGCCTACGAGTTCGACACGCTGAAGAGCGTCGGCTACTTCCGGAACGAGGGGAACGACGCGGCGCCGGTGCTCGTCTACCAGGGGGACCTCCTCACCCCGCGGGGCGCGGTCCTCGCTGGCCACAGCACGACTCCCTGCGCCGTCGACCTGGACCGCGACGGCCTCCTCGACCTCCTCGTCGGCTGCGAGGACGGCCTTATCTACTACTTCCACCGGGCGTTCATCGAGGCGGACCTGCCGGCGCTCCAGGTGGTGAGAGGGTGAAGACCAACCCGTATGAGAAGGTGGTCCTCGACCCGCTCGGCTCGGTGATTCAGACGATGGGGGGAGTGTTCGACCCCTTGACGCCGCAGTCGGCATGGGGCGAGAGTCCCTATAAAGTGGGGAGATCTTCTGGACTGCTGTCAAAACTTTTGATTTTTAAAAATCAATGGCTAGAATCAAAGAATAAGTTTTATTTAAGTGTTCGGACCTGTGATCTCGAACCAAATTTTGGCTAGATTTCTCATCCTATGATTCAGTAGGAGCGCTCCCGGCGAATTCTGCGGTTCGTGGATGGCCGGGACGCGAAAGGACCTGGCTCATGGGCAGGAGGACGATTCATGACTTTCTACCGCTTTCCTACCGCAGGCCTTCTCCTGTTTGTCTCCATCCGGTTCGTGCATGCGTAGACCTCCATCCGACTGGAGAGCGAGCCGGGGGATTTCATCGGTGAGGGCAAGGATCGGTTCTACACGGAAGGGGATGGAAATATACGAGCCCTGAGGAACGGATTAGGCGGCGTATCGGCCTCTTTCTCGGGCCTCGTCGAGTGGGACATCGATTTCTCTCCCCCCGGGAAGTCCCGGCTCGTTCCTGGGGTTTACGAGAACGCCCGCAAATTCACCTCGGACTTGATGGAGGCGCCGGGGCTGCTGGTGGAAGGCGAAAGTCGCGGCTGTGGGAGAGTCAGCGGCTCCTTCCAGGTCTTCGAAGCCCTGTTCGATCGCGACGGCTCGGTGAAACGCTTCGCAGCCTCGTTTGTCCAGGTTTGCGACGGAGCCAGGGGGGCTCTCCGAGGGACGGTTCTCTTCAACTCTTCGGGACCGCCTTACCCTCTCGAAGATGACGCCGATGGAGATGGAGTTCCAGACGCCTGGGACAACTGCCCGGAAACCTCTAACCAAGGTCAGGAGGACGCCGACTTCGATTCACTCGGTGAAGCGTGCGATGACTCGTTCGCCACGACGTTTGCCTGGTTCGACAGCGAGCCAGGATCAATCATCGGCCAGGGGAAACAGTTTTCCTTCCAACTCTCCGATGGCCAGTTCGATGCCGGAATCCTGAACGAAGAAGGGATCATCGTCATCTTCAGAGGCAAGGAGCGCTGGAACCTCGAGTTCCAGCCTCCCATGGGAGGCACCCTCCAGCTCGGGCCTTACGAAGGAGCGAGGAGAGATCCAACCCCGGTGAATCCCGGGATCCGTATTGAAGGTCCATCTCCGATCTGTTCGGCCACCGTGGGTCGATTCAACGTGCTGGAGCTCGCTCGCTCCCCTTCGAGGAGAGTGGAAAGACTGGCGATCGAGTTCGAGCAGCACTGCGGTACAACGGTGGCGCCAGCCCTTCGCGGGGCCGTCTATTTCATCGCATCCGGACCTCCGTATCCTCCGGCGCCCGATTTGGATGCCGACGGCGTTCCGGACACCATGGACAACTGTCCAGCGCACTCCAATCCGGACCAGGCAGACGGCGACTCAGACGGGATCGGGGATGCTTGCGATTTGGAGATAACCAATCCTCCTTCTTGCGTCGAAGCAGCCAATACCAACAACGATCAAATTGTAGATATCCTCGACGGCCTACACCTGCTGGATTTCATTTTCAAAGGGAACGCGGTCATACCTGAGCCTGGACCTCCCAACCGTCCATGTGGAGCGGATACTGACTTTGTTCAGAGTTTCGGTTGTGCCGATTACGCTCCTTGTAGGGAATAAGTGCCGCTCCCTAGTTTTATGGCATGTCTCACGACCCTGGAAATCGCCGCCGCGGCCGCCGCCTCGCCATCCTGATCACCCTCCTGGGCCTGTCGGTTCTCGCGGCGGGGGCGTTCGTTTTCTTCAAGGGACTCGCGGCGGAGTGGTGGTGGATCCGCCGGCTCGAGTCCCCGGACGCGAAGGTGCGGAGCGAGGCCATTGACGTGCTCGCGGCGAGGCGCTCGGCCTGGGCCATCCCCCGCCTCGTCCGGCTGGCCGCTCCGGCCGGCCCGGAGACGCCGGAGGAGAAAGTGAGCGGCGAACCGGCCCTCCTCAAGGCGCTGCTCCGCATCGGCCCTCGGGCCATCGCCGCCCTCCTCAAACATCTCGAAAAGGAGGAACTGCAGATACGGATGGCCTATCGGTTCCGCGAAACGGTGACGGAGCATGAGCCCTTCATCGGGCTCCTCAAAAGCCAGGACCACAATTTGCGCCTCTTCGCCATTCGCGCGCTGGGTTATTCTCCTTTCCATGAAACGATCCAGGCGGCGCTGGCCGAGGCGCTCGAGGACCCGAACTGGCGAGTCCAGTGCGCCGCGGCCTGCGAGTTGGCCATCGCCCTCCCCCCGCGCCGGCCCCTGCGGGAGGCGCTCCGGCGCGGCCTCAAAGAAGGGAGCCCCGCCGCCCGGCTGAAAGTGCTCCAGGCCCTCAAGAGGGCCGGCGTCAACGCCCGCTTTGCCGTTTCGGACCTCATCGAGGCGCTGCGCGAAGGCTATCCCGAGGCCGCGGCCGCCCTCGGCAAGATCGGGCGGGAGCCCGCGGCCGCCATCCCGGCCCTCCTCGGCGCCTTGAAGGAGAAGGATCCCGCGCTGCGCGAGGCCGCCGCCCAGGCGCTCGCCCGCTTCGGCGCCGCGGCGGTGCCGCCTCTCGCCGGCGCCCTCGAGGGCGGCGACGACCTCGTGCAGTTCGAGGCGCTGGAAATCCTGGGGAATCTCGGCCCCCTTGCCGAGCCGGCCCTTCCCGCCATCGAGAAGTTTCTCCCGAGCGGCGACGAGGACCTCAGCCGCCAGGCGAACTGGGCCGCGGCCACGGTCCGGGGAATGGAGCCGCGTGCCCACTAGAACCTAAATTATCCCTAAAGTCATCGTGTCTTCTCCCCTTGACAATCGCAGTCTCCAGGTCGAAAATCTATCGAGGTCACCCCTTCACCCCTTGACAGCCAGCGGCGTTGGGGCGAGACATCGCCATCGTTATCGTGTTGCTGCAGTCTTCCTGGAGGAAACGCCAGGACGCGGGAGCCTCGGAAACCGACCGTGGAAGATCGGATCTTCGAACTCCATCCCCTTCCCATCGCGAGGGCCTATCTCCGGCTCCGCAACGCTGCCGAGGTGCGCGAGCGCCACGACGCCGCCTATTACCTTTACGAGGTCTACCTCAAGTACGCGGCGTCGATGGCGATGGCCGAGTACCTGGCGGGCAACGGGCGGGACCACCGGGTGAACGCGGCCCTCAAGGGCCTCGTGAGGCCGAGCCTCGGCGAATGGGTTCGCTTCCTCCGGGAGTGCGTCCGGTTCCTGTCGGCGCAGGAGGAGGTCGATCCCGCCGTCCGGGCGATCCAGGCCCTCCTCGAGACGAGGGAGTCCCGCTGGGCAGATGCGGTCCGCCTCGACAACGCGATCCGGATGTTCTTGACCGGCGGGACAAGCGCGCGGGACAAGGTCAGTCTGGCGATGCTCCTCGACGAGATCGTGGGGTACCGCAACCGGGTGCTGGGGCACGGGGCGCCCCTGGGGGCGGAGCACTACCGGGAGTTGGGCGGCCTCCTGGAAAGGGCCTTTCCGGACCTGCTGCGCCAATCGCCCTTCCTGACGGTGCGACGCCTCGTCGCCTTCGACCGCCCCCAGGTGACCGAGGGATCCCGGGTCGAGTGCCCCTTCGTCGCCTGCATGGGCCTCCACCCCCTGCGGAGCCCGGAGCCGCTTTGCCTCCCCTACGGCGCTCCCGCTCCCAAGGAGGAAGCGCTGCACCTCCTGGGCGAGGGCGGGAAGTTCCTCTCCCTCGATCCCTTCCTGGTCTCCCGGGGAGAGGACGTCTATTTCCTCAACGAGGCCGACGGCATCCCGGAGTACCTCTCCTACTCGACGGGGGAGCGCTTCCGGCCGCCGAGCGTCGACGAGCGCCAGAGGACCCTCTTCGCCCAGATCCTGGGCTACCAGGTGGACAGCTCGCGCCTGAGCCGCCTCGGGGAGGACTGCGCCCTCGCCCTGGCCGGTCCGGCGGAATCCGCCGCCGGGGAGGGCCAGCGGCGCCTGCGGGACTACAGGATCCTGCGCGAGCTGGGGCGGGGCGGCATGGGCACCGTCTTCGAGGCGGTCCAGGAGTCCCTCGGCCGCCGGGTGGCGCTGAAGGTCCTGCCGGGCACCTTCGCCCTGGACCCGGGGAGGCTCGAGCGCTTCCGGCGCGAGGCCCGCGCCACGGCCCGGATCCATCACCCCAGCGTCGTCCCCGTCTACGAGGTGGGGGAAGCCGAGGGCACCCACTTCTACTCGATGGAGTTCATCGACGGGACGCCCCTGGACCGCCTCCTCGACCTCGCCCGGGAGGCCGAGCGGGAGCGCGCGGAGAGGAAGGGGTCCTCGGTCTCCGATCCAGGATACATCGCCAGCGCCGTCGAGCAGATGGCCCGCCTCGCCGAGGGCGTCGAGCAGGCTCACCGCCTGGGGCTCATCCATCGGGACATCAAGCCCTCGAACGTCCTGGTGGACCGCGACGGGACTTACGTGCTCGTGGACTTCGGCCTCGTCCACGAGGAGGCGGCGGAGACGATCACCCGCTCGGGCGAGCTCATCGGGACCCTTCACTACATGTCGCCCGAGCAGGTCTCGCGGCGGCGGGTCGACGCGCGGAGCGATGTCTACAGCCTCGGGACGACGCTCTACGAGGTGCTGACCTTGCGGCCGCCCTTCGAGGGCGAGGGGGAGCTGGCGGTCCAGAACGCCATCCTCTTCGACGAGCCGGTCCGCCCCCGCCGCCTGAACCAGCGGATCAACCGGGACCTGGAGACCATCATCCTCCGGTGCCTGGAGAAGAAGCCCGAGAAGCGCTACGCCTCGGCGGGCGAGCTCGCCGAGGACCTCCGCCGGCTCCAGCGCTACGAGCCGATCCGCGCGAGACCGCGCTCGACCCTGAGCCGGCTGGCCCAGCGCGCCTGGAGGCGGCGCGGACTCCTCCTCGCGACGGCGGCCCTCGCCGTCCTGGGCCTGACCGCCGGCGGGCTTTACTGGCGGGCCCAGCGCCAGGAGCGCCTCCGGCGGGCCGCCGAGTACGAGCCGGCGGTCCTCCGGGCCATCGGCCAGCTCCAGGTGGGCTCGATCCTCGGCGCCGGCGTGCCGGGGGATCCGAGCCAGATGGGGAGGGGGTTGACCTTCCCGACGGATCGCGACGCCCTCGGCTGGAAAGAGGGTGAAAGCCCCATCGATCGGGCTCTGAAGGAGCTGGGAGATGCCATCGCCGCCGTCCCCGACCGGCCGGATGCCTACTACCACAGGGCCCGGGGCCTGATCCTCCTCGACCGCGCCGACGACGCCTTGCGGGAGCTCGACGAGGCCCTGCGCCGGCGGCCCGGCTTCGTGCCCGCCGCCGCGCTCAAGGCCAACCTCCTCGCACGGCGAGGCGAGATCGATGCGGCCCGCGCGCTGCGGAGGCAGGCCCTCGAGGCCCCCGAGAAGGGATGGGCTCACTGGTGGATCGTCGCCTACGAGTCCTGGTGGCGCGATATCCACGAGAAGACCATCGAGGCCTGCGATCATCTCATCGAGGGCGGGGCGATCTTCCGGGAACCGTACCTGGGGGCCTCCATCGAGGTCCGGCTCTGGAGGGGATCTTCGCGCGTCTTGAAGGGGAATCTCATGGGCGCCATGGCGGACTTCGAGGTGGCCGCCGAGAAGTGCCCCGAGTCCCTCGCTCCCGCTTTCTACAAGGCGTGGGCCTACACGCTCCGAGGAGAGCGCGATGAGGCGGAGAGGATCTATACCAGCCTTTGGGAGCGCGCTCCCCCGGAGAGGAAGGGGGAGGTCGTGCTGGGGATCCTCGGCGCCTTGTACAACCGAGACAAATACGAGGAGGGGCTTCCATGGATCGACCGCCTCGAGGTGCCCTACCTCCAGGCGCGGATCCGGGCCGGATTCCTCATGGATCTCGGACGATCCGAGGAGGCGGAACGGGCCGCGGCGGAGGCCCTGAGGCTCAAGCCGGACGATCCGGTCACATGGTACTGCCTCGCCGTCATGCACGAGCGGAGGGAGGACCTCGATGAGGCGGAGCGGTGCTACCGGCGCGCCGTGAGCGCGTCTCCGGCCGCGCCGGTCTTCCTCAGCCGTCTCGGATGGTTTCTGCGGTCCAGGGGCCGGATCGAGGAGGCGCTGGAGCACCTCGAGGCCGCGGCGGCGCTGGCCCCGCACGCGCCGGGAATTCACGCCAATCTGGGCCTCCTGTATCTCGCGAGCGGCCGGGAGGTCGATGCATTCCGGGAGCACTGCAAGGCCAACCGGATCGCACCCCGGGCGGTCGGGGTGAGCCTATTGAGCAATCTCCGGTCGCTCCTGCGGAGAAGGGAGATCGTTTCGCAGGCGGCGCCGGAGCTGGACGCGCTCCTCGGCGTCCTCGAGGAGGAGGTGAGCTGGGGCGCGGAGGGGGAAAGACTCGAGGCTCCCTGCATGACCCTTGCCCTCGGCTGGATCCACCACCCCCTCCGCCCCGATCCCAAGAAGGCCCTCGCCTTTGCCGAGCTTTCCGTCGAGAAGACCGAGCGGCGGGCGCCGGAGTTCCTCGCGGTCCTCGCGGAGGCGCAGGCCAGCGCCGGCGACCCTCGCGGCGCCATCCAGACGCTCGAGGAAGCGACCCGGATCCGGGGGAGCGCCGCCGGGCTGCTCCGGCAGCTCGAGGAGCTTCGCCGGGCGGTCCGTCCGGACCTTTGCTCCTACCGGAGCATCGACGATGCCCTGGATGGGCTCGACGGGGAGGCGGTCATCCCCGAAGGCGCCCTCTGGCGCTACTTCCCGGGCAGGCGCGAGCCCTCGGAGGGCCTTCTCTGGACGGCGGCGGAGTTCCCCGACCGCGAGTGGCCCGAGGGCCCGAGCGGCTTCGGCTACGCCGACGGCGACGACGCCACGGTTCTGGAGGATATGCTCGGCAACTACCTCACCCTCTACATCCGGAAGCTCTTCGCCGTCCGCGATCCCGCCTCCATCCGCCGGCTCGCCTTGACCGTGCGCGTCGACGATGGCTTCGTCGCTTACTTGAACGGCGTCGAGGTCGCCCGGGTCCGGGCGGGCACGCCCGGGGAGCGGCTCGCCCACGACGCGCCGGCCGACCTGGTCGTCACCGATGCGGATGAGTCCTCGCACGACGTCGACCCCAAGCTCCTCCGGGAGGGCGACAACTGTATCGCCATCCAGGGCCTGAACTCGGGACCCGCCAGCTCCGACTTCTCCCTCCTCCCCGAGCTCGTGGCCTGGCGGGCGCCGGATCCCGCCAAGGACCGGGGCCTCCTCGACGCCCTCCGGGGCGGGGCCGCGGGGCCCGATGCGGGAGAGCGCATCGCTTATCTGGAAGCGCGGACCCTCCAGCGCTCGGGGATGCACGAGGAGGCGAGCCGGAAGCTGCGGGATCTCTGCGAGAGAACGCGAGGCCGGCCGGAGCCGTGCGCCCGGCTCGCCGAGGCGCTTCGCGCCCTGGGAAAGCCGGAGGCCGCCGAGGAGACCTTGAGGAGGGCGATCCAGGAGCACCTCCCCGCGGCGCAGGACCTCTGGGAGGCCTGGGCGCGGATCGCCCGCGAGGACCTCGCGAAGCCCCCGGGAGAACTTCTGTCCTTTGCCTCTCCGGATGATCCGCGCTCCTGGCTGATCCTGGGGAGCGCTCGCTGGGACGCCGGGATCCAAGGCTTCATCCTGACCGAGGCGAAGGCGATGCAGGCCGGCCGGGCCTTTCTCCGGATTCCGATGGCCCTTCGGCGCTGGACGGTCGAGTTCGAGGCCCGCATCGAGAAGCCGGGCGGGTTCCTGGGAGCGGATGGTTTGACCCTGGCCTGGGCACGCCACCCCGACTACCCGCCTCTCATCGGCGCCGGCCTGGATTTTTTGGAAGAAGGATACGCCGTCCAGATCGACACGTACCCCTCCCCCGAAGACAACGATCCGGAGAAGCCCCATGTCGCCCTGACCCGGAGAGCCTCGGCGGAGGCGACCGAGCGCGCCGAGCACCTCGCCCTCTTCGAGCCTCCCCGGGGGATCGCCTACGACGCATGGCACCTGGTCCGCGTCGAGCTCCGCGACGGGATCGTCTCGGTCTCCTTCGACGGCGAAGCGGCCATCTCGGACTTCCCCATCCCCGGCTTCGAGGCGTTCGAGGGCTACCTGGGCTTCAGCGCCGCCACGGGAGGCGGCTACCAGAGACACCTGGTCCGCCGGATCCGCTTCCTCATCCCTTGACCCGCGGATCGGGGAGCAGGAGAGCGAAGGGGATAAATCCTGGAGTTTCTGTTGCCGGAAAACCGGATTTTTATCCAAGCGAAGGAATTTTCCGCCCCTGACCTTCCCCCTGCTCCAGGACGATGTCGGGGCTGGTTTTTCCGGCTTCGGTATGCTTGGCGGGATCGCGGATGAAGCGGAAACTGCAGTGATCGCCACCGGTGGAGAGGGCGGTGGGCCTTTCAATGCGGATCGGCCGCCGCGAGGCCTCGACTTCGTCCATCCAGTTGCGATCCCACTCGCAGAAAATGCGCGTCAAACCCGGCTCGCCGCACTTGTTGAAGAACTGGTGGCAGGCGCAGCGGGTGACGATAGCCACTGGAAAAACTAATTTTAGCAGGCTCTTCCGCTTTTTCCAACCGCACCACCTTCCCCCAGGGGGCGGGCGGGAAGCCATCCGGCGTCAGGCACCAGATCACCGGGACGGCCGGCTTTCTCGGCGGCGCCGGGCCCATGCCATCGGTGAAATAAACGACGGCGTCGGGGTGGTACCTGGCCAGAAACTCCGGCCGGAGCGGCGGCCGCAGATCGGTGCCACCGCGGCCGCGGACCTGACCGAGGCAGCGCTTAAAAGGATAAACGGCCTGGATCCTGGCGTCGCACTCGACGACCAGGACCTCATGGTCCCGGGCGAGCCTCTCCACCTCGGCGCCGACCGGGGCCAGGTCCCCGGCCGCGCTCATGGAACTGCTCGTGTCAATGTTGGCCTGGACGAGGGGCCGCTCGGCCCGGTGCGCCGTTCCGGCGAAGATGCCGGTACAGTCCGGCAAGCGCCGCGGTGGACGGTGGAATACGGGGCAAAGAGATGCCGCCGCCCCCGCGTGCTCTTCCAGAAGAGCCTTCCAGTCGATCCTGGCGCCGCCGCCTTCGCTGGACCCGATGGCCTCGACTCGCTTTCTCGACCCGAGGCCCGGGGCCATCAGGCCCAGGATCCGCTGCATGACGGGCGAAGATCGCTTTAAATCCGCGGCCGGCAGGCCGCTCAGGATTTCACGGGCAGCCAGCCGAGCCGCCGATATTCGCTGGAGAAGCGCCGTGCCTCCTTCCTGCCAGAGGGCATGGTCATCGAGGGGCTCGGTCCTTTCGAGGAATTTACCGGCGCCGGAAGATCGCCTCAGCTTGACCAGCCGGCGGTATCGGGCGTCGGTGTCTTCATTGGGCGGAAGCTCGGGATACTGGGCCAGGGTGATGGGATCGCCCGGAAGCGGCTCCGGCACCCACTCGTTGACCGTGACCTCCTCGGCGATGAGGCGGGCCTGCCGGTCGGGATATTGCCGGGGATCGGCGGAGATATGGTCGAAGAGGATATGGTTGACCTCGTGGTGGAGGATTCCCACCACTTCATCGAGCCGGCACGCGGCGATGAAGACGGCGTTGTAGAGGAAGATCAAGGCCCCCTCGCGAACGGTGATCCCCATGGTGCTGATCAGAGGCTCTTCGTCGAACTGCCCGCGGCAGAGAATACCGGCATGGAAAGGATAACGAGACACCAGGCGCGCGGCGGCCTCCTGAAGCAGCCCCAGGGCGCGAGCGGACAGGGGATTTTCCGGACGGGACATGTTTCACTCCTCCTCCGCCATAAGGTTTTCGAAGCCCCGCTCCCTCAGCCAGCCAGCCATCTGCTTCTTGAACTCGGCCGGCAGATCGGCCAGAAAATTCTGCACGTTGGCTTTGTGGGTCTCGTTGCGGATCAACTCGCCGTAGACTGCCTGCGGCTGGAGGTACCGTTTGAGGAGCTCGAGGGAAGCGTCGACGATGTCCAGGCAGCTCTTGCGGATCCAGCTTTTCAGAGCATTGCGGTGGAAGGGATACTCTTCGATGATCTCCGCCGGCTTCAAGGGCAAGAGCTTGTCACGGTACATCCTCAAGAAGGCCAGCGCCCACCTTGTCCCAACCAATCCGGAAAATCCTTGGGTCAAGAGGTCGGAGTCGGTTCCCTCCACCTCGCACACTTTCAAGAATTTGCTGGCCATGGTCCAGGAGCGCGGATTGGCCTTGGGATCCTTGAAGATCCCTGGGCAGCTCTTCACGAACTCGATGATGCGGGCGTGAATGCCGTTCTTTTCGGCCCACAACGCCCACTCCTCGGCTTCGGGAACCACCTCGACGCAAAGGAAGCGGGACTCCAGGACCGGATCCAGATCCGCGACATGAAATTCTTCGCCGGGGGGATTGATGGAGGCGCAGGGAAGCCAGCCTTTCGGCAGGCGGTAATCGTTGAGGCACCGCGCGGTCAGGAGCCGATAGCAAGGAGCCTGCATGTAGCGCGGCGCCCGGTTCGGCTCTTCGATGATGAAAAGGCCCCGGCCGGAGGTTGGCAGGGAGGACAGCAAGGCGTAATGCATCCTTCCATCCTCGCCGATGCGGGGAAGGCCCAGGAGATCGGGCGGCTCCATCAGGGAAAGGTCGAGGACGCGGTAGTCAATGCCGAGCGACTCGGCGGCCTGCACCAGGATTTCGCTTTTGCCGATTCCGTAATTGCCAATGAGCAAGAGAGGAAGGTCCGCCTTAAAGGCGAGCCGGCACAGCTTGATGAGCTGGTTCCCTGCTACGGTGTTTTTGTTCATGCCGCCATTGGAAGGCTTGGGCGAGGTGGCCATGGGTGTATTCCTCCTTGAAAGCACTCAAAATCCTCGAGCTGCTTTTGCCGGTGGTTCCAGGGCCCGATGGCTAGTCTCTATCCAGGGATGGCACGTTCCAAAACCACAAGTTCTGACAGCTCTTGGGGGACCCAAAATTTCGACTATAACTTGTATTTTACAGACAAAATTATAAATTCAATGACCCAAAAAGTGGGGATTTTAAGGTTCTTTATGGACAATATATGTCCTGTTATGCTCATGGGTCTCATCCTTATCCAACCAGGAGACGTTTCATGAACTCCAGCAGCAGAAGCACTCCGGATCGGTTCCAACGGGACTTCGGACGCCGTTTGGCTCAGCTCCGGATACAAAAAAAGAAGCTCAGTCAGGCCAGTGTCGCGGCCGAATTGAAAGTCCATTTGAAGAAATACAGCCGCTGGGAGCAAGGCTACACTCTCCCCTCCCTTCCGGAGTGCCAGGAGCTGGCCGGCTACTTCGAGAGCACCCTCGACTTCCTGATTGGCGGTCTCGAAGCCCCCAACCCGATCCGCCGGAAGAACGGCGCGGTGGAGTGGATGGTGACGCGCCCGCCTCGGAACGACGGCGAGCGGAAGGCCATCAAATGCTACGAGCTGGCCGCGGCCTCTGCAACGCCAGCCGAGATCGCCCGGTCGGTGGGCTTGACCCAGGATCAGCCCGATGTCGAGGTCGGCAAGTTCATCGGGGACGCCATTCAAAAGGGCCTGGTGCAGGTCCTGAAGGTGAATGAGGACCAGAGTCTTTCCGAGGAGCTGCGCGGCCGGCTCCTGGCCGAGATTCCCAAACTTCAAGATGGCAACTTTCAGGTCCTGGTGGCGTCCCTCGGCCTGTCGCCGCGGAAGTTCCGGGCCAATATCCTGGGGTATCTCGCCAGCCGTTTCCTGCTCAAGCACCGGCGCAAGTGCCACCACGAGTACGCCATCGGCCTGGTCGGGGGATTCGCCGTCAGCCAGATGGTCTATCACTTGCAACGGGGCGAACTGCAGGAAGTCACCGCCTATCCCTGGACTCTCTACCCCGCCCGCATTCAAGTCGGCTATTCCGCCAACAGCCTGGTGAGCCACATGGTCTTCGACGGCGAGGACTACCGGGTTCAAGGGGTCAACCTGTCGATCGCCAACGAGGCGGAAATGCACGCGCTGCTCGAGAGGGCGGGGCTGTGCGACATCGTCTTCATGGGGCTGGGTTCTCTGCAAGGCGGCATGAGCGAGCGCTTCGCCACGCTGCTTTACCTTTACAACCTCGATCCCGAGGAGGTGCTGTCGAATGGCGGCGTAGGCGACGTCCTGGGATACCCCGTCCGGGAGAACGGCGAGCTGCTCTTTGAAGAGGAAATCGCCGAAAAGCGCTGGTCCGTGCGTCCGGACAAGCTGAAAAACCTGGTGAGCATGAAGAAGCCGGTGGTCGGGATCATCTTCGGGCAGGAGAAGGCGCCCGTGACTCTGGGCGCCCTGCGTGGCGGCACCATCAACACCCTGATCATCGACGACCGGCTGGCGGGCAGCCTGCTGGCGCGGCTGGACGAGGGCTGAGTTTTTTCTAAAAAAATTGGAAAAGGCTGGAAAGGCTGGCAATGGCGCTTTACAGGGGATCCTCTGGGCCAGAATCCTTTATCCTCCGAAGGCCGATTGAAACGGTTGCGCCTTCAATGCTTATGGTCTTCGGAATTCCTTGCCGCTCGGCTCCCGGCCGCACTTGGCCTCGCGTTTGCATTTATTTCACTTGACTAGAGAGTGCATCTGGCAAGCGCTGCCAGCGGCTCTGAAGGCGTTCGATGAAGGAGTATGTTCATGAAAGCGTCACGAAAGTCATACCTGAGTTTTGCGGTTCTCTTGATCGCGGCCATCTTCGGCGGGCCGGGAGCTCTCGAGGCCGTGGATTTCATCCGCGGCGACACCAACAACGACAACGCCGTCTCGCTCGCCGATGCTTACGCCTATTTTCACTTCCTGTTTCAGACCGGCACCGGCGTGACCTGCCTTGAAGCCGGCGATGTCAACGGCGATGGTGAATTGGATATTCAAGATGGCATCGACACCTTGCAATACCTCTTCCTGGGAGGCGCCCCGCCGCTGGCCCCCTTTCCCCAGGCCGGCCCGGACCCGCTGCCCCCGGATCTGGGCTGCAATTCCTACGGCGGTGGCTCCGCCCTGGAGGACCCCGAAGCCAGGCTGGAAATCCTGAGCCCGACCCTAGCTGGGGGCGCGAGCGGCCACGGCTTCATCACCGTCCTTCTGACCACCCCTCAGAGAACGGTGGGATACTCCGGGCGGATCATCGTTGGGGGCGGCATCATTGACAACGGCCCCTTGACCACCCCGGCGGGGACCATCTGGGAGGGGGATTATCACGACCTGGCCACCGACTTCACCGGCCTCGCTGATTACTTATCGGTTTACGGAAAGGGCCAGACCCTTTCCTTCGGGGTTCTATCGACCATCGGTCATCCGAAGTGGATCGAGCCGGTCGCGGACCTGAAGGTGCTGGAGTTCCCCGTTTGCCTGAAGCCGGGGACCGAGGCAGGCACCTACCCCCTCACCCTCGAGTACGGGGAGCTGGTTTATGTAGACACGCTTCAAGCCGTCAGACCCCGGCTAGCCAGCGCTGCCATCACCGTCTTGGAGGAGGTGACCGGTTCGGGGTGCGTCCCCACGCCTAGAACCAACGTCAAGTTCAGCCTAGCGGATGGATCGGCCGCGCCCGGGGGCACGGTCGACCTGCCGCTCTCGGTGGAAACCGACCGCGGCGCGCAAGGCATCATCTTCTCCCTCGAGTACGACGGCACCCTCCTCGAGGCGACCGGCGTCGAGGCCGTCTGGCAGCGCCCCGACGGCGCCCCCTATGAGATCGCCGTCTACCACCTCGTCCCGGGGCCGATCCTCACTCCCGCCGGCGTGATCCGCGACAGCTCCGCCGGCGGCTATTTCTGGGCCGTCAATCCGCTCAATAACCAGCACATCTTCCTGCCCATCGATCAGAAGTTTGAAATGCTGAGGGTGAGTTTCAAGGTCAAGCCCGACGCCCCTCCTGGCGTCACCGAGATCCGCTTCAAGGATGGGGCGCCGGCGATCCCCGACAGCGGGGACGATGAATTCAGGATTTGCTCCCGCACCGGGTTTATCCACTGCGCCAATATTCGAGAATATCACAACCTCCTGCGATCCGGATTCTCCTATGTGACGCCGCAAGTCGCCAGCTCCTTCTTCTTCGTGAACGGCTTCCTCAAGATCACCGGCGACATCAGCATCTTCCGCGGCGACGCCAACGCGGACAACCAGGTCGACCAGAGCGACGCCATCTTCATCCTGCACCATCTCTTCCTCGGCGAGGCCGCCCCGAGCTGCGAGGACCAGGCCGATGCCAACGACGATGGCCAGGTCGATATCACCGACCCGATCGCCATCCTCCAGGAGCTGTACATCAAGCCCGGCTCCATCGCCGCGCCATACCCGGAATGGGGCCGCGATCCGACCCCGGACCGGCTGCGCTGCCCACGACGTTCCACCAGGCCCTGACCCGGCCCGATACTTTTCCGATTGTTATTGGCGCATGGAAAAGCCTTTGGCACATTTGGCGAGCTGAAGACAGCTTGAAACACGTTCGCAAGGCCGGTTATTATATTGACCTCCGAGGTGTCTCCGGCGGATAATCCGGAGGAATCATGCGCACCACTTCCCTGCTCTCCCCGGTGGAGGAGCACGAAATCTCCGATCCGGCCCGCCGCTTGGGGGATGCCTTCCGGCGCGGCGACCTCGAGGGGGCGCGCGCTTGCCGGCGGCGCGCCATCGGATTCTTAGATCGAAGTCGGATTTGGGCGGCCTCGCGGAGCGCGCCGTGAGAGTTTCCCAGGGCCTGGTGGCCGTCCTCTTTTCCACGCTCACCTCGCAAGAGGCGCCGTCCGGAGATCGCTTCGCCTGGCATCCCTTGCCCGCCCTGCCCGGAACGGGAGGCGACCTCCTGGCCCTGGCCGCCGGAAACGGCGCCCTCCTCGCCGCGCGCGGGGACCTTTTCTTCATGCTCGAATCCGGGGCGGCCTCCTGGCGGCAGGTTTCCTCCCGGCAGCGACCCTCCCCCCTGGCGGCCGCCGTCTCGGCGGATCCCGTTCTCTTCCTGCTCGGAGGACGGGACGAGAACGGGTTCCTGGCCCGCGCCGCCCGGCTCCGCTGGGATGGGGACGCCCTCCTGTGGGAGCGGCTCCCGGATCTTCCCCGGCCCTGCGCCCGGCCCGGGTCCGCGCTCCTGGGAAAGACCCTCTACGTCATCGCCGACGAGGCCCCGGAACCCCTGCGGACGTTCTGGGCGCTCGACCTGTCATCCCCGCAGCCCCGCTGAGAGGCTCTGGAGGCCTGGCCCGGACCACCCTGCGTGGCGCCTCTGGTCGCCGCGCAGGACGGGGCCCTGATCATGGCCGGGGGCGCTCCCGAGCGGACCGACGCGTGGCGCTCCGACCCGGGGCGAGGATGGCGGCGGATCGCGGACCTCCCGCGACCCCTGGCCGGAGCGCCGGCCGTGGCGTACGGCCCAGCCCACGTGCTCGTCCTCGCCGGCGGCATCCTCGCCTATCACACCATCACCGACACGTGGACCGAGATCGGCGCGCTGCCGTCGGATGCCCCGGCGGGCTCCGGTTGCCTCGACGGGAAGTCGCTGTTCCTGCTGGATGCCTCCGGCCGGGCGTACCGCGGCGAAGCCGTCTTCCCGCTTTTCATGGCGCAGAGGCTGCCCCGCGGCGCCTGCGGCCTCGTGGTGGCGGGACTCTTCTCCGCCTCGATGTCGACCTTGAGCGGCGGCATGAACAGCATCGCCACCGCGCTGGTGACCGACTTTTACCGCCGCTTTCGCCCGGAGGCCCCGGACTCTCGATGCCTCCGTCTGGCCGTCATGATCACGGCGGCCCTCGGGATCGCCTCGACCGCGGCGGCGGCTCTCCTGGCGGCGATCGACCTCCGCTCCGCGTGGGACGCGTTCCTCCAAATCCTGGGCCTTTTCGGCGGGAGCATCGCGGGGCTTTTCGCGCTGGGGATCTTCACGCGGCGGGCCCACGGCGGCGGGGCGCTGGTCGGCGCGGTTGCGGGCGCGGCGGCCACGTTCGCGGTCCAGAGCTTGACGCCCGTCAGCTTCTTCCTCTACGCCGGGACGGGAATCGTCGCTTGCTTTGCCGCCGGCTACCTCGCCAGCTTCATCCTTCCCTCGCGGCCGCGCGACCTGGTGGGGCTCACGCTCTACACCATGATGCCAGAATGAAAGCGCCGCTGGAGAAATCAATGAAAAAACCTCGCAGCTCCTTCGCGCCTGCGGAAGCGGCCGGGAGCCGTCTGTCAATCTCCCGGCCTCTTCCGCAGCTCCTTGATGCTGAGCCCGACCCGCTGCAGCCAGTGGTAGAGGTTGGCGCGCTTGACCTGGAGGCGCGCCATCATCTTCTCCAGATCGCCCCCGGTGTCCTTGAAGAGCCGCAGGAGGTAGGCCCGCTCGAGCTCCCGCCGCAGCTCCTTCAAGTCCTTCCCGGCGAGGCGGTCCTCGTCAAAAAGGGGGGCCGGCTGCGGGGAGGGCAAGAGGGGCTTCACGGCCTCAACTCCCAGGGCGGCGCCGCCGGAAGCCGTGACCAGGAGGCGGAGGATCAGCATCTCCAGCTCGCGGACGTTCCCCGGCCAGTCGTATCCCTTCAAGAACTCGAGCGCCGCCGGGGTGAGGCGGATCTCCGGCCGCTCCAGCCTCTTCGAGTGGAGGCCGATGAAATGCTCCACCAGCGCCGGAATGTCCTGCTTGCGGGCCCGCAAGGGCGGGAGCTGGATCTCGACGCCGCGCAGGCGGAAGTAGAAGTCCGCCCGCAAGGTCTGAGCGGCCACGGCTTCCTGGAGGCTGGCGCTCGAGCAGGCCAGGAACCGGACGTTCACCGGCCGGGCCTTGTGGCTGCCGAGCGGGCGCACCGTCTGCGAGTCGAGAACCCTCAAGAGCTTCGCTTGCGAGGAGGGGACCAGGCGGGCGACCTCATCCAAGAGCAAGGTGCCGCCGCTCAAGTGCTCGAGCAGCCCGGTCCGGGACTCCTCCGCGCCGGTGAAGGCCCCGGCCTCGTAGCCGAAGAGCTCCGCCTCGAAGAGGTCCGGCGGCAGCGAGGCGCAGTCGAGGGCCAGGAAGGGCCCATCGCGCCGCGGCCCGGTGCGATGCAGGGCCCTCGCCACCAGCTCCTTCCCCGTGCCCGTCTCGCCGGTGATCACCACCGGGATGTCCTGGTCGTGGAGCTTGTCGATCATCTTGACGACCGGCTGCAAGGCGGGTGAGCCGCCGATGAGCTCCGGCAAGGTGCCCCGGGCCGCCGGAGAGCCGGACCGCGCCAGGAGAGCTGGCGACTTCTTCAGCCGGGAGGCGAGGCCGTCGAGCGCGGCGAAGCGGGGATGGCTGAGGAAAAGCTCGCGCTGAGGCGCGGGCAGGGCGCGGGCGAGCCCATCGCGGGTGTGGAGTGCCCGATGCAGGCAGCGCCGGGCGCCGTCGCGGTCCCCTTGCCGCTCGGCTTGCAAGGAGCGCAGGAACTCGAGGCGCCAGTCGAGCTCGAGGCAGGAGCAGCCGATGAGGGCGCCGGCCGCCTCCTCGACGGCCTCCCTCGAGCGGTCGAGTTCGCCCAGGGCGAAGCAAGCCTCCGCTCGCGCCAGCGGCTCGAGGATGGCGAGGATCTTGTGAGCGGCGGGTTCCTGAGATTCGAGGTCTTTCAAACCGGCCCGGATCTGCAGCCCATCCCCCTCCTGGAGCGCCCGGCAGAGGAGGCCGGCCTGCGCGAACCGGCTTCCGGCGGGGACGCCCATGCGGCGAAAGGCGCGCAGCGCGCTCCGAAGCGGCTCGAGCGCCTCTCCTCCCTCGATCAGGCGGGCCGCGCCGATGAAGAGGTCGCTCCAGGCTTCCAGGTACTCGATGCCGGTCGGCGGCGCGCTCTCGAAAGCCTGCCGCGCCGCCAGCGCGGCCTTTTTCCGGCCGAGGAGGCTTTCCAGGAAATAGAGGCGGCTCGAGGCCATGCGCCGCAGGACCGGCGGGCCGTCTCTACCGGCCTGTTCCGCCGCCGCGCCGAGCAGCTTCCTCGACTCGCGGTACTGGCCGCAGGCGAGCCTCGCTTCCGCGAGATAAACGATTCCGAAGCGGACGAACTGGCGGTCCCCCAGCTCGCGCCCCAAGGGCAGGGCGGTTTGCAAAGCCTCGATGGCGGCTTCCATCTCTCCGGTGAGATGCGCCACCATGCCGCGGATCAGCTCGACGTAGAATTCGAGCCGCTTGCCGGGATGCTGGAGCGTCAGCTGGGCGGCCCGCTCCACCTGCTCCCGGGCGGTGGCGCCATCGCCGGTCTTGGCGGCGATCAGCGCCAGGTTGCAGGCGATCTGGATCAGCTCGCGCCGCTCGCCGGCGGCGATGAGGAGCCTCTCGGCGCGATGAAAGCACCGCTCGGCCTGCTGGAACCGGTTCTGCTGGTTGTGGACAATGCCCAGGTTGTCGAGGACGAG
This sequence comes from Planctomycetota bacterium, assembly GCA_016209605.1. GTDB lineage: Bacteria > Planctomycetota > UBA8108 > UBA8108 > JACQVS01 > JACQVS01. Next base: position 27,388 of record JACQVS010000263.1, read on the forward strand.
GGCCTGAACGGCGGTGGTTCCGTAAGCGCGGGAGAGCTTCAGGGCGGCGAGCAGCTCATCCCTGGCCTTCTCCAGGTTCATGCGCCGCAGCTCGAGATGGCCGAGGCTGGCGCGCAAGGTCATTTCCAGCCGCCCCCGCTCGAACCGCGCCCCCCTCCCCATCCGGGCCATCAGCTCCAGCCCGCGGCGGCAGGCCTTTTCCGCCTCGGCGTAGTTTCCCTGGTACGTGTGCAGCTCGGCGAGCTCGGAGTGAATGAAGACGAGCTCCTCGGCGTCGCGATCCGGATCGGCGAGGGCGATCGCCTCGCGGAAGATGTCGAGGGCGCGGCCGGCCATGCCGGCGCGATGGCAGTGCGCCCCCAGGCGCCGCAGGAGACGAACCCTCTCCTCCCGATCCATGCTCGGCGGCGGCGTCCGGACCCAGGGCTCGAGGAGGGATATGCCATCCTGATGGTCTCCCAGAAGCTCGTGGATGGCGCTCAGCTCTTCGGCGTAGCGCCGCTGCCAGCGCGGCGACTCCTCCAGCCGGAGAGCTTCCCCCAGCAAGCCGGCGGCGTTCTGGAGCAGCCCCTTCCGGCGAAGCAGCGCGGCGGTCCGGAGCGCCGCCTCGCGGCCGGCTGCTTTTCTTCCGCAGCGCAGCAAGTGGCGGGCGAGGTTCTCGCGGTGCCAGGGCTCCGGACTTCCGGCCCTGAGCAGGCGATCCGCCAGCCGCTCATGGAGGATCCGCACTTTCTGGAGGGGGACGCCGCACTTCAGCTCGCGGGCGGCATCGGGATGGGAGAAGTGAAAGAGCCGCTCGCGGCCGCGCTTGAGGACCATCAAGCCCTCCTGCCGCAGCAGCCGGCGGAGGGACCGTTTCGCCTCCGCCGCCGGAAGATCCACGGCCAGGACGATCTCCTCCAGGCTGGCCGGACGATCCAGGATGGCCAGGGTCCTGAGGATCTCCAGATCGACCGGGTGGCCGACGAGCGGTTGCGCCGGCCGGACCGCCGCCTTGACCGCGGCGAGAAGCGCCTCCTGGGCCGCGGCAGGAATGCTGCCGGCCCGCCCCCAGCGCTCCCGGATGGCCTTGGCGGCCTGGCGGAGGCGCAGGGGATGGCCCTGGACCTCCTCCGCCAGCTTCCGCGCCAGGGGCGCCGGCAAGGAGAGAGGGCGGATCAGCGCGGCGAGAAGGGAAATCGACTCCCGGGCGCTCAGCGGCTTCAAGGCCAGAAAGGCCTGCCGGGGAGCGCTCTTCACCCAATCCCCCTCCGGCCTCGAGACGCTGGCAATCAGGAGACCCAGGCCTCTCCCGACCCGTCCCTGCCCGAGGCGGCGCACGCTCTCCGCGATCAAGGCCTCCGCCAGCATGCGGCTGGCGCGGTCGGCTCGCTCGAGGTCATCGAGGAGGAGGATCAAGGGAGGGCCCTCGGCCACGAAATAAGCCCGCGCCGCCCGCTGCGATCTCTCGGCGGAAGAGCCGCCGTGCTCCGCCGACAGCGGGCCCAGCCACCCCGGCGGGCGAGGCCGCCGGCCCGTAAGGGGGGCGAGAGCCTGGAGCAGCGGCGCGTGGGCGCCCGGCTGCGGAAGGAACCGAACGCTCACCGCTTCGAGGCCGAGGAGCTGCGCCCGCAGGCGGGCTTCCTCGAGCAAGCGGGTCTTGCCGAGGCTAGGCCCCGCGCGGAGCCAGAGGAGGGCGGGCCGCCCTTCCTTGGCCTGCCGCAGAACTCCATCGATCCTCTGGAGCTCCCGCTCCCTGCCGGCGGTCGAATCCCCCGGCTCGGCGGCGCGCGAAGCGGACGGGGTGCCGCCGGCCGCCTTGGAGAGCGCCTCGCGGAAAGCTCGGGCGGACTGGAAGCGCCGCCGCGGATCCTCTTGCAGGGCCTTGCGGATGATGCGCTCGAGCTCGAGAGTGAGGCGAGGGCCCCAGCCGGGGATTTCCTGCGGCAGGCTGGCCTCGCCTTCAATCCTGCCGGTGAGCCGGTAGAGCAGGAGCCGGCCGGCGGAGTACAGGTCCGCCGGCGGGCCGGCCTCGCCCGCGCCCAGAAGCTCGGGAGGCATGGTCCAGCGCACTTCGAGCGGCGCGGCCGCGCTGGACCCCTTCAGCGGCCGCGGCAGCCCGAAATCGATCAAGACGCCGCCGCGGCGGGCATCCTTGGCGACGATGAGGTTTTCCGGGTGGATGTCGAGATGGAGGATGTCGTGGGAGTGCAGGTACTCGAGGGCCTCGAGCAGGTCGAAAAACGGCCGCAGGAAGTCCCGCGGCGAGCTTCTTGGAGCCACCGGGGGCGGCCCGGGCTCGAGCGGTCTCCCCTCGATGTACTCGCGGGTGTAGTAGGGGATGTCGCCGTCCTCGGTGTAGCCGAAGTCGTAAGCCGCGGCGATCTGGGGATGATGCAGGGAAGCGATGGCGCGGAACTCCTCTTGGAGCTGCGCCACCCCCTCCTCGCCCAGCCGATCCTTCTTGATCACCTTGAGGGCCACCGGCCGCTCGGCGGCTTCATCCCGGGCGAGATAAACCGCGCCGATCGCCCCCGATCCCAGCTTGCGGAGGATGCGGTACCGCCGCGAGATGATTAGCCCCTGAGGAGTCCGGCTCGGGGAAGAGAACATGCCACGATTTTACCGGAGAAAAACCAGTGACCGTCACTAGTTTTCGGTCACATCCTTCTCCAGTGTCCTTACTTCACCTACTCGGAAAAGCAGCGGGCAGCGCGGCACCGCAAGTATTATCCCATCGACCTCGGCTGGCGCGATGCCGTCATCACCAAGGGGGGGGCCGATCGCGGCAAGAGCCTGGAGGCGGTCGTGTTGCACCACCTGCGCCAGCACTGCCGCCAGGTTTACCACTGGAGGCAGGGAGGCGAGGTGGATTTCGTGACCCTCGAGGGCGGCGAGATCGCGCCGTATCAGGTGAGCTGGGAGGGCAACAAAAACCGCCACCGCGAAGCCCTCGAGTAGTTTTACAAGCAATATCCCCAAGCCAGGCCGGCCGTTTTCATCACCCGGGAAAACGTGGAAGCCTTCCTCTCCACCGGCGATAGCGTTTCTGGATGACGCCTTCGGTTCCGGCGCTGCAGGCGCCAAAACATCATCAAGCTCGGAAATCCGGCGGCTGGGTGTCGGAGATGTTGAGCGAGGTCGAGGCGGTGTGGTGCACCATGCCGTCGCTGACCGTGAGGGAGACGTAGCAGGTTAGGGAGCAACCCGGCGCGCTTGGCAGGCTGAGCACCGGCGTTGGGCTCCGGAGATCAAAATATCCCCCCCTGATGAAGCAGCGCCAGAAATTCAGCGACCGGCAGGACTTTCACTCCGTCAAAGCGGTATTTGACCGATCCGGAATACACTCCGATCATCCTCTCGATGTTCAGTCCCGGGCTCAGCGCCAGCGACCGCATGGGAGCTTCCCATTTCCTCTCCCACCGCTTGGAGCGCTTGACCTCAATGCAGACCAGCTTGGCCTTGGCGGTTTCCGTGCGCTTTTGAACTTCGATGACGAGGTCGATCTCCGCCCCCGCTCCGGTCCGGTAGTAGGCGATCCCTCTTTTCAATTTTCGAGCCGATGAGCCGCTGAGAGCGAAATGCAAACCTTTCAACTCAATGAGCCGGTGAACTTCGTCAAGCAAAGCGGGAATCTTCTGGATTTCATCGATGAAAACCCAGGAAGCTCTCTTGAGGGGTCCAACCCTGGATTCCAATAGTCCAGGGTCGCGGCTGAGCTCAAGGTACGCCTTTGACTCCAACAGATCGATGACCTCAGCTTGCGGAAGGACTTGTCGAATCCAAGTGCTTTTCCCCACGCCGCGGGGACCGAAAAGGAAAAAGGACCTTTTCGGGAGTTCAAGAAGCCTTGGAATCAGGGTCTCCTGGCGTCGATCACGAGATCGAGGTTGCCGCGGGGGTCGTACTCGAAGATCATGATGTAAGGGACTCCCTCGATCTCGCCCGCCTCCAGGACGCCGCAAATTCCCGGATGGTCCAGACGGGAGGCGATCTCGGCCTCGCGGCGGAAGCGCCGCAGCATGGGCTCGGAGGCCAGTCATGAGGAAGAGAGCACCTTCCGCGCCACCTTCCGCGATAGCCGGCTGTCCTCGGCCAGGAAAACCTGGCCCTGGCCGCCGCGGCCCAGCTCTTCCAAGAGGAGGTAAGGTCCCAGATGCCGGACCCCATTTCCCGGAGCCGCCACAGCTTCGAGGCCTCGGACGGCACCGGATTCGACGGGGACTGCCGGATCGATCTCCTGATCGCCCAACACCTCGAGCATGTGCTCGGCGAAGGAGGTGGAAATGGAGTTCTCACCCACCCCATCTGGCTTCAAGGGCGTCTTCTGGAACGCCTCGCTCATGGATGATGCTCCGACCCGCGCTGAAAAAAGTGGAACCCGGATACTTCAAGAACCGATTGGCTTCAGTTGGATGACCCTTCAATTGTAAGTAAGGGCGCGGTGACGCAGAAACAAGCCCTTTCGGGAGGCGCGGGAAGCGTAGTCTGCCTTGGGTGCGGTCACGGGCGAGATAGGCGCCGGCAGCGGGGAGATAGATTCAAAAGGTCAAATATTGTTCAAGCAAGTCGCTTACGGATAATAATTTTGCCCAATGTTTCAAGTATTTGCCATCCAGGCGGTCGGTGCCACGATGAATTTCAAAAATTTCCTCAACGGCTGCCAAATCCTTGTGGCGCCTGGCAACGAGCTTGTGAAGAATCAAATCTTCTGCCGAAATTACCCATGCCAGACGACCGAACATGGTCATTTGCAAACGCCTTTTAAAAGCGGTTTTTTGATATTCCGATTGAACAATAAAAAGATCCACACGGATAGGATCAGGAAATTCGAAGAGAGATACCTGTACCTTGGCAAGGCCTGACAAGTCATCCTTGAATCCACGCAAAAATTCATCGGCAACAATAAAATCTCTGGCCGCGAGGGATTTGAGAAAATTTTTCAGATCGTTGTCGGAAATTGAAAGGGTGAAGTCGACATCGTAAGTCGGCCGCGGACGGCCCCACACTTGAACAGCCCAACCGCCCATCACCATATAATCGATTCGATTCGCTTCAAGTTCATCGAGGAATCTATGGAAAATTTTTAAAACTGGATTCATTTCCCTGCTTTGGAAAGACTTTTGGCAAGAGCTTCCGCGGCTTCTTCATCAGATCGCATCCAAATTTCCCATCGCCGCTGACGTTCTTCCTGCGGCAGTTCATTCAAGACAGCAAAAGCGGCTTCCATGAGGGAATCGAATTCACGCAGCTTTTCTTCCAAGCTCATGTCCCGATATCGTTGGACTTCTTTTTCTCCGATCATGGTATTCTGGGCCTTCCAGGCGCACTTTATTATACTATATCCGATCGCGCCGGATCTTGATAATACTGAAAAACAGCGGCGGTCAAGGGAACAGTTCAGCCGCCGCATGTGACCCCGATCACGGTCCCCCTGGCGGCGGGTCGGGTATGGAATCACGGTCAGGTCTGGCCGGCTTGGGAGCAGATGCCGTCAGGCGATGGCAGTGCCCGCTACTGGTTGTGACCCGCTGGAATCTGAGGCCGGGCGCGGGTGAAAATTTTTCTGGGATTTCGCGGCACATCTCTCCCCCTCCGGCACTGTATTGGAGGACATGGACGCCATCATGAGTCCGATGAGAACCACCAAAGAACTGATCGCCGCGGCGCGGGCCGGGGAGCCGGAGGCGAAAAATGAACTCGTCCGGCGGCATAGCGACGCCCTGGACCGCCACCTTCGCCTGCGCATCGGGGCCCACCTTCGCGCCAGAGTCGAGATCGAGGATGTCTTCCAGGAAACGCTCGCCAGGGCGTTCGAGTCGCTGGATTCGTTCCGGTGGCAAGGGGAGGGATCCTTCCTTCGCTGGCTCCTGAGCATCGCTGAGAACCAGATCCTGGCGCTCGCCAAGAAATACCGGCGGGAGGAGGTTCTCCTCGTGGAGGACCGGCAGCCGGCCGCCCAGGTCGACTCGCCAAGCGCCTCCTTGACCGGGCGAATCCGACGATCCAGCGCTCTTCTTTCTGGTTTCCTTCAAAGAATTCATCGGTGTAGACCTCCTGTTTCACTGACGCCACCTGGCCACCCTTGACTCGGACTCGGTAGACGACCATCGCGCCATCAAGGTACCGGAGGAAGTAGAAATTCTGCTCGCACCCCCTTTACTCGTTCTCCTCCACCGAGTACCGGTCGGGATCCGGCAGGTGATCCCGCATCCAGTCATCCGCTGCGTTACGATCTCGCTCGTTCATCGGGTTGCCTCTGAGCCTCGGTTTTCTTTTGGCCCGGGAACGATCCCCTGAGATTTCCGAAAAGACAACGGGGGCGTTAAGTGCGCGGCAGAGGTGGAGTTCCTCGATGGAGGTCTCCGGCTGGAAACGGGGAGACCCGTAGCGAAGCAGGAGGTCCCTGGTGGCGGGCTTTCGATTGGATGAGTTGAGGGGAGATCGGGGAGCATATGCGGCTCCGCCACTACGGCCAGGGTGGTCTCCATCCTCGTGAGGCAGGTTCGTTCTCTGTCGTAAGTCGTTGCGGTACAATGCGCGGCGGAATCTTGAGGTTTTTTTGGAGATTTCGCGGCCCATCTTGGCAGCCTGAGGCATTAAAGGGCGAAATGACGGGACTCATGAAAAGCTATGACGAGACCCAAGCGCTGGTGGAAAGTGCCCGGAATGGCAACCGGCGGGCATTCGATGACCTGGTAGGCCGATTCCGGGTTCGCCTGCGGTCATCGGTGGAGGGCTGGAGCAGGTTTCAGCTGGGTCCAGCGCTTGACGTCGAAGAGATCCTTCAGGAGACCCTCGTGGCGGCGTTCCAATCTCTCCCTCGGTTCGAATGGCAGGGAGAGGATTCCTTCTTGCTATGGCTTTGCGGGATCGCAAAGCGTGTCGTGCTGAAGTCCACCCGAGAAGCCCTGAAGAAACGCGGCTCAAGGTTGAGTGCAGATGTCCCAGCAGGTGGTGTTTCTCCAAGCAAGGTTCTCCGGCGGAACGAGCGCTTCGATCGCCTGCAGGAATCCCTCGAAAGCCTGAGCCCCGAATATCGTGAGGCGATACAGCTCGCGCGCCTTGAGGGCTTGAAGATTCAGGAAATCGCCAAACGCATGAAGCGCTCGCCCAATGCGGTGAAGCACCTTATCGCTCGAGGCCTGAAAGAACTCAGGAAGCAGTTTGGCGACACCGAGAGCTTTCACCTCCCGGCCCGTAACCTCGAGACGGAGGGGCAAGACCATGCCGACCGATAGAACACGACCACCCCATGCTCCGGGCAGCGGCAGCGGCAATTCCGACCGCGAGCTTGAAGACCTCCTCGGCGTTTATCTCGACCGGTTGAATGACGGAGAGTTTGTGGACCCCGAAGAGGTGAGAGCCGAGCACCCCGAATTGGCTGACCGCATCCTCGACGAGCTGAAAGTGTTCATTGACCTTCAGTCTGGGCGTGAATCGCAGACGCCCCTCGGCTTGCTCGGCGACTACACCCTCCGGCGCCAGATCGGCCGCGGGGGGATGGGCGTCGTTTATGAGGCGTGGGAAAACTCGATGGACCGGCGTGTGGCGCTGAAAGTTCTTCCACAAGGTATCGCGGCGGACACGAAGGCCTTCACGCGCTTCTGCCAGGAAGCCAAGCTCGCAGGCCAGCTTCACCATCCGAACATCGTTGCCGTATTCGGAATGGGGATCAAAGAGGACACCCCGCACTTTTCGATGGAATTCATCGAAGGAGAGACGCTGGCGCAGATCGTGGCGAAGTTCAAGGACGCTCCCCCCGAGATGAAGACGCCGTTTGGATTCCCTCGAGACGACGTGGCCTACTTCTCGACGCTGGCCCGCACCTTTGCCGACGTGGCCGACGGACTCCAGCATGCGCATTCGCACAAGATCGTCCACCGGGACATCAAGCCATCGAACTTGATTCTCGACGTCGAGGGACGGCTCAGGATCCTCGACTTCGGCCTTGCCCACCTCGAAGGCCAGGAGAGCCTGACCGCGAGTGGCGACTTCCTCGGCACGCCTCTCTACATGAGCCCCGAGCAGGCGCGGCGGAAGAAGATCCCGGTCGATCACCGGACGGACGTGTACTCGCTTGGGGCGTCGCTGTACGAGCTGCTGACGCTCCAGCCGCCCTTCCGGGGGAAGGACCATCAGGAAACGCTGAGCCAGATCATCGAGCGGGATCCCGTGCCGCCTTGCCGTATCAACGCCCGTGTCCCTCGCGACCTCGAGACGATCGTGCTCAAGTGCCTGCGGAAGGATGCTGGTGATCGGTACGGGACGGCGGAGGCGATGGGGCAGGATCTGAGGAGGTTCGTGCGGAACGAACCGATCGAGGCTCGGCCACTGTCGAGCTTGGAGAGGATGACGCGGCGCCTGCGGCGCAACTGGGCTCGTGTCGTGTTCTCGAGCGCCGTGGCAGGCCTGATCGGGGTTACCGCTGTCCTTGTCCTCGTCCTGTGGACCCGGCACCGCGATCATGTCGTCGAGGAGTACCGGCGCATCGTCAACGAGTCGCTCGCCACTCTCGAGATCCCCATCGTCACGACGCCAGGACATGAGCTCGAGGGTGAGAGTCTCTCACTGGGCCTTGTCTACCCGGGGGACCTCGATCGCCTGAGCGGCGCCCGCGAACTCTACGAGGCAGCCCTCGCGAGCTTGCACCGCGCAGCGGACCTCCAGCCGGATCGGCCGGATGCACACCTCGGCATGAGCCGCGCGCTCCGGGCCTTGCGGCGGGATGCGGAGGCTACCGAACGGCTCCACCAGGCGGTCGCGGCGGCCCCTGGATTTCTTCCCGCCTTGCTCCAACGAGCAGGCGAGCTCGGCCGATTGAAGGAAACACGCGCGGCCGACGCGCTCCTCACCGAGGTCCTATCGCGGCCGCGGAACCAATGGGAAGAGCTGTGGCTCGCCGCTCACCTTGCCACCCTCCGCGGCGAGTGGGTCCAGGTCGATGAGCTCTACGGGCGCCTCCTTGATCGCGCGGATGAACCCTTCGTGAGCTTCGAAATGGAGATTCGCCTTCGGCGCGGACGAGTGGCCCTCAAGCGTCAGGCCTACTGGCGGGCGGTCCAGGATTTCAGCCGTGTCGCGGAGGAATGGCCGAATGGCATCGGGCCGGCGCTCCTGCTCGCGACGACCTACTTCCTCAGCGGCGAGAAGGAGGCGGCGATCGAGACGATCGACCATGTCTTCACTCGACACCCGGGGGGCGACGCAGCCATTGCCGCGGCGTCGCTCCTCCAGAGCCACGGCGAGCCCGACCGAGCTCGAGCGGCGCTGGAGCGCATCCCCGATGCTGGTCGGAGGGGCACGGCCATGGCGCAGTGGCTCTACGACTCAGGCCGGTATGATGAGGCCGCGACGGCAGCCAGGGAAGCACAAGCGCTCGGTCTGCGTCGCCCTAGGACCGCGGGCCTTTACGCCTGGTCGCTTTTCATGACCGGCAGGATCGACGAGGCACGTGCGGCGATCGAGGATGGGCTGGAAGCCTACCCCGGCGATACGGGGCTTCTGACCTTGCTCGGCCGGTACTATCACTACACCTATGACATCCTGAAGGCGCGGGAAGTCCTCCGCCCGATCGGAACCGAGGAGGCCTGCCAATTCCTGGGGAAGGGTCACTGGGAGCTCGAGGAGTTTGAGCCGGCGCTCGCGGCCTTCTCTCGAGCCATCGAGCTTTATCCGCGCCACGCCGAGGCATACAGCATGCGGGCCGTCACGCATCTTTATGCAGGCCGCCCGAAGGAGGCGGTCGAGGGAGCAGCACAGGCGCTGGCCATCAAGCCCTACTCCTGGGACCCGATTGCTGTCCTGCTTTCCGTCTACTCGCCTGATACCGAGGAGCTCTTCACCCCGTACTGGGACAAGCTCTGGCTCGCCTTTTCGGCAGGGGCGCGCCGCGATCCCCGGAACCCGCGCCTGCTCGCGCTCCTGGCGCTCGCGACCCTCAAGAAGACGGATCCCGACCCGGAGGCCGCACTCGCGCACGCCCAGCGTGCGGTGGAGGTGTCCGAACGGATGAACGCCGTGGCGCTGGCGAGCCTCGCCGAGGTGGAGCTTGCTCGCGGACGCACCGTCGAGGCCGTGCGCCTTCTCGAGCGGGGCCAGGATGGCTACGACCGACTTGGCGGGTCGCTGAGGCGGCTGGATCTTGCCCGCCGGAGCCTTTTCCCCGGGATGGCTTCCTGCGCATCGATTGATACGTTTCTCGCGAGCGAGGATGCAAGATCGGCGGACATCGAGCGCGTCCGGGCCGCCCTCGCCGCGTCACGGTCGGAGCTTGGCGTCTTCCTCGAGGCTCGGATGCGAGAGCGGGCTGGAGACGAAGTGCGCGCGGGGGAGCTTCTCGAGGAGCTGGTGATCGCCGGCCGATCCGCCGATGAGACGGCGCTCCTGGCCTTCGCAAAATCGTGCGCTCGCCGTGGCGACCGCGAAGGGGCGCTCAAGCTTGTCGAAGAGCGGCTGCTCTCGACAAGGTCGGGATCCCCGCGGGCCTGGTTCGAGTGGCTGCGGCTCGCCTCGCAGCCGCCGGCGCTTACCGTACAAGACCTGATGGCTCGTCCGCCCCTTCGGGTGGAGGCTGGCGCCGAGCATAGCTTTGTCGCCAACGTGCGCTGGGCCCTCGGAGAGCTGGATCGATCCGGCGCCATCCGCATCGACTGCGGCGCAAGCAGTGATCTCCTCGACGCCGAAGGACACACCTGGTCCAGAGACCGATTCGGCGATTCGGGGTACCTGTGGAACAATCCGGCGCCACGAGTTTCCGGAGCGGCCATACCGTAACTCCACAACTCTCGACGCTGGTGGTTCGGTCAAGCCAACGCAAGGAGTAGTGGAGGCTACCGCATCCCCATTCCCAACGGACGTTATGAAGTGGCCCTGCACTTTTCGCGCGTCTATCCCTTCCCCGCAGTGCCTGAGCACCGGACGATCGACATCCTCCTGAACGATCAGGTGGTTCTGGATGGATACGTGCTCGGCTCGACGGGTTTCAACGTCGCGGATGTTCGGCGCTTCGAAGTCGAGGTGGTGGACGGCGTTTTGGAGATTGCCTTCAAACTCTCCTGGCGCGCCGACGTGGCGGCAATCGAGGTGCGGCGGACCGGCACGTGAAATAGCTTCTTTGTAAACAACAAGTTACATGGCGAGCTTCGTTCAAAAAGTAAGTGTGAGGTGCTGTCCCTGACATAGGACAACAAGATTTATTCATTCTTAGCGCGCCGAGTTGGTTACATGCACGGGGACACAATATCAAGGAGGTTTTACAATGGTTCCTGGAAGAAAGATCACGGACGTGTTGATGATCGCTGGGGCTCTCTGCGGTTGCTTCACTCAGGCCGACGCAGACGATTTGGGTCGACCCTTCCTCCTCCAAGACCTGAACCGGGCGAGTCCCTCCTTCCCGCATGACTTCGTCCCCGCCGGCGACCGAATGTTCTTCCTCGTGGAAAAAGACGGCCTCCATACCACCTCGCTTTGGGTGACGGACGGAATGGGCGCCGCGACCCACTTTGTTCACGAGTTTGGATATCATTTGAATGATCTAAACAACTCCAAGAGCACAAAGGCCGGGGTCCTCTACTTTTCAACGTATGACAGCAATGACGGCATTGAGCTTTGGATCTCGGACGGAACACAGGAGGGGACACGTCCATTCCGCGAGGTTCTCAAATTGCCAGGCGACGTTCATGTCTTTTTTCGGCCAGCGGAGCTTGGAAATTTGCTTGTTTTCGGAGTGAGCGATGACATCAGTTCCGTGGGCCCTGGTAGCGACCTTTGGGCAACGGATGGCACAGCCGAGGGAACCCGTCTCGTTCGCAAATTCTCCCCGAATGAGCAGTCGAGTTGCGCCCCATTCTACTTCGGCGATTCCGACTCCTCCATAATCGGCGGTCTTCTTTATTTCAACGCGGATGACGGCATCCATGGTCGCGAGCTCTGGGTCACGGATGGGACGACCGCTGGAACACGTCTCGCCGCGGATATCGAGGCCGGTCGGGGGTCGTCGGACCCGTGCAGCATGACCGCTATCGATGGTTCGCTCTACTTCTCGGCTACGACCACCGAATTCGGAAGGGAGCTCTGGGTGTTCAATCCAGCGACGGAAGAGCTCAATCTGGTCGCGGACATTGTGCCGGGACCAGGGAGCAGTGATGCCTATCCCATAGGAATCTTTCGTTCAACTCTCTTCTTCAGCGCAGCAGATTCTCAAGGCAGAATAGATCTCTGGATTACGGATCACGCAAAAGGTTCCGCTCAACGTCTCAGCGACGCCATCGGAATCCATCAAGGTTTCTCCTGGGACTGGAACCATCTCTGGAATCGTCACGACCTCCAGCTCGCACCTCTCGGAGATGCCTTCGCCTTTGTCGCGGAGTCGGATGGGCGCTATGGGCTGTGGGTCTCCGACGGCACACCTGGAGGTACTCGGTTCGTGCAGCAGATCGACCTCCTATCGGGGCTCGTGTCGCTCGGTGATCGGCTTTACTTTGCCGCAGATGACGGTGTCCACGGTTTCGAGCTCTGGACCTCCGACGGCACCGCGGATGGTACTCGGATGCTGAAAGATATCGGACCAGCCAATGGGCCCGGGGCCTTTACCAATGGGTATAACATGCTGCGGTTTGCCTCCTCGGCGGCCGGCTGGCTTTATTTCGCTGCAGACGACGGAAATGGTTCCGAGCTTTGGACCTCCGACGGCACCGAACAGGGGACGAGGCTGCTTGCTGACATCAATAAGGTCACGAGTCCATCGGCCCCTATCGATTGGAGGGGTTCGTGGGTTGTTTCGAATTTCGTGAAGCTTGGCGATAAAGTCTTCTTCCCGGCCGTATTGAGTGACTCTACGTTCCTCGCTGCAACCGACGGTACTCCCGAGGGAACTCGGCTGCTCGATATCCCACTGCTATCGGGTGGGAGTCTCTGGTCTGTCAATGGACGCCTTATGAGCTCTGGAAGCTTGGTCATCGACCCAGCCGAGAAAAGCATTCAAAGCCTCCGAGAAGTTCTGGGGCAAGCCGAGGGGTGGCAGTCCCTCCCGGGCCGCGATTGGATTCCCTTCGGCGACGTTGTGCTACTTTTTGTGACACAGTCGACGGAGGCCGAGGCCGAAATCTGGGTAACCAACTGGACACCAGAAGGCACGAAGCCGTTGCGGGAGTCACTCGGGCAGTCAACAACGTGGCGCATGACGTGGCCGCCTCTGGTTGCAGGAGAGGGCCTGTTTGGCACCGCCGACGACGGCGTCCACGGCTTGGAGCTCTGGGTGAGCGATGGAACAAGCAAGGGCACCCGACTCGTGGAGGACATGGCTCCCGGGAACGCATCGAGCTATATACTCATCGAGGGCGCTTTGGGCTCACGAGCCCTGTTCACCGTGGGAGTGGGTAATTGGAAAGAACTCGGCGGGCTTTGGGTGACCGATGGTACGGAGGTCGGGACAAAGCTTCTGCACCCGAGCATTTTCGATATCCGCGAGGTGGTGACCCTCGTCGGGCTGGCCTACATGAGTGGCAGTTTAATGGATGCCGATCACTCTGCATACCCGGGTATTTGGGTTACCGACGGCAGTCCGGAGGGGACCCGGCTTGTCTCCGAGGGAATAGCCGAGCGCCTCACCACTTTTGATAACTCAGTCTACTTTAGTCGCGGGACAGAGCTTTGGGTCACCAATGGCAGCTCCGAGGGGACGCGTCTCGTTAGCGCCAACGTTCCTTGTAGACATGAAGGTATACGATGCGTTACCGGCATCGGGCCGACAATCGCTGGCAATTGGTCCTTCTTCGGCGCTTGGGATTCTGAGCACGGCTATGAGTTGTGGGTGTTCGATTTCACGACCGGAAACCTGCGTATTGTGGAGGATATCAGACAGGGCCTGGCTGATGGTCTCCATAGGTGGTTTGATCTGGACGGGTATAGTCACGGTACGCCCACCTTCTTCTGGCCCGAGAAGAACCTGCTCCTATTTTTCGCCGACGACGGGACGACTGGTTATGAGCCGTGGGCACTGTCGCTCACATCCAGCCCCCAATCCTTCCACCGCGGCGACCCGAACTCAAGCGGCACGACGGACATCTCCGACGGCATCGCCATCTTCGGCTTCCTGTTCCTCGGCGATCCGCCAACTCTTTCCTGCAAGGAGTCCGCCGACGCCAACAACGACGGCACGATCGACATCTCGGACGGGATCTACCTCCTGAGCTGGCTGTTTACCGGTGGCCCAGAACCAGCGGCGCCAGGACCGACTGGGGTTCCCTGCGGCTTCGATCCGGATCCTCCAGGATCTCCAGGTGATCTCGGATGCGAGGGGTACGCAGGCTGTCATTGAATGACCCGTTGATCTCTCGCCTCGGTTGGAGTCCAATCCGGCATGGAAGGGGAAGTTCCCTAAGCCGACGCCTATCTCGATCACCGACAATTGCTTAATATGCGGTTTCGAGATAACCGTCCGGAGTTTGCGTCGTTATAAACCCAGCAAAACCGTCAGTCACCAGCTCGACGGCATCCCATGTTCGTAATCCCCCTTTGAGTACGCCGTTACTCTGCTGACTTTTTTTTCTAAAGTCACTGGTGACTTTTCTCGGGAAATCGCTGATAGGGCGGGTTGGAAGCGAGGTTTTGAATGGGTTCATCTCGCACGGGAAAGATAAAGAAAGGCGGCGACCTCGACATTTCCGGTTAAAGTGCGAACATACGTGTAGGCCTGGATATGGTGAACGTCTTTTTTATCCGCCAAGATTTTTTATTTGGACCAGTCCTCGACTGTCAAGCCAGGGACTCGTGTGAACTCGGCGAGGTTATTGGTTACTACCCGGAGTCCGTTAGCCGATGCGATAGCCGCGACCAAAAGATCGCGCTCGCCAATTGGCGACTGTCTCAAGAGATATCGAAGCCGAGCGTGTTCCTCGGCGGCAGCTCGCTCGAATGGCAGCACCAAATATGGTTCGAGAAACTTTCTCCATGCTTCCCGTTTTCGGGGAGGATCATCGCTTTTCTCGGCGCCATACCAAAGCTCCGCAATTGTGATGCTTGACACCGCCACGTCGTCCGGACTTATATCCTGAAGTCGTCGACGGACAGCCTTTGGGCGGTCTCGAGCGGCGAAGATAAGCATGTTGGTGTCGAGGAGCCATTCCATTACCCATCACCTGGGAGGTCAAGGAGTTTACCGCCCATTAGAGGAACGGCACCGATGTTGAGATTTCGCTGGAGGCGGGTAACGCGTGCCCAGTATCCTTTCGGCCAGGCCCTCTTTTTAACCGGTTCGAGGACCACAGCATCTCCCGCACGCCGTATGTTGACCTCGTCGCCTTTAAATCTGAAAGCTTTAGGCAGTCGCACCGCCTGCGAGCGACCGTTTTTGAACAACTTGGCTCTGGCTGATGCTCCAGTTGAAGTTTGAAAATACGAATTCTTGGACATACAAAAATTCTCCGAGCTACGAAGGTCTCTCCTTGGTATCTATCAGTATATACCAACAGCTATGGGAAATCAAGTTGTCTTTCCAGGTGGCAGCGCTTCCGCAACAAGTTGCGGAATCGCTGTTGCGAGGCCGTGCCATCTTCGGCTTCCTCTTCCTCGGAGATCCGCTGGCCCTGCCTTGCAAGTCGTCAGCCGATGATTTCCAAGCCAATAATATCCAGGCGTTTTATCGCCAGTATCCGAAAGCGGAATATTATGTCGTGGCGCGGGATGTCGACAGGCCTTTCCGCAAGTCGCATGGCGAGGTCGCGGTCACTTACATAGTTTGCTGGCGCTGAGCGACAAGGCGGCGAGTTGGTGACCGGCGCGCCGGCCTTTCATTTTCAAGGGCAATGGAGCACCAGGGCAAATGCCTCTTTGCAAGTTGAAGTTCAACAAGATCTAGAATAAAGTGCATTGTCAGGAGATTGAGATATGAAAAAAAAGAAGAAAAAGGCGAAGCTTTTAGGGCGTCACATTGTCGCAGACCCGGAAATCTGCCATGGCAAGCCAACCTTTCGGGGGACGCGAATCTTGGTTGCCGATGTCTTAGAGCAAGTTGCCGAAGGTCTGGCTTGGGAAACCATCATCCAGGAATGGCGCCAGAGTATCAACCATGATTCCATCGCTGAAGCTATCCATCTGGCAAGAAAGGCTTTTCTCGATCATGTACCGGAGTATTTTCTGGAGCCGCCGGCCGCATGATTCTTCTGGATGAGAATATCATCGACAATCAGTGCCAGCTCCTGAAAAATTGGAGCATACCCATACGGCAAATTGGCTATGAGATTGGAAGGCAAGGTTTGAGGGACAATGAAATTATCCCCTTCTTGCTTCAGGTGCGCCGACCGAACTTTTTTCACGCGAGATCAGGATTTTTATCAACGTCGCCTCCGCCATGCACATTATTGTCTGGTCCACCTTGCAATCACCAAAAATGAGGTCGCATCATTTGTTTACCGCTTTTTGCGGCATCGAGAGTTTGATACCGCGACGAAAAGAATGGGGGCGGTCATTCAAGTCTCTCATGTCGGGATCTCTGTCTGGCGACTGCACCAGGAAAAAGAGATCTTTTATGCCTGGCCGCTGATCAAAAAATAACGCCCTGAACCGGATCCGTTGCGCACAGCTTTTCATCATCGGGTCGGCGTTTTCAACGACCCAGACGATGGCCGCTTACCTTTAGCGTCCCGCGCGGGTGGAGCTCGCATCCGGCCTCAAGGACCTCTTCGGCTGGCACTTTTGCAGCGAAGAGGAGGATCACACCGCCGACCGCAACCACTCGACGCTTTCTCGGATATTGCGGGGGGTGGCCAGGGTTTCGATGGAGAAGACGCCTTCCCAGCTCGTCTCCTTCAAGTAGTCGATGCAGGCTTTGATGTTGGGCGCGTTGACGCCGTGGCCGATGGAGACTCCCGAGCTGGCGATGCCCGTGTCCTCGCCGCGGCTGGCCTCGGCCAGCTCCTTGGGCACGTCCTTGCAGTGCACGTGGCGCAGCCAGGGGCGGATCGCCTTGAGGTAGGCGAGCGGATCGTGCCCGGCGATGAAGGTGTTGCCGGTGTCGAAGTTGACGCCGAGGTACGGCGAGTCGAACTCCTTGAGGATCTTCACCATCAATTCCAGGTTGTTGGTGTACGGCCCGTGCGGCTCGAGGTTGACGCCGACCTTGAAACTCTCGGCGCGCTCCAGCGCCAGCTTGATGTTGAACCGCCACTGGGCGGCGACCTCCTCATCGGTGTAGCCTTTCGGCTTCTGGGCGCCGTCGGTGCTGTCCACGTATGGGCAGCCGATCAGGTGGGCCATGCGGATCGCCCGCCAGACGTAAGGCACGCCGTAAACCGCCCCCTTCGGGCCGGTGAGCGGATAGCCCGCGTCGATCTGGGAGACCTGCAGCCCGCGCTCGTCGAGATAACCCTTCAGCCACATCTCATCCACGTCGAGCGGCAGCGCGGGATCGTAACCGAGCCCCTGGATGAAATTTTGTCCATCCACCAGGCCGAACTCGAGGTGCGTCAACCGGTGCTCGACCGCCGCGGCGACCGCCTGCTCGAACGAGCCGCTGACGGGCCGCCAGTTGTCGGTGTGCATGCCGATCTTGATCTTCGAAGCCGCGGGCTGGTTTCGGTCGCTGGAACTTTTATTTTTCGTCGGGCGGGCCATATCGCTCCTTCTGGCTGGCTGCCGTGCTGATTTACTCGGCTTGGCTCCAATTGTGCAAGACCCAAGGTTAGATTAGAATAAGATCTTGATGAAAATCAACAAGAACCTGCTCACGGCACCAGCGCCGGCTCGACCCAGACCGCCCAGCACGAGCCGTAGTGGCCGGGGCACTCGACCTCGAGCTTGAGCATCTCGACCCCGGAGATCTCGACCTTGACGCCCTGCAGCTCGCCAAGCTTCCCCGCCGGCCTGGACTTCCAGAGGAGCCGGTCATCGCCGTAGACCTTGAAGACCGCCGGCGTCGCCGGCGGCTTCTCACCTCCATCCGCGATGGCGACTCGCGCTTCCAGAGTCCCAAATTTTTTGTCGATCCGGTAGATGGCATAGGAACTCCCCTGGCTGGGCGGATGCATGGAGAGACCGTTGGGCGACTCCAGGCCGCCAACCCGGATCCGGCCGTTCCTCTTTGCCCTTGGATTCGGCTTGTAGCCGAGGTCCCCCTTCTTGCCGAACTGGCCGACGCCGACCGATGATTTTTCCTCCTGCAAATCAGCGAGATAAACCTTTTTCACCCCCAGCCGGGACCAATTGATCCGCGAAAACTCCTGGAGGCGCTTCTCGACCTTGGCCCGGGAGAGCCCCTCCAGCCGCGGCAAGGCGCTTCGGTACCAGGCCGCGGCGCGGATCTGGAAACGGATCCTGTAAACCTCCCCCTCCTTCGCGGCCAGGTCCCACCAGCCGTCGGCGAGGGCGAGAAGCTCCAGCGGCTCCTGCGGCGCGGCAATTTCCTTCCGGGCGAGGTCGGCCAGCGCCGCCTCATGCCTCTGGGCGATCAGGGGCAGGCCCTGCCGCCAATCGCCCTTCACCAGGCACAGGAACTTCCCCACCGCCAGGCTGGCCTCGGGGTCGCCGGGATGCTGGCTCAGGACGGTTTTCATCTTCTCGACCCGCTCCTGCTCGCCCTTCAGGCCCGCCACGTCCTTTTCCCGCGTCCGGGCGGCGGAGCTGAGGACGTCATCCTTCCCCTTGTCGGCGGCGCTGGAGGCGGCGCGCGACAGCGCCAGGGCCAGGTCGTAGTTGTCCGCGGCCACGGCCTCATCGGCGAGCTGGAAGTACTCGCCGGCGAGCGCCTGGTTGTCCTCCGCCGAGCGCACGGAGGGCCGGGCCGCCTCGAGCGCCTTGGCCTTCAAGCTCAAGGCGTCGACCCTGTAAGAGCGGTCGAGATCGCCGATGGCCTCGAGGGCGGTCCGGAAATCGCCCGCCTTGGCGGCCAGATCGGCGGACTCGCGGCAGCAGACGTAGCGCTCGGCGCTCTCCCCCTTCTCCTCCCGGCCGTACTGGAGGAGCTTCCTGGCGAGGGCCTGCCGGTCGGCGGCGCCGGTTTTCGAGTAATCGCCCTTGAAGATCTCCTTGAGGGCGCTTTCCGCCGCCTTCCGGGCGCTGGCATCGGGCTCCGGGAGCTTCTCGGCAGCCTGCCTGGGCTCGGCGGGGGCTTCTTCTTCCTGGGCGATTCCGAACCTCGACCAGGCCAGGCTGAAGAGGATTCCGCAAAAGAATAATGCACGCATGAATCCTCCTCACCGCCCCGCGGGGCGCCAGAGCGGCTGGGCCATCTGGGCGCTCCACCGCTCGAAAGCTTTTTTCAGCTCCTCGGCCAGGTCCGGCTTTTCGGCGATGAGGTTTTTCTGCTCGCCGGCATCCGCCGCCAGGTCGAAGAGCTGCAGCGGGTTGGACCCCTCCCTGAGGAGCTTCCAGCTCCCCCGGCGCACGGCGGCGTGGGTCCCCAGGCGCCAGAAGAGGAGGTCGTGCGGCGGCTCGCTTTTCTCGCCGGTCAGGTACGTCAACAGGTTGACGCCGTCGATGGGGCGGTCGCTGGGCGGCTGGGCGCCCGCGGCGGCGAGAGCGGTCGGGAAGAGGTCGAGGGAGCTGACCGGCTGCTCGTACACTTTCCCCGCCGGCAGGCGGCCCTTCCACTGCGCCAGGAACGGAACGCGGATGCCCCCCTCGCGCGTGCCGGCCTTGTATCCGCTGAAAGGATCGTTGCGCGAGGTGTTGGCGCGGGTCGGCCCGCCGTTGTCGCTCAGGAAGAAGATCAAGGTGCTCTCCTCGAGCTCGAGGTCGCGGATCTTCTTGAGGACGGCGCCGACCCCGTCGTCGAGCGCCGCCAGCATGGCGGCGTAAGCGCGGCGCTTCGGGTCGGAAATGGAGGGGAAGCGCTCCAGGTGCCTGGGGGCCGCGTGGAGCGGCACGTGCACGGCGTTGTAGGTGAGGTAGAGGAAAAAGGGCTCCTTCCGATGCCGCTCGATGAAGGCGGTGGCCTCGCGGGTGAAGGCCTCGGTGAGGTAGTCCTTTTCATCGACCGGCTCGGTGCCGCGGTAGATCGGATTGTGAGGATCCGCCTTGGCGTCGACGTAAGAATGGGCCCCGTGCAGGAAGCCGAAATACTCCTCGAAGCCGCGCTTCAAGGGATGGAACTTCGGCCTCATGCCGAGATGCCACTTGCCGACCATGCCGGTCCTGTAGCCGGCGGCCTTGAGCCGATCCGCCAGGGTGATCTCCGAGAGCGGCAGCCCGAACTCGACGCCGGCCAGGGCCGCCTGGCCGGGATTGAACTCGTGGCCGAAGCGCTGCTGGTAGCGCCCGGTCAAGAGGCCGGCGCGGGTGGGGCTGCAGACCGGGCAGGAGACGTAGCCGCTGGTGAAGCGGATGCCGTTCCTGGCCAGGGAGTCGATGTGGGGCGTCGGGATCTCCTTTCCCCCCTGGCAGCCGAGGTCGGCGTAGCCGAGGTCATCGGCGACGATGATCACGAGATTGGGCTTCCGGGCGGCCCCTTTCCCGCTCTCCTCATCCCCCTGGAGCCGCGGCAGGGCCGCAAGCCCGATCAAGGTCCAGAGCCAGAACCGCCCGCCGGCGCCATGCCTCATCGCTCGCCTCCTCGATTACAGGTTTGATTTCCCACCTCGCATTCGATTAAAATCTGCCCGTTCCTCGGACCAAACTCAAGTCTTTTTTCAGAAAAGAAGCAGGAGAATACTTTATGGTCAGCCTTCCCGCCGCCGTCGCCGTTTCACCTCCGGAGCGTATTGTCCTTCGAGACCGCAGGACCGAACTTCGAAATCCCCTGGCGGAGGCGGCCACCGCCGCCCCTCCCCCGGAGGAAAGCGAGGCCTACCGCGAGCTGCTGTCGCGGGCGCACCGGCAGACCGGCCTCCTGCCGGAGCCCCTGGTGGTGAAGCATGTTCTCTCGGTCACCCGCGGGGCCGACTGGCCGGTGCGGCGCGCGGCCCTGGAGGCGCTCCTCCGCCGCCTGCAGTCCGGCAAGAAAGACCGGCTGCGCATCGCCTCGAGGCCCATCAGCGGATCGGCGCTGGGTCCATACACCACCCGCCGAGCCCGATCCTCCGACCGGCCTTACGAGACGGTACTCGCGGGCCTCGATCCCATCCGCGGCAGCTGCAACTGCCCCGACTTCCTCCGCAACTCGCTGGCCGTCTGCAAGCATCTCCTCGCCATCCTCGAGGACATCTTCGCCAGCCCCGGCAAGTTGAAGAGAGCCCTCGCTGACCAGGATTCTCCGAGCGGCCCTACCGGCCCCAGCCTCATCTGGAATCCGGTGCGCCCGCTCACCGGACCCGGCGACCGGCTGCTGCAGATCCGCTGGAACGCCCAGAAGGGCGGCGACCCGAGCGGCAACGGCTTCCACGAGACGCTCAAAAAATGGTTCCGCCGCGGCCCGGACGGCGCCCTGGTCCTCGATGAGAAGGCCGCCGCCGATCCCGGCCGCCGCCTGGAGATGGTGAACGATCTCCTCGAGCGGCTCAAATCGCCGCGGCGCTCGAGGGGAAGCGGCGCCTTCGCGGCCGACCCCGCCCTGCGGGCCATCCTCCTGGAGGAGCGGGCTCGCCTGCAGGCCGCCGACCGCTTGCGGGATCTCCTCGCCTCGAAAGCCCTCTTCCAACCCTTGAAGCAGAAGCTTTTCCCCTACCAGAAAGAGGGGGTGAAGCGCTTCCTGGAGTGCGGCCGGCTCCTCCTCGCCGATGACATGGGGCTCGGCAAGACCGCGCAGGCCGTCGCCTGCTGCCAGGCGCTCTGGAACGCCAGCAAGATCCAGCGGGGCTTGATCGTGACGCCGGCCAGCTTGAAGCCGCAGTGGCTGCGGGAGTGGCAGAACTTCAGCGACGCGCCGGTGGCCGTGGTCGACGGCCCCGCGGAGCAGCGGGAGGAGGCCTACCGGCTGCACCCCAAGGGCTTCCTGATCGCCAACTACGAACAGGTGATCCGCGATCTCGAGGTCATCCACCGCTGGAACCCCGAGCTGATGGTCCTGGATGAAGCCCAGCGGATCAAGAACTGGGCCACCAAGACCGCGGCGTACGTGAAGAAATTGAAGCCCCCCTACCGCCTGGTCCTGACCGGCACGCCCATGGAAAACCGCCTCGAGGAGCTGGCCTCCATCCTCGACTGGGTGGATGACCACGCCCTGGAGCCCAAGTGGCGGCTGGTCCCCTGGCACACCCTCTGGGTGGACGGGAACGAGATCGCCGGCGGCGCCCGCCACCTCGACACCCTGCGCGAGCGCTTGAAGGGCTGCATGGTGCGGCGGGTGCGGCAGGAAGTCCTCGACCAGCTTCCCGAGCGGACCGACACTCCCATCCCCGTGCCGATGACGTCGGAGCAGAAGGAGGAGCACGACAGCTTGAGGCAACCCATCGCCGCCCTCATGAGGACCATGGAACGGCGCCCCCTCACCCAGGCCGAGTTCCTCAAGCTCATGAGCCTCCTCACCACCCAGAGGATCATCTGCAACGGCCTCGCCCAGCTCCGCTTCGAGGAGGTCTGGCCGTCGATCTCCCGGAGCCCGGGGCCGGGGGAGACGCTGCTCCACGGCCTCGCCAGCCCGAAGCTCTCGGAGTTCCGGGAGATCATCTCCCAACTCGTGGTCGAACAGGAGCGGAAGGTGGTGGTCTTCAGCCAGTGGCGGCGGATGCTGCGCCTGTCCCAGTGGGCCATCCAGGACCTGCTCGCCGGCTGCGGCGCTTGTTCCGTCTTCTTCACCGGCGAGGAGGGGCAAAGGAGGCGGACGCAGAACATCGTCGACTTCCACGACGACCCGGACACGCGCGTCCTTTTCCTGAGCGACGCCGGCGGCGTCGGACTCAACCTCCAGCGCGCCGCGAGCTGCATGATCAACCTCGAGCTGCCCTGGAACCCGGCGGTGCTCGAGCAGCGCGTCGGCAGGATCCACCGCCTCGGCCAGAAGCAGCCCATCAACGTCTATTACCTGATCAGCCAGGAAGGCATCGAGGAGCGGATCGCGGGCATCGTCACCGGGAAGAAAGCGCTTTTCACCGGGCTCTTCGATGGGACCAGCGACGAGATCCGCTTCGAGAAGGCCGGCAGCTTCCTGTCCTGCTTCGAGAAGATCGTCGAGCCGGCGCGGGCGCCGGACCTCCCCCCGGCCGCCGGAGCGGACGGCGAGGAGGAGGCGATGGCCGAGCAGATGGCCGAGCAGGACCTCCTGCCGGCGGGGGGGCCGGCGGACGAGTCGAAAGACTCGGTCCCGGAACTCCCGCAACCCGGCGCCGGACCGGCGCGGGCGCTGCCCGCCCCGGAAACAGCGGCCCCGAAGGCCGCCCCCCCGGAAACCGCGGCCGCGGAGGCCCCCCCCTCACCCGCCCACGTGAAAGGGCTGTTCGAGCGGATCTCCATGCGCCGCTCGAGCGACGGCAGCTTGACCATCAAGGCTCCCCCCGAGGCCGCCTCCACCCTGGCCAGCCTCTTCGAGGGCTTCGCGCAGCTCTTGAGGGGCGCGGGGAATTGAGGAATCCAAAGAGCATGGCCGCAAGCGAGAGCGCTCCGCCGGCTCCACTCAAGATCGGCTGGCTCCGGCTCCGCCGCCGGCGCCGGCAGGCCGAACGGGCCCTTGCGGAGGGGGACGCGCAGGCGGCCAGGGAGCTTTTTCAGGACCTGGCGCGGGCGCGGCCGGGCGATTTTTACCTCTGGGCGCAGCTCGCCCGCGCCGCCTCGGAGGAGGCCGACTGGAGCCTCGCCTTCGAGGCCGCCCAGCAGGCGCTCCAGCTAGGGCGGGGGAGCGACGGCGCCGCCATCCTGCAGGCGGAAGTCTGCATGGCGGCGGGAAAATACTCCGAGGCCTGGACGGAGCTGCATCGCTGCCCCGAGAACCTCGTCGCCTCGGCGCTGATCCTGCTGCTTGAATTTTTCGCGCCGGCACCGCCAGGCCGCCACGCGCCGGTCCCCTCATCACCCGCCGTGATCTCCCTGCGCCCCCCCCGAGCTTTGCCACCGCATGCCCTCTGGTTCGGCCCGGTGCTCGCCCACCTGCTTTTTTTCCTTGAAAAAAAACTGTCAGAGCTGCCGGACTCCCCGGAGGTCCACCGGGCGCGGGCGGCGCTCTTTTTACCCGATCTGCGGCCCGAGGCTTTCCCGCCGCCCCCGAACGGCCTCTGGTCCAGGATCACGGCCGCTTGCTCCAGCGCCAGGAAAAGGGAGCGCCGGCGGCGCGAGGAGGAGGTCCTCGCCCTGCTCCGCCGGGGAGAGCTGCCGCAAGCGGGAGAAAAGCTGGCGGCGTGGCTGGACGATGAACCGGAGGCCTTCGGGAAAAATAAAGGCGGCCCCAGCGCCGACCCGCGCTTTGGCCTGCTGATCGATCTCCTCTTCGCCTCGGGGGAGTTCCAGGAGGTCTTGAAGTTGGGGGAGCCCGTCTTGAAGGAAGGCACAGTCCTCGATCCGAGTCTGGCTCTTTACATCACTTACGCCAACCTGGCGCTGGGACGCCTCGAGCGGGCCCGGGAGATCCTCCACCGGCGGGTGAAGGCCCCAAGCGGCCTCACGGCGGAGACCTGCCACCTCTACGGTCTCTTATCGGTCCAGAGCGGCCATCCCGAGAAAGCCATCCCCTGGTTCCGCCGGGCCTTCGAGCGGAACGACCTCGCCCTGGTCGAGGCCGCCAGGCGCCAGATGGAAGCCTTGGGCAGATCCCTTCCGGCCGCCTCAAAGTGCCAAAATGGCAGGTCCTTAAGGCTCCCAACCTAAACCTAAGTAATTGCTACAAAAATACTTAAGCTGCCTTCAGGGCCCTTCTTGCTTTCCCTCCGGCGCCATGGTAAAAGCTTAGGTATTGGGCCTCGGAAAGCGAGGCCGCCAAAACCTGCCTTTTTCAACTTTCAAGGTTTTCGTCCAGCACCCGGTTGATCTACCGGCAAAGGCAAACGCTCGTGGTCATGAATGCGCTCGCACCACCGCAAATTCCGCAGCTCCGGCGGGGAATCCGTCTGGGAAAGTACCAGCTCCTCAGCCGCCTTGCCGAGGGGGGGTTCAGCCAGGTCTGGAAGGCCCGGGACACCCTAGAGGACCAGAACGTCGCCTTGAAGATCCCCAACACCTACGGCCCGGGGGCGGTCGACCTCGAGGAGCTGCGCAAGGAAATCCGCTTGAGCGCGCGCCTGGACCATCCCAACATCGTCCGCATCCGCAACGCTGACAAGATCGGCGATCTCTACGTGATCGCGAGCGACCTGGCGGTCGAGTCCCTGGAGGACCGCCTCGCCCGCCGGCTGAGCACGTGGCGCGCCGTCTCCTACATCCGCCAGGCCCTTCAGGGCTTGGCCTACGCGCACCAGAACCGCATCATCCATCGCGACGTCAAGCCCTCCAACTTCATGATCTTCCCGGAGGACCGGCTGCGGATCGCCGATTTCGGCATCGCCATGGTCGCCAATCAGACCATGGTATCGGCGACCGGATCCGGCACCGTCCTTTACTACGCCCCCGAGCAAGCCCACGGCTACCCCTGCTTCGCCTCCGACCTGTTCTCCCTCGGCCTCATCTGCCACGAGATGATCACCGGCCGGCTGCCGCGCTGGCCCTTCGAGTGGCCCTTTGTCGGCGAGGACATCCTGCGGGGCAAGGTGCCGCAGGAGTTCATCGGCATGATCCGCAAGGCCACCCACCTTGATTACCGCCTGCGCTATCACGATGCCGGCGAGATGCTAGCCGCCTTCGAGCGCATCGAGCCGGCGATCAAGCGCTTCCTGTCGCCGCAGCTGAAGCCACGGCGCCGGCGCCAGCGGCTGGGAGTCTGGAAGGAGCTGCGCTTCAAGGAGTTCCAGCGCGCCTTCGGAAAGAAGCTTTTTCTGCGCTTCGAGTGCCCGGAGTGCCACGGCCCGATTTCCGAGCACATGTCGAGCTGCCCGTGGTGCGGCATCGATGAAATCCACTTTGGCGAGGAGACCGAGTTCGACCATTTCTGCAGCCGCTGCTACCGCGGTCTGCTGAAGGAGTGGCGCTACTGCCCGTGGTGCTGGGGGCCGGGCTTCCCCGAGGCCGATGGGACGCCGCGGCCGAACCCGCGCTACCGCTCGAGCTGCGGCGATTGCAAGCAGCCGCTCATCGAAGGCATGATCTACTGCCCCTGGTGCCACTCGAAGCGCGAGAAGCCCATCGACCTCGAGGAGCTGCCGGACCGCTGCTCTCATTGCGAGGGCCCGGTCATCGACGACTTCTGGGATTACTGCGCCTGGTGCGCCGTGCCGCTGTGATCCGGCCCGTCCTTCCCGCCGCCCGCGAGGAACTCGATGTCCTCCGACTTACCTGAATTCGACCCGGAATCGGTGCTCTTTCAGGGGAGCGGTCTCCTGGCCGTCAACAAGCCCGCCGGCATCCCCGTTCACGCCGGCACCGGCCATCCCTTCGGGCTTGCCGAGATGATCGATGCCTTTGTCAAGATGAACCCCGGCCTCCTGGAAATCAGCCCGAGCCGGCCGGTCCTTCCCATCCATCGCCTGGACCTGGAGGCTTCCGGCGTCCTGCTTTTCGGATTGACGCCCGAGCTGGCCCGCCTGGCCCACGAGGCCTTTGAAGCGCGCCGGGTGTCGAAGCGCTACCTGGCGGTCGTCTCCGGGCCGGTGAAGGGAGAAGAGACCATCCGCGGCAAGGTGCGGGCCAAGGGGCGCGACGGCTACCGCTGGGAGAAGTCGAGCCTCGACTACCGACGCCTCGAAGGGGATGAGCGCTTGAGCCTGGTGGAGGTCGTCCCCCACGAGGGCCGCACCCATCAGATCCGCGCCCTCTTCGCCGGTCTCGACCGGCCGCTGGCCGGCGACACGCGCTACGGCAAGCCGAAGCCGGCGCGGCAGTTCCTGGAGAAGTTCGGCGTCCCCGGCCTGCTCCTCCACGCCCTGGAGCTGACCCTGCCGCCGGAGGTGCTGGGGAGGGAGAGGAAGATCCAGGCGCCGCTGCCGGAAAATTTCCTCAAGGTGATGCGGCAAAAAGGCTGGACAAAAATTAGTGGCTGTCCTTAATTTTTTTTGTAGTACCCCATCGCCTCCCCCTGCCACTCCAGGAGGTCCTCGATGCGGGTCTCGTGGCTCGGATGGGTGGAGAGGAATTCCAGCGAGATCCCTCCCTCCGAAAGGGCGGCCATCTTCTTCCAGAACTCGAGCGCCTTGGAGGGGTGATAGCCGGCCTTGGCCATGTAAATCAAGCCCACCCGGTCGGCCTCCGACTCTTGAGTGCGGCTGAAGGGGAGGACGGCGAAGAGCTGCGCCCCGACGCCAAAGGCCCCCAACACGATCTCGACGGTCTCCTGCTTCTTGTTTTGCAGCGCGATGAGCAATCCCGTGGCCCCGAGAGTGATCAGGAGTTCCTGGCTGATCCTCTCGGCGCCGTGGTGGAGGGTGGCGTGCGCCACCTCGTGCCCCATCACCGTGGCGAGCAGCGCGTCATCCTCTTCGGTCAGCTTCAAGATGCCGGTGTAAACCGCCACCTTGCCGCCCGGCAGGCACCAGGCGTTGACGGTCTTGTCATCATCAATGACCGTGAACTTCCAGTCGTACTCGGAGTGGCCGGTGGCCTCGGCGATTTTCTTGCCGACCGCCGCCACCTTTTCCTGCAAGGCCGGGTTTGGCGAAATCTTCGCCTCTCCTAAAGCCTGCCGGTACGCCTCCAAGCCCATGTCCAGCTCATCCTGCTCGCTGAGCAGGATGAACTGCTTCCTTCCGGTAATCTCGGCGGTCTGGCAGGAGGAGAGATAAACCACGCCGGCGGGCAAGAAGGTCAAGAGCCCGGCGCGAAGGCACGATAGAGAAACCAGGAAGACGATCCAGCGCAAAAACCGATCTTTCATCTTTGCTCCTGATAATTTTTACGTTTCCCGCTCCAATGATGGTGCCAAAGTTGGTTTTCTGGCAAGAAATTTTTGGGAAAACCGCCGAGGTAATGCTTAAATTGTCTTCCATGAAGCCGACCATCCTCCAACGCGCCGGCGTCTCGCTGGCGATCGCCCTGACGCTTTCAACGGGCTTTGCGGCCGCGCCCGCCAGGGAGACGGCCCCGCTTTCCCCCGCCGCCTCGCTCCCGCCTTCCCTGCGCTTCCGCATCCTTTACGATCGCGCCGCCCCCGCCGTGGTCGGCATCCGCTGCACGAACGGCGAGGACCTTTACTTCGGCAGCGGCTCCATCATCGACCCCGCCGGGCTGGTGCTCACCTCGATCACCGTCGTGCCCGCCGGCTCGAAGGACATCCAGATCTTCGTGCGCGGCGGCGCTTCCATGGGCGCGGAGATCCTGAAAACCGTCCCCGAGAAGGAGTTTTCACTCCTGCGCCTGCGGGCCAAGGCGGACGGCGGCCCTCCAAATTCCGGTCAGGCCACCTTCCCGCACCTCAAGCTCGGCGACAGCGTCGAGGTCCAGATCGGCGAAGCCTCCTTCACCCTCGGAAACGCCTTCAACAGCATCGACCACGATGACCAGGTTTCGCTGGCCTCCGGCATCGTGAGCGGCAGCTACACCCTCCCTGCCTTCCGCGCCATGGCCAGGTACGCCGGCCCCATCCTCGAGACCAGCGCCGCGGTGAACGACGGCATGGACGGCGGCCCGCTCCTCAACGGCCGCGGCGAGATTATCGGCATCTTGAGCCTCAACTTCTCGACCAACCGCTGGTTAGGCACCGCCGTCCCCATCCATCTCATCAAGCCCCTCTTGAACGACTACCAGGCCCGCTTTTCCGACCGCGACCAGGCCCGGGAGATTTACCTGGGCCTGGAAGTGACCGAAGGGGGAATCGCCGATCCTGCCGGCTCCTCAAGCCGCCCGTTGTGGATCTCGCAGGTGTACCGCGGCGGCCCCGCCCGCCAGGCCGGCCTGCGCGACGGCCATCTGCTCCGGGCGGTGAACGGCGAGCCGGTGGCGACGCTCGCCGCCTTCAGCGAACTGCTGGGGAAGGTCCAGCCCGGCTCGCGTGTCCGCCTGCGCATCGCTCCCATCCTGGAGACCGGCGGCGCCGGCTCGGCCGAGAAGGGGCAGCAGGTCGAGGTGCAGAAAGAGGGGGAAAAGACCGAAGATCTAGAGAGAGAAATCGCCATCCCGGCGTGGGGAAGGTTCTAAGGCGGCAACGGCCGCAACCAAAAGTCTCGGCCGAATTAGAAAAAGATAAAGAGGATTGAACCGCAAAGGCGCCAAGGACGCAAAGGTAAGACGCAAGGCGAATGAAAGAGCGGTCCCCGAATGCCAAAACTTCCCTGCTGCCTGCGAAGAAGATTTGATGGAAGAATTTTGAAGGCTCATGAAAAATCCTCTCTCGCTGCTTCTGGCCGCCGGCCTCCTCGTGGCCGCCGGTTTCGGCCTCTCGAAGGTCCTGGCCGGCCGACATTTCCCGGCTGAAAAAATCCGCCAGTACGAGTCGCTCTTTTCCTGGGACGAAACGGGCGAGGCGCCGCCGGGCTCCATCCCCTGCCGCACCGGCAAGGTGGTCCTCATCCGCCCGGGCAGCTGGCAGGTGTACCGCCAGGGAATCCTCTTCCTCACCCAGATCCTTCCCGAGATCGAGGACAAGAAGGAAAAGGAGATCGCCCCGCCGAGGCTGGATGACTCCTGGCACGAGCTGGAGGGCGAGGTCCGCGCCGGCTCCCCGGAGGAGGTCGACACGGTCATCATCTGCACCCCCATCAAGATCCCCGCCGGCGAGTACCGCGGCCCGGATAACTTCTCCGGCCCCAACGCCTCGCTGCGGAAGGGGGTCGAGCTCAAGGTCTACGACTGGAAGAGCCGCCGGCTGATCGGCGAGTGCCTCTTGGCGGACCAGATCCCCAAGATGGAAGCGAAGCCCGCGGGGCCGTACTCCGGCGAGCCGAGGCAAATCGCCGACTTCGTCGCCCGGATGCCCCTCCGCCAGTGATGGCCTCTGGCGGCGGGCTCCTTCCGGCCGGCAAAAGTTGATGCCCCGCGCCGCGTTTCCGTTTATCATCATGAACATGATCTGCTGGAATTCCTGCCTGCTGCTCTGGCTGGGGCTCCTTGGCCAGGGCCAGGGGCCCGCCACCCTGGAAGACCTGATCCGCCAGGTGAGCCCCGCCGTGGTGGCGCTTCGGGTCGAGCGCGACCCGGAGCCGGAGCTCGATCCGAATATCCTGCCGCCGCGCGTCCGGCGCCTTCTGAGTCAAGATGAAGACCTGCGGGACTACTTCAAGCGGCCGCCCGGGCCCGCCTCCGGCCTGCTCCTCGATTCAGAAGGCCATGTGCTCACCACCCTCTACAACGTCAGCGGCGGCTTGCGGAAGGTCACCGTGATCCTCTCGAGCGGCCAGGAGCTTCCGGCCCGGCTGGTGTCCAGGGATCCGGCGGACGACCTGGCCCTCCTGCGCATCGAAAACCGCCTCCCCAAGGAGGCCGCGGTCCCCGAGGTCCGGTGGGGCAGCGAGGAAAATCTGGTCACGGGAGGATTCGTCCTGGCCATCGGCCGCTCACCGGATCCGGGGCATCCCACCGCCACCCTGGGGATCGTCAGCGCCCCGGCCCGGAACGGCGGCCGGGTGTTCCAGACCGATGCCCCCCTCAACTACGGCAACGTCGGCGGAGCGCTCTTCGACCTCGACGGCCGGGTGCTGGGCATCGCCGCCTTCATCGGCCACCTCTACCCGCAATGGGGGCAGAACTCCGGCATCGGCTTCGGCATCCGCGCCGACCTCATCCAGAAGCTCCTGCCGCAGATGAGGCGGGGCGAAGACATCCCGCCCCCGGAGACGGCCCTCCTGGGAGTGAGCCCCTCCGGCAGCCGGGACAGACCGGGCCGCGCCGGCATGAAGGTGGAGCGCATCGCCCCCGGCTCCGCCGCCGAGCGGGGCGGCCTCAAGGCCGGCGATGTGATCCTCGAGTTTGATCGGGTGCCGTTGGAGGACTTCAGCCATCTCAAGCGGCTGGTGCTCTCGAAGCGTCCCGGAGACGAGGTCCTCCTCAAGGTCCAGCGCAACGAGGAGACCATCGATCTCAAAATCAAGCTGGGAAGGCGCTCGCTGAATTAAACGACATGTCCATTTTTCCATTATTCAATCTCAATTCTCTTCTCTGCGTCCTCTGCGTTCTTTGCGGTTCCTATTCTGCCATACGTTCATTATTCACTCTCTACTCTCTTCTCTGCGCACTCTGCGTACTCTGCGGTTCATTCCATTCCGTGAATCTCATTCTCGCCGAGGATCTTCCCCACCCGCTCAGCCTCGCCGAGATTCGCGCCGCCGAGAAGTCGGTGAAGGATACCATCCGCAAGGCCCTGCCGGCGGTGGTCTTCATCGAGGGAGGCTCCGGCGCGCTGATCTCCTCCGCTGGCCTCATCCTCACCAACGACCACGTCGTCGGCGAGCGCAAGGAGTTCAAGGTCCATTTCGCCCTCACCGGCCGGGTGGGCTGGGCGTCGCTGCTCGGCCGCTATCCGGAGGGGGACATCGCCCTCCTCAAGCTCCAGAAGGAGGAAGCTTATCCCTTCCTCGAGCTGGGCGACTCGGAGCCGGTCCAGCCCGGCGAGCAGGTGCTGGCCTTCGGGAACCCCTTCCTCCTCGGAGACGACAACGTCTTCTTCCCCAACTCCCCCGCCGACTTCTACCCCTCGGTGTCGCTGGGGGTGGTGAGCGCCGTGCACCGCAACTCGCCGCCGCGCTACCCCGATGCCATCCAGGTCGACGTGGCGGTGAACCCCGGCAACTCCGGCGGCCCCCTGCTGACGCTGGAGGGAAAGATCGTCGGCGTGAACGGCAAGATCGAGACTCGCTTCGGGCTCAGCGTCAACTCCGGCGTCGGATACGCCGTGCCTTCCCGGCAGGTCCAGCGCTTTCTGGGGCCGCTCAAGGAGGCGAGCGGCGGCATCGTCTACCACGGCCATCTCCCCGGCCTCGAGGTGGCGGAGCGCGCCGGCGCGGGCTCTCCGGGCCTGCTGGTGGCGCGGGTGGTCCAGGACTCTCCGGCCGCCAAGGCCGGCTTCCAGGCCGGCAACCGCATCATCGCCATCGATGGACGGCCCATACCGACGCGCCACCGCTTCGAGGGGATTTTCAAGTCCTATCCGGTCGAGAGCCGGATGACCTTCCGGGTGCTGAGAGGGGAGAAAGAGGAAGAGATCGCGGTCACGCTTCACGATGCCAAGATTCCCGCCAAGCCGGAACGTAAAAAGCCGGATGAAGATGAATAAAATCCTTTTCTGCTCCTGGTTTCTTTTTCCGGCGGCCGCGCTCCTCCAACCCGGAGAGGGGCCTGAGACCGGCGCCCCCGACCCGGCCCTGGCCTTCAAGACCGCCGGGCCGTTTCCGGTCGGCGTCCGCACCCTGGTGCTGGTCGACTCTTCGCGCGACGATGCCTTCGCCGGCGGCAAGCGGACGCTGGTGACCGAGGTCTGGTACCCGGCGGCCGGCGAGGCCCGGAGCCTCCCCAGGGCCCGCTTCGGCGAATTCTTCGGCAAGTACCAGGCGGAGGGGGCCAAGGCGCTCAAGCAAAAGGACCTCGAGGAGGTCGAGCGCCGCTTCCAGACGCTGGCGGCGCGCCAGGCGCCGCTGCGGCCGGTCGAGAAGGGAGGGGCGAAGTATCCGCTCCTCATCTTCAGCCACGGGAACAGCGGCTTCCGCCATCAAAACGTCTTTCAAATGGACCACCTGGCGAGCCACGGCTACGTGGTGGCGTCTCCGGAACACACCGGCAACTCCAGCCTCGCGCCGCTCCCCGAAAAAGCGGTCGGCTACGACAAGGGAGGCCGCTCGCGCTCGTCGGAGGACCGCCCCCAGGACGTCATCTTCCTCATCGACCACTTCCTCAAGGAAAGCGGCGCGCCGGGGAGCTGGCTCCATCAAGCCCTCGACGCCGGAAAAATCGGCGTTCTGGGGCACTCCTTCGGCGGCTACGCCGCCTGCAGCGCCGCGGTGCGCGACGCGCGCATCAAGGCCATCCTGCCCATGACCGTGGCGCTGGCCGGGCTGGGAGTGGCGCCGGCGAAGGTGCCGACGCTGGTCTTCCTCGCCAAGCACGACCTCACCATGAAGGAGCTGGGGAACGTCGCCAGCCGCGGCTATTACCTCGGCTGCCCCGCCGAGAAGTACCTGCTCACCTTGAAGCGCGGCGGCCACTTCAGCTTCTGCGAGATGGGCATCATCAATCCCGGCCACGGCGACGGCATCGGCCGGGGAAAGAACCTCGCCGGCGAGGAGATGGAATTCATTCCGGTGCCGCTGGCGAAGGAGATCATCAACGCCTACTCCCTGGCTTTCTTCGACTGCTACCTCCGGAAGGGCGCCGCCGCCCGGGAGTTCCTGGGGAGGAACCACTACCCCGAGGAGCTCGAGCACCAGAGGGAGCCAGCCAGGGATATCGCCGCGCCGCGGGCGAAGGATTTTTGAGCCCTCTGGCCGGCCTTGATCAAGCCTCCAGGAATTTTTTCGCCCTCTTCACGTCGTCGACCGCCCAGGCGAGCTCCACCAGATCGTCGGCCTTTCCCGTGAGGTAAATGGCGTCGATGTTGATGCCGGCATTGGCCAGCGTATTCGCCACCCGGGCGATCTCCCCGGCCTTGTCTTCGAGGAGGAGGGAGATGACCTCCTGCTCGGTGTACTGGGCCCGCATGGCCTCGAGGCCGGCCCGGGTGGCCTCGACATCATGCCCGATCAGGTGGATCGTCGCCTGGCCGCCGCTCGCCGAGCCCGCGATGGCCTTGATGTTGACCCCATGGCGAGCCAGGCTCTCCGCCAGCCGCGCCAGCTCACCGGGACGGTTACCCAAGACGACTCGGAACTCTTTCATGTCAGCCTCCTTTGATGCCTCCACACTCGCTTAATGAAAGGAATATTAACATTCAGAACCTGCGAACGCTTTATTGTAAGCAGATGGGGAGGCCGGCGGAAAGGGTTTTAGCCTCAGATTTGAACGCCAGCCACCCAGTGTCACTAGATTTATTCGCTGGCTGGAAGCAGGCGGACCTCGAGGTTGCGGAAGTGGAGATAACCATCAGACCCGAGGTCGGAAGACGGTTTTTGGTAATCGGATCGGTCAAAGACCATGAGCCGGTAAGCCTCCTTATGCAATGGAAGGGGGCGGGTTGCTTCCATGGCTTTTGGCATATCTCCATCGAAGGGGCGGGTGGGATCATAGGGCGGATAGACGATGAAAAAAACCTGCTCAGTTTCCATCTCTTTTACTTTGAGATGCAGCCTGCCGTCGCTCAGGCGCTCGAAAGTGACCAGGTATCGGCCTCCGTCCTTGATAAACCTCTTTGGATCCATGGGATCATCTAGGATCTCTCCCCAATGTAATAAAAATCGCCTCCTCTCGTCGCCCGCTCCCCCGGAATGTTCAATACGAACCCCATAGAATTCACTTTCAAGAGGGTCGCGGCCTTCGACTACCAGGCCAGCGGAAACACCGCGATCCCAGCCGAGCTTTTCTACAATGACCTCGAAGGTCAATTTCAGATGGAAGTTTTGATTTGCAGCCCCTGGAAAAAATACGGGTTGGCTGCAAAAGGGCCGTTTCTTGGGCTCTTCTGACTTTGACTTTTTAAGAAGTCTAACGGCGCAGTCCTCAATCCTCGCCTCGGGCTTTTTCATATCAAGCGACCTGCCGACTTGAATCAGTTTCTGAAAGACTTCCATGCTCTCAGAGGCCGCCTCACGGAAGTGGTCAGCGAGCTCCACCGGCCCCTTTTTGGCTAAATTGTTCTCCAGGTCTTTTAGGGCATGGTCAGCGCCGTCCCAATCCAAGGCCCCGCAGGCGGCAGTTGCCTTGTTGAAGGCGACTTCCAGAGCAGCGTGGGTTTTTAAATCCGGATTTTTAAGGATGTCCCTGGCAAGCTGGATCGCTTCAGGAAACTCCTGAAGACTGATATAGGTTTTAACCAGAGGGGGGAGCCACTCCAAGGTCCCCTGGTAAGCTAGCTTATCGACCCCAAAATGAAAGAGCTGGGTTTTCCAGTTCTCCGGGGATCCGGGAACCTTCTCAAGCAGCACCAGCCCATTTGTGCTGGGGTTCCCCGCTGGTCCTGGAAAGGTTATGAGCTCGGCCAGCATATCCCCTTCCCCCTCGCGCCAGAATAGGCGGTGGCGGGTGAAGGACTCTTTTTTCCCCTCCTGGAGATAAAGGTCGACGAACTGCGTGTGGCGGTTCTCCTTGGTTTTAAACCAGGAAATGGCAACCGCCGGCCTATCGTCAGGTCCTTTCCCAGCAGACATGAAACTGACTCGGAGCTGGTCCAGGGGTTCCTTGATATGCTCGCCAAAGGAATCCCACCAAAGAAAAGTCCTGCCCGGATCGGTAGGGGGCCTTTTGATTTGCCTTTCTTCTATGGGAGAGTCCAGGCGAAAGAGGTATAAGCCTTCTTCAAGGCCGGTGTTTGGGGTATCGGGGAAAACATCGGGGAAAACAGCCGGGTCGTAAGAATGGTAGGAGGATTTGGCGGCGAAAAGCTCGCTCACCCCATCTCCATTCACATCCATGGGAACCGCCATCTGAAAAGTCCCCAGGGGACCATACCGCAAGGGCCCCTTAAACTTGCCGTTTTCGTGCTTCCAGAAGCGGATGTCCCGGCCACTCCCCCATGGCCCGGTGACACAGCCCACCTCCGCCTTGCCATCCCGGTCAAAGTCGCCGGTAAAGACGCTCATGACGTCTGCCCTGGCGTTGCTAGATGGCAGGAATTCTTTCTTGGTCCTTGGGCCCATTGGCTCCCAAACCACCAGGACTTGACGCTCTTGGTCAAGGCCGGCCGATAGGCCCACAAAGATCTCCCGCTTTCCATCCCCATCCACGTCCGCTGCGGCAAAAGCACTGGGTATCGGTGCAACCATAGAGTCGAAAACGCCGAGGTCGTTGATTTCCTCCAGTCTCCACATGCCGCCTCCGGCTTGTTGAATGGCCCTGTAGATCTTGAGATTGAATTTCCTAGAACCTAAATTGAGGTAAACCAGAACTTCATCCGGAGCCTTGCCGTCAAGGTCATGGAGAGCCATGGAATTGATTCCGGTACCATTCGGAACTGGTAACCGTTCACGGATTTTGCCCGTCAATCGGCGTTCGACCTAGTGATTTCAGGAGCTGAATTGCCGGGGAGGCTTCAAGAAGTGTTCGGGAGGAGCGATGGAGATGGACGAGTTTGGA
>JACQVS010000270.1 GCA_016209605.1 Planctomycetota bacterium
GGCGACCCCTTCGGGGTGCCCGCCTCCTCCGGGCGCTCGAATCTGCGCGACTGCTCGATTCTCGTCGCCCTTGCCTGGCGCGCTTTCGCTCGGCCTCGGGCCTCGGAGCGACTTTCGGGACAGGCTCTTGGGCGGTTCTTTCTTCGCTTCCGGGGGCGGAGGCGGCGGGGGCGGCGGCTGGTTCGCTTCCTTCGGGGCCTCTTTGGGAGCCTCCTTGGGCGCTTCTTTTGGGGCTTCCTTCTTCTCCTCCGCCTTGGGTGGATTTGCTGGTGGGGCTGGAGCCGGGGTGGGGGCCGGCGGAGCTGGAGCTGGCGCCGCCTTCTCGGCCGGCTTTTCCGCGGGGGCCGGCGCGGCCGGTTTTTCGGCGGGAGCCTCCTTCGGCGGGGCTGGCTGGGCCGCCGGCGCCGGCGGGGGGGCCGGCTCGGGGCCGGCCGCCTCGACCAGATGTTCGAGGACGAAACGGAGGCGCTCCTCGTTCATCACCCCTTCCTGGTTGTAGGCGATGCGGCCGTCCCGCAGGAGGAAGAAATGGGCGGGGAAGGAGCCGATCTCGAGGGGCTTCACGAAGCCGCGGTCGACGACGCCGTAGGGGAGCTTGAGGTCGAGGTCCTTTGCGGCGGCGTAGGGGGCCGTCTGGTGGAGGCGGGCCTGGTCGTCGGCGAAGTACTGGTAGAAGAGCACCGCCGCTGGCACCTTGCCGGCGAACTCGGCGGCGATCTTCCTGAGGATCGGGGCGGCCTTGAGGAAGCCGTCGTGATGGATGCGCGTCACCACGACCAGGGCCGGCTTGCCTTTTAGGCTTTCGGGATTGAACTGGCCCAAGGTGTTGACGGGGGAGGCGGCGAAGGGGAGGGTCGCGGCGGAAGGATTCTTCATGCGCTCCTGCACCTCCACCTTCATTTCCTTGACCAGGTTCTCGATCATGATGGCGCGGAGCTTGTCGATCTTCTCGACGAACTGCTTCGACTCGCGGATGGTCTCGGGGATGAGCGAAGCGTTCTTGAAGGCGTCGGGGTTGCTCCAGCCGAACTCCACCGCCTGGTCGATGGCCTTCAAGCAGCCTTCCTGGTTGCCGGCGTTTCCTTCCAGGATCGCCTTCCCCCACCAGCCGAAGGCCAGCAGGTCGCGGTCTTTTTCCGCATCGGCTTCCGCGAGGATGCGCTCGACGATTTTTTTAGCGCGTTCGAAGTTGGAATTCTGGATGGCCTTGCGGAGGTTGTTCTTGAGGAGCTGCTTTTCCTTGACCTGCATCGGCCCGGCCTTGGCGGGCGCCTCCTTGGCAGCGGCCTTCTTGGCAGGCTTGGCGGGTTCCTGGAAGCAAGCGGCATTTCCCGCGGCGAAGATGACGGCGATGGCGACAATCAACCCGTGCTTGAGCGGCGTGATCATGGATCGGTCCTTGTTCTTGAATCCTGGTTCAGTTCACCATTAAAGTGAAGTCATTATAACCACGGGAGGGGGTGGAAGGGAATGCCTAGGACCTCAACTTAGCCCTTCCGCTTCGGCATCGGCGCGGGCACGGTTTGCGGTTCCGCGGCCGGCTCTTCCGCCGCCGTCGTCTCGCTCAAGCCCTCGCCTTCCGCCTTCGGCCAGATGTGGAAGCCGCCATGCAGGCCAGGCGCGATTTCCCACACTCCCCAGATGCCTTTGAACTCGCGGTAGCCCCTGTAAAGCACGGCGTGGGAGCCGGCATAGGTCTTGATCCATCGAACCTTCTTGGTTTTCACGTCGTATTCGCCGCTCACCAGAAAGCGGCCGAGGTCGTCCTCGCCGGATCCTCTCAGGAAGCCCTCGCAAAAGAGCAGCGCCATCTCCTGGCGGTGCCGGCCCGCTTGCTGGTAAAAGCCGATCCACTCGCCGGAGGGGAAATCGGGATGGTCGAATTTCGTCTTCATGCTTCAAATCTCTCCGCTGGCTTTATTTTATGGCCGGTTGGCGGCCTTGGCCAATTTTCCTGTCGAGACCCACAAGAGGCTATGAAATTTACTGGAATCTCACCGGCTCATTGAACCGCTCTGAGTCGCTCCCGAGCTAGCCGCGCATTTTTTGTGCGGCGCACAATTTCGGTGCGGCGCGGGCATCCTCCCAGTCTCGTCCTGGTCTCGCTTCCGGACCCCCTGCGGGCGCAGATGAAATAACTTAACTGAAACCAAATCCGGCAATTAAGGTAAAACTTTCGGGCGCGATCCAATCCGGGCTCTACCATTGGCAAGCGGTTTGCAATAAAAAGCATTGAGCCTTGGAGCTGTGCTCTTTTGAATTTTCCTGCCGTGAATGGGGTCCCGCGGCGGTGGATCTCGACCTGTCCTTTTAAAAATTCTATCTCGCGCTGACACCGTCTTGGCATTTTCGAAACGGCAGAAAGAAAGGAGGTACTATTTTCACGTTTTTCCTCATCAACCCATCCCAACCGTTCGGTTGAAAGTTGTGGCCCTGAAACGGCCAGTTTATCGTTTCTGGAATGGTTTTAAAACTGCAATCTTTGACTGGTTGAAAGCAAACTTACTTCGGAGGACTTCATGGATCCAAAGGTGATTGCGGATACTCTCTGGGTGTTGGTGACCGCAATGTTGGTATTCTTCATGAACTTGGGCTTTGCCTGCGTCGAGACCGGCCTCTGCCGGTCGAAGAACGCCGTCAATATTCTCTCGAAGAACTTCATCGTCTTCGCGGCGGCCTCGATCTCGTTCCTGTTGCTCGGCTTCGGCCTGATGTTCGGGAACGGCAACGGCTTCCTCGGCTGGGATGGGCTCTGGTTCCTGGGCGGCGCCGACAACAGCCCTGCCATGGGAGACAAGTACCAGGGGGCCTACTCGGCCCTCAGCTGGACGGGCGTGCCGCTTCTCGCCAAGTTCTTCTTCCAGCTCGTCTTCTGCGGCACCGCGGCGACCATCGTCTCCGGGGCGGTGGCGGAGCGCATCAAGTACTACCCCTTCATCGTCTTCAGCTTCATCATCT
Organism: Planctomycetota bacterium; assembly: GCA_016209605.1. Classification (GTDB taxonomy): domain Bacteria; phylum Planctomycetota; class UBA8108; order UBA8108; family JACQVS01; genus JACQVS01. Next base: position 2,959 of record JACQVS010000270.1, read on the forward strand.
GCGGCATCATATATCCCATCGTCGGCCACTGGATCTGGGGCGGCGGCTGGCTGGCCACTCAAGGCTTCCGCGACTTCGCCGGCTCGACCCAGGTCCACTCGATCGGCGGCTGGGCGGCCCTCGCCGGCGTCCTGGTCTTGGGCCCCCGCCTCGGCAAGTTCAATAAAGACGGCACGGCCAACGTCATCCCCGGCCACAACATGTCGCTGGCCCTGATCGGCGGCTTCGTCCTGTGGTTAGGGTGGTTCGGGTTCAACCCCGGCTCGACCATGGCCGCCGATGTGGATGCTATCTCGCGCATCTGCATCACCACCAACACCGCGGCGGCCGCCGCCATGCTCTCGGCCACCCTCACCTCGACCTTGCTCCTCAAGAAGCCCGACCTGAGCATGGCCATCAACGGCTGCCTGGCGGGCCTCGTCGCCATCACCGCGCCGTGCGCCTTCGTGAGCGTCGGCAGCTCCTTGATCATCGGCCTCGGCGCCGGCGTGCTGGTGGTCCTATCCGTCCTCGCCTTCGACAAGGTGAAGGTCGATGATCCGGTCGGCGCCCTCTCGGTCCACCTCGTCAACGGCGTCTACGGCACCCTGTGCGTCGGCCTCTTCTGCGAAGAGAGGTTCATCGACACCAAGGTGAACGGCCTCTTCTTCGGCGGCGGCATGACTCAAGTCCTGCTGCAGCTCTACGGCATCGGCGCCGCGGCGGTGACGGTGTTCGGCCTCTCGCTGGTGGCCTGGCTGGCCATCAAGGCGGTCATGGGCCTGCGCGTCAGCGCCCAGGAAGAGCTCGATGGCCTGGATGTCTACGAGCACGGCAGCACCTGCTACCCGGAGTTCGCCGCCCGCACCATCCCGCTTTCCCTGGGAGCCCAGCTCGGCGAGACCGAGCCCGCTCCCGAGCTTTCCGCCAAGCCGTCTCTGCAGCGCCATTGATTTCAACTCCCGATGCCGCGTTCCGCGCCGCTTGCACGGCGGCGCGGAATGCGGGTCTCTTGAAAAGTCTTAGAGCATTTACTGAAAGTCGAACCCAAGGAGCGTTACCAACATGAAAATGATCGTGGCAGTGATTCAACCCAGCCGCCTGGAGGCGGTGAAGCAGCTGCTTCAGCAAAACGGCATCTACGGCCTCACCGTGAGCGAGGTCCACGGCTTCGGCCGCCAGCGCGGCCACAAGGAGGTTTACCGCGGGCATGAGTACCAGGTGAACCTGCTACCCAAGGTGAAGCTCGAGATCGCCGTCGATGATCCCATGGTCGAAAAGATCATCGAGCTGGTCACTCACGGAGCCCGCACCGGCCAGGAGGGGAAGATCGGCGATGGGAAGATCTTCGTCATCCCCCTCGAGGAAGTGGTGCGCATCCGCACCAGCGAAATGGGCGCCGCCGCGCTGTAAGCGATTACGAATGACGGTGAGGCGCTTCGTTACAGCCTTACCTCTTTTCTTGCCGTTGGGCCCTTCTAGGTCTTACCGGAAGGGCCCTTTTCATTATGCCGGGAAAATCCGGGCTGGACTTGTTTCAACAGAAACAAATTACGTCTTGACAAGGACTTGGCCGGTGGAGCAAAGTATTCCGTCAACCATCGTTTTCATGATCAACACCGATCGGTAGGATCGAGTTAACTGGTAGAAAAGAGAGAGAGCTCGCCATGGCCTCGGCTCCAGCCGCAAAGAAAGGTTTGTTCGAAAAGGCCCTTCAAGCCCCGGTGCCGCTCCTGTCCAACACCTACTTGCACTTTTACTGCGGCGGCAAGCTGCGCGCCGACTTCATGGGGGAGTCCAGCCCCAAGGATGACTTCCGCTCCGAGGAGTGGATCTTCTCCACCAACCGCGCCATCACCCCCGGCCGCGACAATCCGCCCGCCAAGGGGTTCAGCATCGCCGGCCTTCCCGATGGCTCCACCGTCCTCCTCAAGGAGATCCTCGACGCCTTCCCCAAGGAGTGCCTGGGCGGAGCGCACCACCAGAAATACGGCACCGAGCTGGGGATCCTGCTCAAGATCTTCGACGTCGGCGACGGCGCCCACATCCCGGTGCACTGGCATCCCTCGCCGGAGTTCGCCAGGAAGCACCTCAAGAGCAACTACGGCAAGAACGAGTGCTGGCTGGTGATCGGCACCCGGCCCGGCGCCAAGGCGTGGGTGGGATGGAAGGAGAACGTCGGCGAGGCGAAGTTCCGTGAGTGGATGGAGGCGCAGGACGTCGAGGCCATGCGCTCGCATCTTCACGAGATCGAGCCCAAGCCCGGCGACGTGGTTTTCCTGCGCGACGGCTTCGTCCACTCGCTGGGCTCCGGCATGTGCGTCCTCGAGCCTCAGGAGCCGTCCGACTGGAACATCCTCGCCGAGTGGAAGGGGTTTCCCTACGGCAAGGAGGAGGCGCACTGCGGCCTGGGCTGGGACCTGGCCTTGAAAGCGGCTCGCTTCGACAAGATGCCGCGCGAGTACCTCGACGACTACGTCCGCCGGAAGCCCGCCAAGCGGCGCGAGGAGAACGGCGCCCGCGAGGATGACCTCCTCCCCGAGGAGGCGCGGCGCTTCTTCTGGATTCACAAGCTGACCCTGGCCCCCGGCTCGAAGATCGGCATCCCGCCGGGGCGCGGATGCTACTGCCTCACCGGCGTCCAGGGGACGGGCGAGCTGCGCGGCCAGTTCGGAAGCCGGCCCTTCGGCCGCGGCAAGTCGTACTACATCCCCTTCGTCTTCGGCGAGTACCGGGTGGCCAACACCGGCTCGAAGCCCATGGAGGCCTACCTGTCCTATCCGCCGGGGATGGGGAAGTGACTCATGGTGAAAAAAAGAGTTTGAATCGAGTTTTAAAATGGCGAGAAGCGAGGGAGAGTGAATTCCCATGGCCAAAAAGCTTTCGATCGGCACCTGGGCGTATGCCTTCGGGCCTTACCAGAACAATCCGGTCCCCTTCGACACGGTGGTGCGGCGCCTGGGCGAGCTGGGCTTCGATGGCGTCGAGATCGGCGCCTTCAAGCCCCACATCCACCCGGAAGACTACCCCATGGACTGCGACCGCGCCCGCGTCCGCAACCTCATCAAGGTGAACGGCCTCGAGGTCTCGGGGCTGGCGGCCGACTTCTGGTTCGCGCCGGGGCCGGGGACCGATGACGCGCAGAAAAACGACATGTACGTGAAGCTCTTCAAGAAGAACCTCCAGCTCGCGCTCGACCTCGGCGCGCCGTCGATCCGCGCCGACACCAACAGCCCGCCGGATGGGCCCAAGGGAGTCGACCGCAAGGTCGCCTGGAAGCGCATCGCCGACCTGTGGCGGACCTGCGCCGGCCTCGCCGAGGAGCACGGCGTCAAGCTGGTGTGGGAGTTCGAGCCGGGGTTCTTCCTCAACAAGCCCTCGGAGGTGGCCGGGCTGGCGCAGGAGATCAACCATCCCAATTTCAGCGTGCTCTTCGACACCTGCCACGCCTACATGTGCGCCGTGGTGGGGGCGCGCCAGCCGGGGGCGAAGGAGACCTTGAAGGGCGGCGTGGCGGAGTTCGCGCGCCTGCTCAAGGGGAAGATCGGCCATCTCCACGTCATCGACTCCGACGGCACGCTGCACGGCAACGAGACCAGCACCCATCGCCCCTTCGGCGAGGGGAAGATCAACTTCAACGAGGCCCTCGACGCCATCATCAAGGAGGCCGGCTACAAGGGGGACTGGTTCACCATCGACCTGTGCTTCTGGCCGGAGGCCTGGGACGTCACCGAGAAGGCGCAGAAGTTCCTGGCGCCGTACCTCGCGAGGTACTGATCGAGAGCGCCATCGAAACCTGAAGGAATCGACATGAAAATCGGGATGAATTTGTTCCTCTGGACCGGGCAGGCCACCCTGGAGGCGGCGCCGGTCATTCAACAGCTGGCGAAGATGGGCTTCGACGGCATCGAGTTCCCCATTTTCCATCAAAACGAGGAGGTCTACCGCGAGCTTCGCAAGCTCCTGGACGATCTGGGACTGGGGGCCACGGGATGCTCCGTCGTCTCCAACGACGCCAACCCGATCGGCGAGACGCCCGAGGTGAGGCGCAAGGGGATCGATCACCTGAAGCGCGTCCTCGACATGTGCGCCATCCTCAAGTGCGACGTCCTGTGCGGGCCGGTGTGCTCGCCGGTGGGGCGCCTGGTCGGCCGCGGCCGCACCGAGGAGGAGTGGAACTGGGCCGTGGAGGCCCTGCGCGAGGTCGGAGACCACGCCCAGGCCGCCGGCGTGACCGTCGCCGTCGAGTACCTGAACCGCTTCGAGACGTATTTCATCAACATCGCCGCCGACACCCGGAAGCTCATCCAGGCGGTGGGGAAGCCTGCGATCCGCATGATGATGGACACCTTTCACTCCAACATCGAGGAGAAGGATCCTTACCGGGCCTGGAAGGGCTGCGGCAAGCTTCTGGCCCACGTCCACATCTCCGAAAACGACCGCGGCGTGCCGGGCTCGGGGCAAGTCGCCTGGAAGGAGGTCTTCAAAGCGCTCAAGGAGATCAAGTACGACCGCTGGCTCACCATCGAGAGCTTCGGCACCACCGTTCCCGAGATCGCCAACGCGGCCTCGATCTGGAGGAAGCTTTTCCCTTCCAACGAGGCGGTGGCGCGCGGCGGGATCAAGTTCATCAAGAAGATGATCGGAAGAAAGAAGTGAAGGGATGGGACCGGCTGCCGGTCGCGCCTGGGGTCCACCGGCTCGTGGAGGTGGCGCGGCTGGCGAAGAGGATTCGCCATCCTGTTGACCATGGTTTCTCCGCTTTAGGATGCGACCGGCCGGGAATGGTTCCCTGCCTAAGATCGGTACGGGGATGGAATTCTCCGTTTCATTTCGGGTTTTATCGTCCAGGAGGGAGAATATGCGACGATCTTTTCTGACTGCTCGACTTTCCTTTTTGGCCGTTATGGGCGTCTTGGCTTTTCTTGCTGAGGCTGTTTGCGAGGATGGGATTCCCGGTGATCCCAGGAATCCGCGGCGCGCTGACCTTTCGCTCGGCGATTGGTTGAGCCTGCCTGCATTTTCTTTCGGGCAGGAGACCGGCGGGGCTGCGCCATCTCAGGCCCCTCCACCGAAGGAGGAGAAGGCCAAAGAACCGGAGCCCATGCCGATCATGCCGATGAAGGCAAGCGAAATCCCCGAGGCCTCCTGGCCGGTCGTCGGCATCTATACCGCCCCGGACACCAAGGACCTCGGGAAACTGTCTGGTATCCCCTGGCTCGAGGGGACGAAGATCCGAGGCTGGGTCGATACCAATTACGTCTACAATTTCAATGAACCCGATCGAACCGTTGTCAACACGAACCAAGGCGCCTCGATCGTCAAGGGCCATAATGTTTCCGTGGAAGGCCGGACGTTCGACATCCATCACAACTCTTTCAGCCTCTCTCTGGCCGAGATCGAGATCGAAAAGGTGCCGGAGTTCGGCGGGGTTGGATTCAAGCTGGATATGGCCTTTGGCGAGACGCAAGAAATCATGGTAGATACCATTCGGGGGAGTTTAGGGCCCAGCGCGCCAGGGGATTCAGTGACCGACTTCGACAAGGTTTTTCAGCACGCATCGATCAGTTACCTTGCTCCGGTGGGGCGCGGCCTGCGCATTGACGCCGGCAAGTTCGTGACCCATATCGGCGGCGAGACCATCACGACGGTCAAGAACTGGAACTACAGCCACTCCTGGTTCTACACCTATGCCATCCCCTTCCAGGACACCGGCGTTCGCCTCAATTATCAATGGACCGACACCTTCTACACCGAATTTTACTTCTTGAACGGTTGGAATGTGACCGTTGACAACAACCGGGGGAAAACCTTCGGGCCCTCCATCGGCTGGACGGCCGCACCATGGCTCGCCCTCTACACCAATTACCTGGTCGGCCCGGAGCAGACCGAAAACAACGGCGATATGAGAAACATCTGGGATACCCAAGCCTTTATCGGCCCGTTCAAAGGCTGGAACTTCATGATCAATTACGATCTGGGTTATGAACACGATGTGCCCACCGGAAGCGATAACGCCCTCTGGACGAGCATTGCGGGATACGCCCGCTACGCGGTGACCGACTGGTTCGAGCCCAGCTTGCGCATCGAGCATTTTTATGACGAGGAGGGGTTTGCGACTGGAGTCCACCAGGATGTATGGAGTTACACCCTCACCCTGAATTTCAAGATCGGGCTCGGGAAGAGCAAAGGGAGCATGATCCTCCTCAGGCCAGAGTTGCGGTATGACCGCTCCAACGAAGATTTCTTTACGGACGAGAACGTCTTCCGAGAAGACAAGGATCAAGTGACCTTGGGCATGGGGGCTAGCTGGCTCTTCTAAAATGGCTAGTGGCTAGTGGCTAGTGGCTGGCGGCTGGCGCCAGCCACTAGCCGATTTATGGCAGGCCTTACTTGTGCGCCTTGGCGCACTCTGGGCATCCGATCTGTTTCGTTGTGCAGTCGACCTCCTTGCCATCGACGACGCAAAAAAACCTGGGAGGCGAGCCTTTGCCGACCGACCGGACGCCATACTTGCAGTCCTCGCAAGGCATTGCATAGCCCGCCTGAATGCTTTTGCAACCGCTGAGAGCTACCATGACCATGACCGCGAAAATCCAGCCAAAAACTTTAGACATGAGAAAATCCTTTCTAGCCAACATTCCCGGTTGACTGTCTCCTCTATGAATAGTTATAAAACAAAAAACCGTTTTACCTCCCTTTTCTTGCCGTAACTATCTATAGCATATGACCAGCGGCAAGGCAATTGAAAGATTTCAAAGGCCAGGGCGCGGCCGATATGATCCGACCAAAAGAGCAGTTGTGGTTTTTTAAGCTTTTTGGTATCTTGTCCTTTCAGCAAGCAGATCGACTTTTGAACTTTTGGGAGTGGCTAACAGTTCTTTTTTTGGGAGTGGAGATATGCCAAAAATATCGTTTTCAGGTCGAATGGTTTTCCTGGCAGTTTTCGGAGCTTCTCTTTTTCCAATTTCTCTTCTAGGGGTTGACGGGCTGCCCGAGGATGCCCGCCATCCGCAGAGATGGGATGGCCTGCTCTTCGATCCGCTGCTGAGCTTGACCGCCGCCACTTTCGGCTATGACCACGGCAGTCAGGCGGCTCCTCAGGCCGCCGCCGCTGCCCCCGCCGCGCCCGAGCCGGCCCCCGAGCCGGTCGCCGCGCTCTTCAAGAACTGGACCATCGGCGGCTTCCTGCAAACCGCGTACGGCTACAACTTCAACCAGCCGGCCGGCCTGGAGGCCACCGGAGTCGCCAATATCGATGACAAGGAAAACAACTTCCGGGTCTTCGACGTCGAGCACAACGACTTCACCCTCCAGCAGCTCGTCCTCTACGCCGACAAGGCCCCCAGCGACGACTCCTGGATCGGATTTTCCACCCGGATCCTGATCGGCCAGGACGCCAAGTTCATCCACTCGGCGGGCCTCGGAAACCCGAGGACGCAGCCGTCCATTGGAGCAGGAGCCGACAATATCTTCGGCGATGACATCGACCTGATCGATGCCAACCTCAAGATCATGATCCCGAGCAGCATCGCCTTCTTCGGCAAGGGCGTGATCACCATCGGTAAATTCCAGACCATGCACGGCACCGAGGTCATCTCCGCCACCGATAATACCTTCTACTCCCGCTCCTACCTCTTCGGCTACGCCATCCCCTTCACCCACACCGGCATCCGTTACACCCAGCCCCTGGCCTACCGGGGGGCCGGCTCCGAGGACAAGCTCGTGGACATGGGCATTGCCCTCGTGAACGGCTGGGACAACGTCAAGGACAACAACCAGGGGAAGGCCATCATGTGGATGTTCGGCTTTTATCCCTGCGATTTCTTCAATACCATGGTGAAGACCATGTTCTCCAACGAGCAGAATAACGATGACCACGACACCCGCGGCCTGCTCGACATCGCCACCGAGATCAAGCTGAGCGCCCTGCCGGAGAGCCTGAAACCCCTCCGCGGCCTCTCCTTCCTCCTCAACTACGACTACGCCGCCGAGGAGTTCACCGACAACAACGCCGCGACCGATCCGGATTTCGGCCTGCACTACAGCAAGTGGTACGGCTTCTCGGGGATCGTCAAGTACCAGGTTTGCCCGAAATTCTCCATCGCCTTCCGCGGCGAGGTCTTCGACGATCCGGAAGGGGTGCGCACGGGGGTGGTGGGCCTCGGGGCCGCCGGGGCCGGGCGCGGCGACACCTTCGTGGAGCTGTCGACGGCGCTGGTTTACACGCCCTGGGAGAACTTCCAGTTCCGCGTCGAGCATCGCTGGGACAAGGCCGATCATCATCTCTTCGAAGAGCACGGCGACGCCCTGGACAGCACCTTCCAGAACACGCTGTCGTTTGACGCCATCGTGAAGTTTTAACTTGTCTTTTTGCACTTTTGGCGCGGCGGCGGCGCCGCGCCAAAAGTGCAAAAGGCCAGTTGATAACCCAAACCTCCTGGGCGAAAATACTATCTAAAACAAAAAGCGAGGAGGTAAGAAAGATGAACCGGCAAAAAGTGGTTGGCTGGCTGCAGATTGGGCTTGCGGCGATAGGGATGATGATGGCGTCGAAGGCCGTGTGTCCGCAAGTTGCTGCTGTGGAAGGACGGCATTGGCCTCCTCCGGGCTTGCTGCATCCGCCCGATCTGGTAAGGCAGGGGCCGGCAGTGGGGGTGGCGGCGGAATGCGACGGGGTGCCGGTATACGGCTACGGGTCGGCCTGGATTTATGGCGTTAGCCCGGATTTCGCCCCGGGAGCGCGGTTGCAAGAAGGCAACGCCTCCCCCGTCCGAAAAATCCAGCCCAAGAAGTCCTGGGAGATCGAGGACAACCGCATCGGCGCCACCCCGCCGCGCATGCCCCGCACGGCGCGCTCGAATTTCAATCCTTTCCTGGGGATCCATCTCCTAGATGGCGATGCCGAGAGTTACTGGTGCTCGCGCGGTCACAATCGACCCGAGGTGGAGCCGGCCTGGGCCCGCGTTGATCTGGCCCAGGAGACGGCGGTCCGATCCATCCTTATCGTTCCCCGTAAGGACAAGCAGTGGTTTCCCCGCCACCTCACCATCCGGGTGAGCCGGGATGGGTGGCATTGGGTCACGGTGTACGACAATCCGAATTATGCCTTGCCTCCTGAAGGCGGGGCGCAAGAGTTCGCCTTTTCCCTCCAACCCGTGAAGCAGGTTTGGATCATCGGGCAGGATCTTCCCCTCTATCAGGGGCTCCATGCCTTCTCCATGGCCGAGGTGGCCGTCAACGCCGAAAACGGCGAGAACGCGGCGCTGGTCAGCCGCGGGGCGGGGGTGACCGTGTCTTCCACCGAGTGGTATATCGGCAGCCAGCGGGAGACCCATGAGATGCTCTGGCCGGTGCACTACGACCTGGGCACCAAGTGGGTCCGCATCAACTACGCGGGGAGCGTGCTCAACTGGCGCATTGTGGAACGGGTGAAGGGGCAATACGAGATTGACCCGGTGGCCAATGCGGCCGTCACCCAGGCCGTCGAAAACGGCTGTCGCATTATCTTCGGCCTGGGATTCACCAACTGGCTCTATACTCCGGAGGGTCACGCCAATCCCAAGGAGGAGAAGCAACTGTTCTGGTACAACGAGATGAGCGGCACCTTTCCCAAAGCCGACGCTCCCGACATGCTCAAGGGCTTCAAGAACTTCGTGCGGGTCATGGTGAACCATTTCAAGGACCGGGTGGACTACTGGGAGATCTGGAACGAGCAGAGCGGAGGCTACGGCGGCTGGCACGATGTTCCCGGCGCGGTTTATACGCAATATGTGAAAGAGGTCTCACCCCTTATCAAGGAACTGGACCCCGGGTCCAAGGTGGTCATGGGATCGCTCAGCGGGCTGGGGCCTGGGCGAAAGGTGGGCTTGGACTGGTTGAAGGCTCGCCTGGAGGAGGGAATCGGGCCCCACATCGACGCCATCGCATGGCATGGTTACTACGGCTGCGATCCGGACAGCAAGGAGTGGCAGGGATATCGGGCCGATGTGGCGGAGGCCAAGGCGATGGCCTTAGCCCACGGATTTCGGGGAGAGTACATGCACAGCGAGTGGTGCATCTTCGCCCCGTATCCGAAAGATATGACCGGTCTGCCCTGGATCACCGAGAAGGTGAAGGCCAAGCACATGGCCCGCTTTGCCATCATGAACCTGGGCCTGGAGGTGATGTTCTTCTGGAACGAAACCTGGTGCGATGGGCACATCGACCGCGATGTGGGCCTGTTCCGCAACACCTTCTCGGCCGACCCCCAAAGCCCTAGCCAGCCCCAACCCGCCTACTATGTGCTCCGGACCTTGTGCACGGTTTTCGAGAACGCGCGGCCGGCCCAGTTGGCAGTGGAATTCACCCATCGGGAGCGCCAGTTTGAGTGCTGGACCTTTTCCCTGCCTAATGGGAATCGGCTCGTTTCCGTCTCCTCGACCGGCAATAGCCAGGATAATTCGCCGGATTATCCCACCGACATCAGCTTTCCGGGGGCGGCCTTCTCTCGGGCCGTGGGCATTGACGTTCTCAATGGCAAGGAGCAGGACCTGGTGGTCTCCTCCGGGGGCGGCAGCACCATCCTGCGGGGGATGCTGGTCAAAGACTACCCGATCGTGGTCCGCCTTTCGAACCCCTAGGAGCATTCTTTCACGACACCGGTCCGCCGGGAAATGAGGTGTATATTCGAGCGGATGTTCCGGGCGCTAGCGGTCGACTACGCCGAGCGTCCGCAAATAGGCCATCGTGCTTGCGGCACCTTCCTCCCATGTTGCGCCGCGGTAGATCTTCACCGAGATGAAGCGATCATACCCGATCTCTTGAAGAGCACGAAAGACCTCCACGACATCAAGATGGCCGGTCCCGAAGAGACTGCCGTTGGTCTCGCACAGGTGGACATGAGCCAGGTCGGTTCCAACGCGGCGAATCGGGTCGGCGAGCGAGCGCTCTTCGATGTTCATATGCAGGGTGTCCACCATCGGACGAAGCGCCAGGGATTCGACAGCTTGAATCATCTGGAGAACTTGAGCGACGGTGTGGTTGAATCCGACCTGGAGATGATTGACCGGTTCGAGGACGAGCGTGACGCCATGGGCTTCTGCATGGTGCCCGACCTGGCGGAGGCAGTCGGCGATTCGGCCGTTAGCCACCTCGGGATCGGGTTCGTCCTGGAGAAATCCCTGCATCTGGCCGATCACCAGGATAGCCCCAAACCGTTCCGCGGTCTCGACGTGGCCGCGGAGTCTCGCGACGGCGCGTTCGCGGACCGCCGGATCCCTGGCGCACAGGCAGAGGCCTTCGTTGAAGTAAGACCAGCCTGTGAGGAACGAAACCAATTTCAACGAGGTGGCCGCCAAGGCGCGTTGAAGCTCGTCCATGTCAAATCCCGGAGGAGACGACAGGGAGAATTCGATTCCGGTATATCCCAGCTCTTCGAGCCGCCGCAGCGCCCGTTCGAATTCTGTCATTGCCCCGAAACTGCCAGGGGCATCGAGGATATAACTGAATTGAGGCATGGAAGGAGTCCTTTTCTGGTATCTTCGCTTGTTCCTGGGATCGAAAAGAAATTCCAGATATTATACGAATTGTAAGTCCACTGGTGATGATCAACTGCGAAATTAAGGTAAAAAGGAATCAACCGATGATAGTGATATTAAGATCGAGTTTCCTGCTTGCCATCCTATTGATGGGCGTTGCGGTTTTTACTGTCGCGTTCGGCAACGGGGCTGCAACTCCAGCGTCAACGCTCTTCTCCACGGATTCTCGGGAAAGAAGCTGGATTCGTTTCCGGGCCAGGGGATTCTCGGAGCCTGTCTGTGGAACGGTCAACCGCCTCGATGACTTTGTCAGCAATGGTCTTCCCCTGGGCGGGATCGACACCGGGTGCCTGGACCTCGAGACCACCGGCCTCCTCGGCTACTGCACGATCTTCAACACCCACGTTCCTCGTCGCGGGCCGATCAATCTTCCCATCCTGGGATTGAGCGTCGGCGGCAAGACTTGGGTCCTGTGCGCGAAAGAACCCAAGGACGGTCACGGCGCTTTCCAGAGCGGGCCCGCTGGAAAGCCGATGATCCCTGTTTCCAAGGACCTTCGGCTCGATGGCGTTCAGACGGCCACGGAGATTCATTACTGGGGGCACTACCCGGTCGCGGATCTCGAGTTTGAGATCGACTCGCCCGTGAGCGTAGGTCTCAGAGCGTGGTCTCCGTTCCTGCCCGGGGATGTCGAAGGATCGATGATACCGGGCGCGGTGCTGGAGGTTCATCTGCGAAACGGAACGGGCATTCTTCAGAAAGGCACCGTGGCATTCTCTTTCCCCGGACCTGATCCCAAGGAAACCGGAAGCGATCGCTTTGATCGCGTGGCAGTCAAGGGAGGCTTCACCGGCGTCGAGGTGAAAGGAAAGCTGGCTTCCTATGCCGTGGGGATGATCGATGAAGAGAACGTGAGGGTCTCTGGAGAGCTCGGCGCGGATGGGGCGGCTTGGGCCGGTATCGCCGGCGCTTTGCCTGCCGTTCAGTCGGATCAGCCCGGGTCTTCCGTGGCGCTCGATTTCGCCCTGGATCCCGGCAAGGAAAAGGCCGTCAGGTTTGTTTTGACCTGGTACGCGTCCACCTGGAGAAGCGGAGGATACAACTGGTCGGAGTCGGGAAACACCTTCAGCCATATGTATGCCAAGCGCACTTCGAGCGCCTTGGCGGCCGCCCAGGTGCTCGCCAGGGATCACGAGTCCCTGCTTCGACGGATACTCGCCTGGCAACAGGTAATCTATACGGAGGGGAAACTGCCCGTGTGGTTGCGGGAAACGCTGGTGAATATCCTCTATCTGATCACCGAGGACGGGCTCTGGGCCCAGGCAGCGGAGCCTCTCCCAGCGTGGGTTCGGCCTGAAGATGGCCTTTTTGGTTTGATCGAGAGTCCAAGGGACTGTCCTCAGATCGAGTGCATCCCCTGTTCCTTCTACGGGAATATTCCCCTGGTGTATTTCTTCCCGGAGCTCGCTCTCTCGACTCTGCGTGGCTACAAGGGCTACCAGGATCGCGGCGGCGCGCCCCCTTGGATATTCGGCGGCTGCACGAGCGGCACGCCGCCCATCGAATTTGCCAAGCCCACCCGGGGGTATCAAGTGACGCTCAACGGCCCCTGTTACGTGGATATGCTGGACCGGTACTTGATGTGCCACGGCAGCAAAGAGCTCTTGAACGAGTTCTATCCTTCGATGAAGAAGGCAACGATCTTCATGGTGGACTTGAACCGCGGCCCGGACGGGATCATCAGCATGCCCGACAGGAAAGTGAGCGTGGGCCCGATGGAATGGGAGACGGAGTGGTTCGAGTGGCTGCGGTGGTACGGCATGTCCAGCCATGTGGGCGGCATACACCTGGCGCACCTCCGTATGGCTGGACGGATGGCGGAGCAGGTTGGAGACCAGGACTTTGCCGAACAGTGTGGGCGGTGGATCGACCTCGGCCAGAGCTCGATGGAATCCAAGATGTGGAATGGGTCCTACTATCTCAACTTCTGGGAAGAAAAGACGGGGAAGAAGTCCGAGCATGTATTCGGCTATCAGCTCGATGGCGAATGGATGGCAAAGTTTCACGGGCTGCCTGGAGTGTTCCGGAACGATCGAGTGAAGACCGTCCTGGAAACGATAAGGCGGGTCAACGTCCCGCCGACGAAGTACGGCGCCATCAACCTGGCTCATGCGGACGGCCGGGTGCTCAAACCGGGGGAATTCCCCATGTCTGGTGACTATGAGCCCTACCACTTCTTCTCCTCAGAGCTCCTGATGCTCGCGGGGACCTACATGTATGAAGGACAAATAGACTATGGGTTGGAGCTTGCTCGAAGAAGCATGAACAACATTATCTGCGAGCAGGGGATGGCGTGGGATATGGCCATCATCATAGCAGGCGATACCGGAAAGCGATTCCAGGGGAACGATTATTACCAGAACATGATCCTGTGGTCGCTGCCTGCGGCTATCGACGGAGGCGACTTGACCGCGCCTCTCAAGCCCGGCGGACTCGTCCATCGGGTCCTGAAAGCCGCGAGGGCGAAGTAGTTTCTGTCAAAACAAGGCCCTGCTGGCCTCCTTTTAATGAGAGGTTCCAGCCAGGCCTTGAGAATTTCAACGTGGTCAAACGGGATTCAGGTGGTATCTTGGAATGCCGATGTCGCCACAAAATCCACAAAGTCAACTTCCGGCCCATTATGATCTTGAATCGAGCGCTTTGCCTCCGCCCCGCTTGCCTATCCCGGTAGTTCAAGCGGCCGAGTGGCCGTGGGCCAGCCTCCTCGACGCCCTCCTCCACCTCGGCGGCTGGTCGGTGGAAGAGGTCCTCTTAAATCCCGAGGCGGCGCGGCGCTTCGGGCGGCTCTGGGATCTCGCCCAGGAGTTGGCGCGCCGGAAGGCCGAGCGCGAGCGTCGGCTTGAAATCGAGGAGGTCCTCTGGTGGCGCCGGCAGGGCTGTCCGGTGCCATGTCCTCTTTGCATCAGCGCCGCGGAATGCGGCTGTCACTGATTTTTTGCCAGCAGAAGGGCGGCGATTCGTCGATGCCGGGGGGAGATCCATTATCAGGGGTTATAAAATATATTTAAAATTGGTAAATTAAAAATTATTA
>JACQVS010000262.1 GCA_016209605.1 Planctomycetota bacterium
GCCCTACAAAAAAACCCAAGACGCCTTCCATGGGCAGAGGAAAGAAAGATAAAACCAATGAAGACCTCGCCCTCAAGAAATTTTTCCCTGAATTTGCCAATCGGCTTGCCATGCGCATGAGGGAGCAAAAGCTGACGATGAGCGAGCTTTCCGCGAAAACCGGGATTTCCCGCCCGACCCTCCATCGCCTCATTCGCGGCGAAGGGAACCCCGTCATCTCCAACCTGTTGAAAGTCGCCTGCGAGCTGAACTGCCCTCTCAACACCATGCTTGGCCTGCAAAAAGGAGGATTGAAGATCAAAAACAAGCCGGAGAAAAACGCCTACCAGGCGCTGACCTCCAGCTCGCCGCAAGGCGATCCCCGCTCCCTGGAAATTTACGAGGCGGCTTGCCGGGAAGAGCCCGCGGACAAGATCGGCTGGCTGGTGGACCAGTCACGGTTCCTCCTGGCGGGGGAAAGGTATGAAGATGCGGTTACCCGCGCCATTCTCGATGTCTTCTATAATCGCCAGTGCTGGATCGACGTCGATCTTCTTCCCCGCGACCGCGACTCCGAAAAGGACATCCAGAAGAAATTCAAGCTGCCGGACCGCTCGGAGCTGGGCGAGGAGGAGCGGTGCCCCGTCCGGGTGATCAACCTGGGGAAGGACATGGCGGCTTTTCTGCAGATCCACGCCCTGGCGGCGGCCGGCGCTGCCCTGGTGAAAGAGCTGTCCCAAACCTACTCGACGATCGGACTTAGCGACGGCCTGGTCATCAGCACCCTCCTCCGTTTCTTGAAGCGCGGCGACCTCGACCGGGCAACGCTGGTGCCGGTGACCTTCACACCTCGCTACGCCCACTTCGAGCTCTCCGGCGCCACGCTCATCGGCGCCGTGGCCCGCACCCACCAGGGCTATCGGGTGACCTCGACCGTTGAGGTGGGCAAGCTGCAAAAGCGAATCAACGAGATCCGGCTCATGGTCACCTCCTGTGGCACGGTATTGCCCATCGAGCCCCACTCCCGCATCGCCCAGCTCTTCCGGGAGTCCTGGCCGGAGAAATCGTACGATCAGTTCGTCGCCCAGTTGATCAAGAAAGGGGTGGTGGGCGACCTCCTCTACCAGTTCCTCAAGCCCAACGGCCACATCGTCGATGGCAAGATCACCGCCGGCGGCCTGGAAACCGCCGACATCGACAAGATTTATCGCGAGCGCAACCTCGAGGACACTCCGGCGATTTACGCCATCTCCCTCAAATGCATGGCGGAGATCGCCCAGCGCGGCATCTGCATGGTCATCGTGCACTCCCCCGAGCGCGCCCAGGTCATCAAGGCGGCCCTGGAGCGCGACGAAAAGCCCGTTAACTTCATCGTCTGCAATGCTCAAGCCGCGGCGGAATTCATGAGGCGCTGATAGGACTTACAGCGACACCTGGTTGCGGCCCTTGTTCTTGGCGCGATAGAGGGCTTCGTCGGCCTTGCGGACCAGCTCCTCCAGGCTGTGGGCGTCGGCTGGGTAGGAGGCAACGCCGATGCTGATGGTCGGATGCAACTGGATGTTGTTGAAGACGAAATTGTGCTCGCTCACGGCCTTGCGGATCTGCTCGCCGATCGCCATGGCGGCTGAGCTGCTCAGTTCTTTCAGGTAGGCGATGAATTCATCGCCGCCAAAGCGGGTCGCCAGCGACGGCCCCTGAATGATCTTGCCGATGATCCTCCCCACCTCGGAAATGCAGTAAGCGCCGAAGAGATGGCCGTGGGTGTCGTTGATCTTCTTCAATCCATCCATGTCCATCATCAAGAGCGCGATCAACTCTTTGGCGCGGGCCGCCTTCTCGAAGCTCAGCCCGACCTCGTAGTCGAATTTGCGCTTGTTGACCAGGCCGGTCAAGTCGTCGATGTGAATGAGGTTGTCGATTTTCCAGTAGTACTGCTTCTCGAACTCATCCTGGAAGGTGAACTTGAGCGCCGTCTCTCCGATGAAGATCTTGTCGCCGTCTCGAATCGGCACCTTTTGATTCTTGGGGACGGGCTGGCCGTTGACGAAGGTGCCGTTGCGGCTGCCCAGGTCTTCGATCACGTAGTGGGGCTCTTCGAGGTTGATTTCAATGGTGGCGTGCGCCGACGAGACCGAAGGATCGGGGAGAACGATCTGCGCCTTGTCGGAGTTCCGCCCGATCACCAGCTTCCGCTCGTTGAGGAGATAGCGCATGCCAAGGTTGGCCCCCTGCAAGACCAGGAGCACCGGCCGGCCCTGCTCGGAAATCAGCTCGCTCTTCAGGCGATCAGTTGATATCCAAATGGTCTTGTTTTCAGGATCCGGCGGCAACATCTGTGCCTTACTAAAAAAATACTTACTTTAACCGCTAAACTGTTTAAGATTAGGAGGATTTTACCGGCCTGTCAAGTCCAAGGATCCGTGGAATGGTAATCCTTCTCATCTGGCTCATCTGGCTGGCCGCCGCCCCTCAAAAGGCCGCCGAGATCAAAGGCCTCATCCACGCCAACCGCTATCTCGAAGCGCTGGCCGAGGTTGACGCGGCCCTCGCGAAAGGACCCGAGGACTTGGCGCTCCGTGAATTCAAGGCCCGCGCTCTCTACGGCCTCGGCCACTTTCCGCGCTGCGAGGCGGAGCTGAAGAGCCTCATCGAGGAAGCACCGCCGGAAGATCACCCGGCGCTCCTCCTCCGGCTCGCCGACTCCCAGCTAGCGCAAGGCGCCTTCGCCGAAGCGGCCGTCGCCGCCGAAAAAGCCCTGGCCCGCGCGGGCGATGGTCCACGAGCCGGCGAAATCAAAGCGGCCGCCGGCGGAATCTTCTACCGGGCGCAGGACTACCGGCGGGCGATCCCGCTCCTCGATGCGGCCCTGGCAGACCGGCCCAAGCATCCTTTTTTGAGCCTGGCGCGCGGCGTCGCCCGCTCCCGGATCGGCGATTACCGCGGCGCGCTGGCTGATCTGGAGGCGGCGGAGGCCGACCAGGACCTGCGCTTGAGCAGCCTCTACGAGTCCGGCCTCGCCCTGGCCAAGCTGGATGATTCCCAAGGGGCGATCGAGAAGTTCGTCCAGGTCCTGGAGGAGGACCCATATCACTCGGAGGCCTGCTACCACCTGGTCCGCCAGCTCCTCAAGCTCCATAAAATCCAGCTCGCGGGCAGCTTGCAGCGCTACTTCCTGAGCCTGAAGGAGCGCGAAGGGGCCTCGAGCCGCGACCATCACTTCGCGGCCATCGGCCAACCGGTGCTGGCGGCGCTCGAGCGCGCCCAGAAGTGGGAGAGGTTGAGGCGATTCGACCGCGTTCTCGGCGAGCTGAGCGATGCCGAGGCGCGCCACGGCCCCCAGTGGGATATCACCCTTGCCCGCGCCTCCTTCTGGCTGCGCATGGGGCTCGCCGCCGAGGCCCGGAGCGAGATCGAACGGCTGAAAGCGATTCCCGGCGCTGCCGGCTCCTCCGCCGCCCTGGAGAAGGAGATCCGGTCGGTTGAAAGCCAGACCGTGGCTGGTCCGCCTCCCTCCGAACAGGAATCGGCGCGCTTGAAAAACCTTCAAGCCCTGGCGCGCGCCCGGAAGCAGGAGTCGCTGCACGTCCTCCTGGCGCTCATCGACAGCGCCCGCTCCCTCGGGAGAGGCGAGGAAGCTTATCGCTTCGCCATGCTGGCGCACGCCCTTTTTCCGGGCCAGCAGGAGGTCCTGGCATGGCTTGTCAAGCTGAACGATGATCCGGCGACTATTTTTTTGAAAGTCAGGGCGCTACGGGAACTCCTCAAAATCGATCCCCAGAACGCTGGGGCAAGGCGGCAGCTGGAGGAAGCCCGCCGCCTGGTCCGCGCCAAATAAACGGCGGAGTGGGCGGCCGCCATACCGGCCGCCATCAGGCCACCTGCGACTCCCTAATTTTTCCCCAGTTTTTTCAGCACCGCCAGGTTGACTTCATCCATGCGGTCTTCCTTGGGGGTCTCAAGCAGGTATGGCAGGCGCTTGAAGCGCCGGTCGTCGATGAAGTGCTTGAAGCCCTCGAGGCCGATATAGCCCTTGCCGATGTGCTCGTGGCGGTCGACGCGCGAGCCGAGATCCTTCTTGGAGTCGTTGGCGTGGATGCAGCGCACCCTCTCCAGGCCCACCGCTCCATCCAGCTCCTCCATGGCGGCTCGGTATCCCCAGCGGGTGCGGATGTCATACCCGGCTGCGAAGATGTGACAGGTGTCGACGCAAAAGCCGAGCCGCTCCGGCTCCTTGACGGCTTCCAGCACTCGCCCTAAATCGCCGAACCTCCAGCCGACTGACGAACCTTGCCCCGCCGAGGTCTCGAGCAAGATCCCTGATCTGAAGCCGCGCGCCCGGGCGTGCAGCGCATCGAGAGAAGCGATCAAATTTTTGATGCCGGCTTCCTCGCCCGCCCCCATGTGGGCGCCGGTGTGCAGTACGAGGCCGGGAATGGCGAGGGCTTCGCAGCGCTCGAGCTCGATGAAAAGCGCCTGGATCGACTTTTCCCGCAGCGCCTTGTTGGGGGAGGCGATGTTGATCAGGTAAGCCGCGTGCGCCAGGACCGGCATGGGCCGGGCGGCCGCGGCGCGGGCGCGGAAGGAGCGGACCTCCTCTTCCGTCAGCGGCCTGGCCTTCCACATGCCGGTGGACTTGGTGAAGATCTGCAGAGCCTCACAGCCGGCGCTCTCGGCCCGGTCAAAGGCGATCTCCAGGCCGCCGCTGATGGACATGTGCGCTCCGAAAAGCATGCGGCCATCATAAAAAAACTGGCGGCGCGCACCAATCTTTTTTAAACAAACGGCCTCAGCATTCAAACGGCCTCAGTATCAAGAAAGCCTCAGTATCAAGAAAGATTGCACAAAGCGTCCCGGCGAGTTATATTATCACCACTTTCTCCCCATCAACCTTTTATCATTTTGTTCGAGGAGGTTTTTATGACTCGCTCGCTCATTTTCTCTCTCTTCGTCTTTGCCCTGGTCTCCTGCCAGAAGGAGGAGACGCCGGCCCCGCAGACGCCAGCGGCAACTCAACCTACTTCCCCGCTCAGTCCCCCCGAGGGGACGAGCACCAAGGCGCCCGCTGAAGGCGCCCAGGCCGAGATCAAGAAGGCCACCGCCAGCGCCACGGAGGCCGCCCAACCCGTTCCGGCCAGCGCTTCCGAGCTGAAGCAGAAGATCGGCGTTTACAAGGTCGACCAGCTCAAAGCGATGGCGGAGCAGATCGCCGGCGAGATCACCAAGAACGACACCCTGGTGAAATCCCTCAACGATCAGATCGCCAAGGCGGGCATCGACCCCGCCAAGCTGGCGGAGTTGAAGAAAAGCCTCGAAACGGCGGGGAGCAGCTTGAAGGATTCAAAGGATAAGCTCCAGCTCGTCGTCGACAAGCTCAAGGAGGGCAACGTCGACGTGTCGAAGTACACGAGCCTGCTGGGAAGCAAGTAAAAAACTAGTGACCGTCCCTGGTTTTTAGTTTTTTGTATTTCATGCGGTGCGGCCGATCCGCCTCAACCCCCAGGCGGCGGCGGCGGTCAGCCAGGTAGTCGCTCAAGCTGCCCGTGAACCATAGCGCCTGCCCCTCCCCCTCGAAGGCGAGGAGGTGCGTCGCCATGCGGTCGAGGAACCAGCGGTCGTGGCTCACCACGACGGCGCAGCCTGCGAACGCCTCCAGCGCCTCCTCCAGCGCCCGCAAGGTGTTGACGTCGAGATCGTTGGTCGGCTCGTCAAGAAGGAGCACGTTGGCGCCCTTCTTGAGCATCTTGGCGAGATGAACCCGGTTGCGCTCGCCGCCGGAGAGCTGATCCACCTTTTTCTGCTGGTCCGCTCCGAGGAAGTTGAAGCTGGCGACGTAAGCCCGTGAGTTGACCCGGCGGCTGCCGAGGACCAGCGTCTCCTCGCCGCTCGAAATCTCCTCCCAGACGGTCTTTTCCCCGTCGAGCTGGTCGCGGCTCTGATCGATGTAGCCCAGCTTGACCGTCTCGCCGATCTTGATGGCGCCGCTGTCGGGGTACTCGGCGCCGGTGATCATCTTGAGGAGCGTGGTCTTGCCGGCGCCGTTGGGGCCGACGATCCCGACGATGGAGCCCGGCGGAATGCTGACGCTGAGGTTGTCGAGAAGCACCCGGTCGCCGTAGGACTTGGTGATCCCCTTGAAATCGATGACCACGTCGCCGAGGCGCGGGCCGGGCGGGATGTAGATTTCCAGCTCCTCGCGCCTTTTCTCCTGCTCCTGGCCGAGCAGGCTCTCGTAAGCGGTGTAGCGCGCCTTCCCCTTGGCCTGGCGGGCCTTGGGCGACATGCGGATCCACTCCAGCTCGCGCTCCAGGGTCTTCTGGCGCTTGACGTCGCCTGCTTGCTCGCGCCGCAGTCGGTCCTGCTTCTGCTCGAGCCACGAGGAGTAGTTTCCCTTCCACGGGATGCCGTGGCCGCGGTCCAGCTCGAGGATCCACTGGGCGACGTTGTCGAGGAAATAGCGGTCGTGGGTGACCGCGATCACCGTGCCCTTGTACTCCTGGAGATGACGCTCCAGCCACCACACCGACTCGGCATCGAGATGGTTGGTGGGCTCATCGAGGAGCAGGATGTCCGGCTCCGTGAGAAGCAGCCGGCACAGCGCCACCCGCCGGCGCTCGCCGCCGGAGATTACCGAAACTGGGGTGTCGGGCGGCGGGCAGCGCAGGGCGTCCATGGCGATCTCGAGGCGGTTGTCAAGGTTCCAGGCCTCGTGCTTGTCGAGCTCCTCCTGCACACGGGCCTGCTCCTCGATAAGAGCGTTCATGGCCTCCGGTGCGAGCGGCTCGGCAAAGCGGTTGTTGATCTGATCGTACCTGGCCAGGAGATCCACCACCGGCTGCACCGCCTCCTGCACCACCTCCTTGACGGTCTTTCCGGAATCGAGCTGCGGCTCCTGCTCCAGGTATCCGACGGTGTAATTTCGGGAAGGCAGCACCTCGCCGTCGTGACCCTTGTCCACCCCTGCGATGATGCGCAGGAGGGTGCTTTTGCCGGCGCCGTTCAAGCCCAGAACGCCGATCTTGGCGCCGTAAAAGAAGGAGAGGGAAATGTCGCGCAGCGTTCGTTTTCCAGGCGGAAAGGTGCGGCTGACCCGCACCATGGAGAAGATGATTTGCTCGGCCATGAGAATCCTGATTGTTTGTCTTGCGCCTCCCTGGAAGCGGTTCGGACCGCGCCCGCGGCGGAGAAGCAAAGGGGATATTCGGCGACGGCCGCCGATAAAAGGTTATTTTGCGGTCTCCCCAAGGGGATTACAAGTTCTCTTGCGATTGACATTCTTTTACCGATCCGTTAGGGTTTCTAGTGCTGTTTTGTCCCTGATACCCCTCAAGATCAGCGTAGGTATGTCTCATGTTCAAGATATCTCGTCATGAGTTTCTGCCCCTGTTCGCGGCCCTGGCCGGCTTGCTCCCCCTTGCCGCCTGTACCCCGGGCGGCGGCTCCAGCTCGGGCGGCGGAGGCGCTTCCGGCAACTTCCGTCTCGCTTTCGTCACCAACAACCCCAGCGACTTCTGGAAGATCGCCGAAGCCGGCGTCAACAAGGCCAAGGCCGAGCACGGCGTCCACTGCGAGATGAAGCATCCGGCGAACGGAACGGCCGCCGAGCAAAAAGCCATCGTCGAGGACCTGATAGCGCGGCGCTTCGACGGCATCGCCATCAGCGCCATCGCTCCGGAGTCGCAGACCGAGCTGATCAACGAGGCGTGCAAGGTGATGAAGGTCATCACCCAGGACAGCGACGCGCCGCAGTCAAACCGCATCTGCTACGTCGGCACCAACAACTACAAGGCCGGCCAGCAGGCCGGCGAGGCCCTCAAGCAGGCCATCCCCCAGGGCGGCAAGGTGTGGCTCTTCGTCGGCCGGGCCGACGCGCAGAACGCCATCGACCGCAAGCGCGGCCTCGTCGATGCGGTCAAGGGCTCCAGCATCCAGATCGTCGACACCCGCACCGACGACACCGACCGCCAGCGAGCCAAATCGAACGTCGAGGACGTCATCGCCAAGAATTCCAACGCCGCCGCCCTGGTCGGCCTGTGGGCCTACAATGGCCCGGCCATCCTCGAGGCCGTGAAAACGGCCAACAAGACCGGCCAGATCAAGATCATCTGCTTCGACGAGGACGAGCCGACGCTGCAAGGCGTCAAGGACGGCCATATCTTCGCCACCGTCGTCCAGCAGCCGTACCAGTTCGGCTACGAGAGCGTCCGCATCCTCAAAGCCCTGGTGAAGGGGGACAGCAGCGTGGTGCCGGAGAACAAGATCGTCGACGTGCCGGCGCAGGTGATCAAGAAGGAGAACGTGGAGGCGTTCTGGGCGAATTTGAAGAGACTGAAGAGCGGCGGGTAATTACATGCCTCTACTTCAAATGCGTTCCATCTGCAAGTCCTTTCCCGGGGTGCGGGCGCTGGAGCATGTCGACTTGCGGCTCGAGAAGGGAGAGATCCTCGGCCTCATCGGCGAGAACGGCGCCGGGAAGAGCACCTTGCTCAAGATCCTTGGAGGCGTGCATCGGCCCGACTCCGGCGCCATCGAGATCGACGGCCGGGAGGTGCAGTTCCACGAGGTTCAAGACGCCATGGCCCTCGGCATCAGCTTGATCCACCAGGAGCTCAACCTCGCCTCCAACCTCGACGTCGCGGCCAACGTCTTCCTCGGCCGCGAGCCGGCGCGCTTTTCCTGGATCGACCGGAGGAGACTTTACCGGGAAGCGGAGCGCCTCTGCCGTTCGCTCGACTTCGATGTCCCCCTGCGCACCAGCGTCGACGAGCTCTCCCCCGGCAAGAAGCAGATGGTGGAGATCGCCAAGGCCCTCTCCCTCAACGTCCGCATCCTCATCATGGACGAGCCGACGAGCAGCTTGAGCGAGGCCGAGACCGAGCGCCTGTTCCAGGTGGTCGAGCAACTGCGCGTCTCAGGGGTGAGCATCATCTACGTCACTCACCGCCTCTGGGAGCTGAAGCGCATCGCCGACCGCGTTGAAGTGATGCGGGATGGCAAGAACGCCGGCTCGCTCGCCAAGAATGAGATCGAGCACGACCGCATGGTGCAGCTCATGGTGGGGCGCAACATCGAGAGCTACTACACGCCCCATGACCGCGTCAACGGCAAAGCCGCCCTGGAGGTGAGCGGCCTGCGCTACGCCGGCGGCGGCGAGGAGCCCATCTCCTTCAAGGTCCACCAGGGGGAGATCGTCGGCCTGGCAGGGCTCGTCGGCGCCGGCCGGAGCGAGCTGGCGCAGGCGCTTTTCGGCCTGCGCCCGGTCCTCTCCGGCAGCGTCGCCGTTGGCGGGCGGCCGGTTCCCCGGCTGTCGCCGAAGCTCCTCCTCCGCGCCGGCCTGGGACTGGTCCCCGAGGACCGCAAGCTGCAAGGCCTGGTCTTGCAGATGCCCGTCGAGGAGAACATCGCCCTCGCCGGGCTGGCTTTCTTTAACTGGAAGGGCTGGGTCGACTTCTCCTGGAAGAGGAAAGTCGCCGCCGACATGATCAGCCACCTGCGCATCCGCACGCCCAGGCCCTCGCAAATCGCCAAGCTCTTGAGCGGCGGCAACCAGCAGAAGGTCGTGATGGCCAAGTGGCTGGCGCTCAAGCTCAAGGTGCTCATCATCGACGAGCCGACCCGCGGCATCGACGTCGGCGCCAAGGCGGAGATTTACCAGCTCATGAAGGACCTCACCGCCCGGGGCCTGGGGATCCTGATGATCTCGAGCGAGCTGGAGGAGCTCATCCACACCGCCGACCGCATCCTGGTGATGCACGAGGCGAGCCTCGCCGGCGAACTGAGCCGCGAGGAGATTTCCGAAGAGGCCATCATGCAATTGGCCACCGGGCGGAAAAAGTCCCAGGGAGCGGCCTAGGAATTCAGTCATGCGAAAAATCATCGCCCTGTTGATCCTCATCCTGTTCCTGGTCACCTTCACTTACTACCGCGAGCCGAACTTCCTTTCGGAATACAACCTCTCCAACCTGGCGCGCAACTCGGCGCTCCTCAGCATCTACGCCATCGGCGTCGGCTTCGTGATCATAGCCGGCGGGATCGACCTCTCCCTGGGATCCGTGGTCGCGCTCACCGGCTACCTGACGGCCTACCTGCTTTCGGGATTGGGCTGGCCGCCCGCCGCCATCATCCCGATCATCCTCCTGATCGGCATCGCCATCGGCCTGCTCCACGGCCTCCTGGTCGCCAACTGCAGGCTACAGCCCTTCGTGGTGACCCTCTGCGGCCTTCTGGCCTACCGCGGCCTGGCCCGCGTCTTGAGCGGCGACCAGAGCGGCTCGCTGGGAAGCGACCAGGCCTTCATCCGGTTCCTCACCAAGGGGACCTTCCTCAAGATGCCGGCCTTTTACTGGAGCGAGCTGGACAAGAAGCTGGTCTTCGGCATGATCAAGGTGCCCATGCCGGTGTGGATATGCCTGGCCATCGCCATCGCCGCCGCCCTTTTCCTGACGCGCACCATCTGGGGAAGGTACATCTTCGCCGTAGGCAACAACGAAGAGGCGAGCCTTTACTCCGGCGTCAACGTCAAGCTCACCAAGACCATAACTTACGTGATCTGCTCGACCCTGGGGGCCCTCTCCGGCCTCCTCGAAGCGAGCGACGTCGGAACCGTCATGCCGAGCGGCACCGGCACCTTTTACGAACTGTACGCCATTGCCGCCTGCGTCCTCGGCGGCTGCAGCCTTCGCGGCGGCGAAGGGAACATCCTGGGCATCCTGCTTGGGGCGATCGCCATCCGCCTCATCCGCAACGTCACCAACATGCTCGCCATCCCCTCGGAGATGGAGTACACCGTCCTGGGCCTGGTCATCCTCGCCGGCGCCCTCGTCGATGCCGCCCTGGAGCGCTACCGCAGCCGCGCCGTGCAAGGAAAGAATGTATAGTTTCAGGGTTTAAATGGAACTCCCCGGACTTCCGATCAAGAAGACGCTCGCCCTCGCCCTCTTCGCGGCGCTGGCCTGCTTTCCCGGCTGCCTGAGGAACAGCGGCTATCCCTCCCGGCCGGTAACCATCATCTGCCCCTGGGCGGTGGGGGGCGGCACCGACGCGGTCGCCCGGCTCATGGCCAAGCTCCTGCAAGACGAGATGGGCGCGCCGGTTTCGGTGGTGAACCGCACCGGCGGCGGCGGCGTCACCGGCCACACCGCCGGCGCCAAGGCGCCGCCCGACGGCTACACGGTGTTGATGATCACCGTCGAGATCGCCATGATGCACCACCGCGGCCTCACCGACATCGGTCCCGAGGACTTCGAGCCGGTGAAGCTGATCAACCGCGACGCCGCCGCGGTCTTTGTCCGCACCGAGGCGCCGTGGCGGACGCTGGCGGAGCTGGAACAGTTCGTCCGCGAGCATCCCGGCCGGCTGCGCGCCTCGGGAACCGCCCTGGGCGGCATCTGGCACCTCGCCTGCACCAGCGCGCTCCTGGCCATGGGGCTCGAGGCCGAGGCCATCCGCTGGGTGCCGTCGGAGGGCTCCGGGCCGGCGCGCCAGGAGCTGCTGAGCGGCGGCGTCGAAGTGGTCTTCTGCAGCCTCTCGGAGGGGAAGGCGCAGATGGAAGCCGCCAGGATCCGCTCCCTCGGCGTCATGGCCGAGCGCCGCCTCGAGATATTCCCCGAGATCCCCACCTTCAAGGAGCAGGGCGTCGACTGGACCCTCGAGGGCTGGCGGGGCCTCGCGCTCCCCAGGGGAACGCCGCCGGAGATCGTCCAGCGCTTCGAGGCCTTCGTCGCCAAGGCGGTGAGCGGGGCCGAGTTTGTGGAGTTCATGGGGCGCGGCGGCTATGACGCCCGCGTCGAGAATTCCCAGGAATTCGCCCGCACCTTCGAGCGCGATGACCGCGTTCTGGGAGAACTCCTTCGCCAATCGAAAATCCTCGGCGGCGGCCGCGGCGACGAGCCGGGGCCGTGGTTCTTCCCGGCGCTCCTCCTGGGCGGGCTGGCCCTCGCCATCTCTTCCCTGATCCTCAAACGCCTCGCCCGCCCGGCCGCCGCGGAGAGCCGCTCGCCGCTCGCTCAAGCCGCCTCAAGGCCAGCGGGGGCCTGGCTGCTCTTCGGCGAGGTCCTGGCGGCCGTGCTGGTTTACATCCTGCTCTCCGAACCGCTCGGCTTCCTCCTCACCGCGGCGCTCCTCCTCTTGGATCTCTTCCGCCGCTTGCGGACGGGCTGGCTCGCGAGCTGTCTCGCGACGCTGCTTCTCGTCCCGGGCGCTTACCTCCTCTTCGCCAAGCTGATGCGGGTGCCGCTCCCGAGCGGCCTCATTCCCTGGTGAGCCATGACGCCATATTTTGAAAACATCCTCGCCGCCTTGCAGGAAGCCTCGGGAAAGGTCTTCAGCCCTTCGGTGCTCGGCATCATCGCGCTCTCGGGAATTTACGGCCTCTTCGTCGGCGCCGTGCCGGGGCTCACCGCCACCATGGCCGTGGCGCTCATCATCCCCTTCACCTTCTTCATGGACCCGGCGGCCGCGCTCGCCGCCATCGTGACGCTCGAGGCCATGGCCATCTTCGCCGGCGACATCCCCTCGACCCTGATCCGAATTCCCGGAACGCCTTCTTCAGCGGCTTACACCGGCGACGCCTACGCCCTCATGCAGCGCGGCGAGGGGTCGCGCTCGCTGGGCGTCTCGCTCGTTTTCTCGGTTTGCGGCGGGCTCTTCGGCGGCCTCGCCCTCATCGTGGCGGCGCCGTCGCTCGCCAGGATCGCCTTCTGGTTCACCACTTACGAGTACTTCTGGCTGGCGATCCTCGGCCTCAGCTCCTCGGTGATCGTCTCCCAGGGCCCACTCGGGAAAGGGCTCTTCTCGCTCCTCCTCGGGCTCTTCATCTCGACCATCGGCTTCGATGAGGTGCACGGAAAGGCGCGAATGACCTTGGGGATCTCCGACCTCGCCGGCGGCATCAACTTCATCCCCGCCATGATCGGCCTCTTCGGCCTCTCGGAGGTGCTGCGCAACGTCCTCCGGCGCGAGGCCGAGGCCGCGGCCAACGCCAAGGACCGCGGCCAGGTTTTTCAGGGGACGCTGTCGCTCCTCAAGCGCCGCTTCGCCCACTTCCTGCGCTCGGCCGGGATCGGCACGGTGATCGGCATCCTCCCCGGCGCCGGCGCCGACATCGCCGCGTGGGTGTCGTTCGCGGCGTCGAAGAAGTTCTCCAGAAATCCGGACCAGTACGGCAAGGGCTCCCTCGAGGGGATCAGCGACGCCACCAGCGCCAACAACGCCGCCCTCGGAGGCGCGTGGGTGCCGGCCCTGGTCTTCGGCATCCCCGGCGACTCGGTCACCGCCATCGTCATCGGCGTCCTGATGATGAAGGGCCTCCAGCCCAACCCGCAGATCTTCGAGAAGCAGCGATCGCTGATTTACTCGATTTACCTGGTCTTCATCCTCGCCAACCTGCTGCTCCTTCCCCTCGGCTACCTGGCGATCCGCGCCGGCAGGCGCATCGTGCAGATCCCGCGCGGCATCCTCCTCCCCGCCATCCTGCTATGCTGCATCGTCGGCTCGTATGCCATCGACAGCAGCCTCTTCGGCGTCGGCGTCATGCTCGCCTTCGGCATCACCGGCTTCCTGCTCGAGCGCGGCGGCTTTCCGGTGGGGCCGGTGGTGCTGGGCTTGGTGCTGGGGCCGCAGGTGGAGAAGAACTTCATGTTCAGCATGATCAAGAGCGGCGGCGATCCGATCGAGTTCTTTTCGCGGCCGGTGGCGGGGAGCCTCGGGCTGCTCACCATCCTCTTGTGGACGGCGCCGCTCTTCCTGGCGGCGCTGCGGAGCTGGCGGACGCGGTTGGAAGGCAAGGGGATTTAAGCGGCTCAGCCGGCGGGATCACAACGACGGCACCAGGTCGCTCGCTTCGTTCCGGGCGAACCAGCGGAAGGAGTCGGGGCTCAACTCGCCCAGGGTTTGGGGCTTCTCGACGCGCACCGGGACGAGCTTGAAGAGATCGAGCTTGGCGATGTCGAAGCCGTGGATCTCGGCGCCGAGCTGGCGGGCGACGTTCTGGAAGGCGGTGCGGTTGGTGACTCGCCGACCCGATCGGTAATGGCCGATGAGGCGGCCTTCGTAGGCAATGATGAAATCCTGCGGTCCATTGCTCTCCGCTTTCCTGGGCCGGCGAGCCACCTGACTCGAACCCAATGAACTGCCCGTGGAGATCCCTCCTCTTGCCTCGTTCGCTTTTTTCAGGTTTTTCACGGCAGGCTTCGGTCCCATCGGAGGCTCCAGCGCGGCCGCCGGAGGAAGGGCCGTTTTTTCCGTTTCGTGGGCCGACTGGTCGAGGACCAGGATCGGCTCGCTGAAAAAGTGGAACTCCCGCGGCTTGGGAAGCTGCAGGTTCGGCAGGGGAGTCGTCTTTTCAAGATCGGGGCTCCCCTTCTTGATGCCGGTGCCTTTTTCCGGCGGCAGCACCACTTCGCTGAAGGGTTTGAAGTCCATAGAATTTCCTTGCTATAAAAGAATAGGATGGTTTGGCAAAACCGGCAAAAACCGGGGACAGCGACCTGGTTTTACTTCAAAATCCGGTCGCTGTCCCAAGTATCTGGAACGCTTCGCCGATCGGGGTGCGAACGACCAGGTCGGCGATCGGGTCCTGCGGCGTCTCCTCGCGGTTGATAATGGCGAGGAAAGCCCCGGCGCGTCTGGCGAGGGCCGGTAAGGTGGCCGCCGGGGTGACGACGAGCGAGGAGCCGATCGCCAGGAAGAGGTCAGCCTCCCTGGATAGCCGCTCCGCCTCCTCGAGAACGGCCGGGGGGAGCGGCTGGCCGAATGAAACCGTCGCCGCCTTGAGGATGCCGCCGCAGGCATGGCACTCCGGCACCTCCTCGCCGGCCTCGAGGCGGGAGTGGATCTCCTCGGCCTGAGAGACCTGCCGGCATCCCAGGCACACGATTTCGCGGGCGTTGCCGTGCAGCTCGAGAACCTTCCGGCTGCCGGCCATTTGATGCAGGCGGTCGATGTTCTGGGTGATCACGGCGCGGAGGCCCCCGGCGGCCTCCAGCTCGGCCAGCGTCCGGTGGGCCAGGTTGGGCTTCGCCCCGGCAAATTGGCCATAGGTTTCCTTCCGGATCGCCCAGTAGCGGCGGCGCGCCTCCGAGCTGGCGATGAACTCTTGATACAAGACCGGCTGGTGGCGCGACCACACCCCGCCGGGGCTGCGGAAGTCGCCGATGCCGCTTTCGGTGCTGATGCCGGCGCCGGTGAAGGCGATGGCGCTTCTCGACCACCGGAGGCGCTGGGCGAGGCCGCGAAGCTTCTCGATCTCATCCATGGCGCGCTCCCTCAATTTCTCGGGCCGGGCCCGAGCGCCTCGATCCACAACGCCGCCGGACCTCCCGCCGGCGAGGTCTTGATGGCCAGGGTTGTACCCTCCGGCATCGCCCAGGGCTCCGCGAGCCGAAAGGTCATGGGCCAGGCGGGATCGAGGCGGCGGGTGCGGAGGAGGAGCCGCATCTCGCCGCGGCTTTCGGCCCACAGCTCCGCCTGGCCGCCGGCCGGCGGGGCGAGCGGCGTCAAGGAGAGGACTCGCGATCCGTCCTGGAGATGAGCCGCGTGTTCTGGGCGCAGCTCCATGACGGTCACCGCCCGCCCCGGCGCCCCCTCGCGAAACAGCAGCTCGATCGCGCTCCGGTCCTTCACCTCGGCGGCCTGGAGGCTCCAGGGCCGGCGGTAGCGGAGGCGCGCCTCGAGTGCGGACCCTTTCGGCACCTTCCGGCCGGTCCCATCGGGATAGCGGACGCCCGCGCCGCCCGGGCTCCAGGCGAGGAGCAGCTCCGCCTTGCTCGCGTCCCCGCTTTCCGGAGGAAGCAGATAAATCACCGCATCGTGAACTGCGGCCGCGCTGCCCGGAAGGAAGCGCGCCTCCGCGAGCCAGCGGTCCTCGGGGAGATCGAGCTTCAGCCGCCGGACGACCAGCTCCTCCTTCCGCTGAGCGTCCAGCGTGTGCTCAAGAGCGAGCTCGAGCGACGCTCTCGAGGGCGGCGCCCGCGCCCCGGCGGCTGGCCGGGAATCCGGCGCCGTTCCCGGCTGTGCGGCGCTCCCGCGCGGCGCTCCCCCTGCCCCCCAGTCGAGGAGGCGGTCGATCTCCCGCGCGCTCAGGCCGCGGGCCCCCTCGATTTCGAAAACGCTTTCCTCCACAGGCCAGGGGGGCATGCGCTCGAGGAGGACCTCTTCCTTGATGGCCTCGAGCCACGGCCGCGCTTCCTCGAAAGTCCCGAGCGGCATCGGCGCCGGGCCGCCCCGGCGGTGGCAGCCAGCGCAGTGCTTCTCGAAAACCGGCAGGATGTGCTGGTAAAAAGTGTAACGCGTGTTGACCGGCTTGTGGGACCAGAGCGGCGCCGTGAGGAGGACTCCGGCGGCCAATTTCCAGAGATACTTCCGGCCTTTTCCTTTAAGATAATTCCAGCATGAGATTTTTCGTTCCCGCAGCATGGTTGTTCATTTTAGCCGCCGCGCTCGGGTCGTGCGGCGAAAAAAACGCTTCGCCGGCATCGGCGCCCGCCGCCCACCCCATGGAAGGCAGGGTGTGGACGTGCCCGATGTGTCCGCGGGTCCTCGCCCTCGAGAAGGGGAAGTGCCCGGGCTGCGGCATGGATCTCGTCAACACCTCCACGGCGCCGGTGTGGACCTGTCTCAAGCATCCCATCATCGCGCGCGAGGAGGAGGGGGCCTGCCCGGTCTGCGGCCGGCCGCTCTCCAGCATCACCATGGCGGTGGTCTGGCGGTGTCCGGAGCATCCCGAGGAGAAATTCCACGCGGCCGGGGAGTGCAAGCGCTGCCGGTCGCCCCTCGTCGAGGCTTACGATCCCTTGCCCCACGGCGACCACAATCCCCGCCACGGCGGGCAGTTTTTCATGGCGCCGGATCAGTGGCATCACCTCGAGGGGGCCCTTCCCGAGAAGGGGATCTTCCGCCTTTATCTCTACGATGACTTCACCCGCCCGCTTCCCGTCGCGGCCGCAAGCGGCCATCTGGAAGTTCCGGGCGCTGGCGATGGCCCCGCCCGCAAGCTGCCTCTCCGGCCGAATGCCGCCGGAGACGGCCTCGAGGCCGCGCTTGGCGAGACGTTCCGGCTGCCCTTCCGGGCAACCGCCGTCCTCCGTTTCGAGAAAACCCGGGAGAAGGCGCGCTTCGACTTCCAGTTCGACAGCCTCAGCGCCGAGGAGCCGCCCGCCGGAGCTGGCGGAGCGGCGGAGGCGAGGGGCCAGCCGAAGGAGCTTGAAAAGGAGCTGGAGCCGGAAGAGATGCTTCGAGAGATCCTCGCCAGCAGCCGGAAGACGCGCCAGGCCCTCGATGGGCGCCGCTGGCAGCAGGTCTACGTCCCGGCACTCGCGGCCAAGGACCTCGCCCTGCGGCTCGAGGAGCGCCTGGAGGAGCAAAAGCTCCTCGATGCCGGCTGTCAGAAAGAATTCCAGCGCGCCTTGCGGCAGCTGGTGCGCGGCGCCTGGCTCCTCGACCTCTACGGCGACCTCGGCGATGGGGTCAAGGCGGAGGAGGCGTATCGCGAGTTTTCCGCGGGGGCCGAGGGTCTGAAGCGGATCTTGGGGGAAAATCGGAGTGAAGGATATGGAGATCAAAGGGGTCCTTGAAACCGCCGTTTACGCCCGCGACCTCGAAGCCGCCGAGAAATTTTACGGCGCCGTCCTCGGTCTCGAGCGCCTCGCCCGCGAAGCCGGCCGGCACGTCTTTTTCCGCTGCGGGCGGGGCGTCTTCCTGGTCTTCAATCCCGAGTCGACGGGCGCGGTGCAGACCGAGGTGAACGGCGCCAAGGTGCCGCTCCACGGCGCTGCCGGACCGTCGCACCTGGCCTTCGCCGTCTCCGAAGACGGCCTGGCCGGCTGGAGGAAGAAGCTCGAGCGGCACGGCGTCGCCATCGAGTCGGAGATCCGCTGGCCCAACGGCGGGCGATCGCTCTACTTCCGCGACCCGGCGGGAAACAGCCTCGAACTCGCCACCTACAAGCTGTGGGGGCTGGAAGAAAACTAGGCGGATCCAGAAGCCGGCGGGCTAGAACTGCCGGAGCTTTTTCTTCTCCACGTCGGCGGAGACCTTGGGGGCTTCTTTCCGCCCGGATCCGGCCTCCACCGGGCGGGAGAAGTTGGTGAAGCCGATCATCATCTCCTCCCACGTCTGATCGCCCCACCGGACGGTGGAGTTCGGATCGGGATTGCCGGGATTGTTCTTCGAGTTGTCGTAGTGGGCGATGCAGTGGAGGCGCCAGCCTGGCTTGACCACCAGCGGCTCCGCCAGGACGTAGCTGTGCTGCCAGTTGAAGTCGTAGCGGGGGACGGAAAGAATGGGGGTCTCCTTCCCCTCCGGATCGACCAGCCGGTACTCGAAGCTCTTTCCGCGCAAGTGCATGTGCGGCATCAAGCTGAGGAGCGTCACCTCGCTTTGATAGGCCTTCGACCACGACTCGACGACGTGGTCCTCGGCGTTGGGCGGGATGCGGAAGTTGGGATTCATCAAGGCGCGGGTGTAGATCTCCTCCCGGGGTGGCTCCTTGGCGAAGACCACGCCGAACTTCGAGCGGTCAGTCTGCTCCTTGCCATTGGCGGTGTAGTGCACCTGGAAGAGCAGGATCGAGCCGGCCTTGACCTTTTTCCCTTTGCCGGCAGGGAAGATGGCCGGATCGCTGCCGGGGGCCATGCCGGCGAGGTAGTTCTCCCACATGTTGCCGGCATCGCGGCGCCGCCGCAGGCCGTCCTTCTGGACCGCGAAGACCAGGATGTGGTGAACGACCGCGCGGCTCCCCGGCCGGGCCTCGGCGCGGGCGATCCAGCGGTCCTCGGTGAAGTTGGTCGGCACGGTGAAGTATTTGTAGGGAATGGTGCCGCTCGCCGGCACGGTGACGGCCTCGGGAAGCTCGAAGACGGCGTCCGGCTCGCCGATCTGCCACCCGTCGGTCCAGTTCTGGGGCGGGGGCAGGTCGGCGGGATTCCCCTCGAGGGCGCCGGCGTCGATCCAGGAGATGATGGTGTCGATATCTTTCTGCGCCAGGGTGGGGTCGTTGAGAAACTTGCCGCAGGCCGGATCGGCGTGCCAGGGGGGCATCCGGCGGGCGCTGACCTCCTTGCGGATCGAGCGCGCCCACGGCCGGATCTCCTGGTAGCCGAGGAGCGACATGGGGGCCACCTCGCCGGGGCGGTGGCACTTCTCGCAGTTTTTCCGGAAGATGGGGGCCACGTCGCGGGTGTAGGTGGCGGTGGCCGGCTCTCCGGCCGGTGAAGCCGAGGGAGCGGCCATTGCCAGAAGAATCAGCAACAGAGATATTGAAAGGACGTGAATCTTGCTCATGCGCGTTTCCCAACGAAAGTGAAAATATCTTTACTGATTTAAACTTCTCAAAATTTTACGGCCCAAGCCGGCCCGAAAAAAGTCCAAATCCGCAAGGCGCGACAAAATTTGACAAGCCCCGCCGCCGCCGCAAAAATCCCCTTGGAGATTGACTTGCAGCCGCAAGTCACATAACATGATGTAACCATTCTGAAGTCAAATCAGGTGGCCCCGTAGCTCAGCCCGTATAGAGCGAATGCCTCCGGAGCATTAGGTCCCAGGTTAAAATCCTGGCGGGGTCACCAAAATTATTCTGAGGACACTGCTGACTGCGATTGTTAGCAGTGTCTTTTTCTTGTCTGGGAAGGAACTTAGGATTGCTGGGAAGGTTGGGGCTCTCTGTTTCCGAAGCGCCGTGAATTTCTGCCAGATTGTCAGGAATGGACTGCTTTTGCCCTGAAAGGCCGGGAGTAGGTGCAAGATTTAGTGCAAGAAAAGAATCAGGGATTTCTGGCGCTCCTGTGGTTCCTGTAGCCTCGAGGGCTCGCACTTCCTTGACGCCAATCGGCAGCTTAGGCAGGACGTTTAAGGCGCCGGCGATGTCGAGGAGCTGGGGGTCGGTATAGACATTGGCGGTTAGCTTGGGATCGCTGTGTCGCATGGCAGCCTGGGCAGTTCTCAAGGGAACGCCGCCTTTTGAAAGGTGGGTTCCGAAGCTGTGTCGGAGGCTGTGGACGTCAACGGTGCGGCCGCGTTCATCGCGCTTCGGGATCCCAGCGGCTTCCAAATCCCGGTCAAAGATTTTTATAATGCCCTCTGGGAGGTTAAAAACAGGTGTATTGGCGGGCAAGCGGGCGGGGATGGGCTCTCCCAGCTTTAGAGCTTTCTCTCGCCTTAAAAGCAATTTATTGGTCAGCCATTGCCGCAAGTCCTCCACCAGGTCGCTTCGCAAGGGAATCGTCGAGCCCTCCCTGTTTTTCTCGAAAGCCGCCTCGAGAATTGCATGGGGATACGACTCATCAAGCTCCAGGTTGCCAACCGTGATGGACGCCAGCTCGCTGCGGCGAAGGCCTGTAAGGAACAAGGTTTTATAAATCAAGGCCCTTTCCCAGCCCAAAAGCTCGAGCCTCTTCCTGGTCTCTGGCTTCAACCTGGCGCTCAACTCCCCCTTTTTCTTCCCTCGATTCAATTTCAACGCATCGAGGAATGGGCGTTTCCTTGCAGCCTCGATCAGTCTGGTCAACTCTTCCTCGGTAAGAGCCCGGCGGGGTCTGCGGCGGTCGACCTTCTCATTGGCCTTCGGAATTCCCTCGAATGGGTTAGCAGCCAAGCGATTTGTCTTGATACACCAGTGGGCAAAGGATATGGCAGCAGCCCGGTAGGCATTCATTGTCCGAGCTGACTTGCCATCCTCAACCTGCTTGAATAACCAACGTTCTAAGGTATTCCGGTCAAGGTCGCTCAGCCGATGGAACTGGCATTCCTTCTGCATTCTGTTTAGGGCATAAAATCTTGCTTGGAAATGAACCTTGGAGGCACCTTTCGCTTTCAGGTACGCTAGGTATTCTTCAATATGACTGACCAATGGAATGGCGCTCTTATCGGCGATGGCGTCTTCCTTCGGAGTCAAGACACCGGCTTTGACCAGTTGGGCTCGCCTTTCAAGCTCAGCCAAGACAGCACGGGCAGCGTCTTCATCGCGGCAACCCGTAGGCTTTTCAATCACCTGACCGGCTCCATCCCGATATTTAGCAGTATGGGTGCTCGCTTTGACTCGGATACGCAGCGAGCCATCCTTTCCAGTTGTGATAGGAGCAGTTCGAGTCCGTTTCCCTTCTGGCTTCCATCGGGCGAACTGCTTACCATCACGAGTATAAACTTCAGCGCCTTCAGGAAGCGGCAAGGTATAGGATTTTTTGAATACACTTCCCATTTTTACTTTCCTTTCCTGACAACTTCGATGCCAAAATAGGTTGCGAGCTTATCAGCAAAGTCTAGCCGCAACGATTGCTCTCTTCGCACAAATTTTGCAAGGGTTTGACGTTTTACTCCAGTTCTTCGCTCAATCTCCCGCAAGGAAGGTCCTGTGGCAATTGCTTCTCTCAGCGCCTCAGTCATAGATAGCCAAATTTTCCTTTCAGGCATAGCGATGGCAATACTTATTACCATCTATCATCCTGTTTGTCAAGCTTTTTTTGAAGGAATAAAACTGCTGGAGCTGTTTACCCGAGGACAGCCCTCGGCAATCCAGTGTTCGATTTCAAAGCGATTCCAGCGAACCAGCGCTCCGAGGTGTACGGGTTTCGGCATCTGCCCTCGGTCGACAAGGCGGTAAATATGGCGCGTTGAGCAGCTCAAAAGTTTTGCAACCGCCTTAACACTAAGAAGAATCTGTAGGTCTGTCAAAGCTGGGTAAACCTCAAATCTTCCTCAGTGCTCGGATTAAATAATCGCACTTCATTTTTTGTCAACTATGCTCTCTCTTTCAGTCGGTTGTATGATAGAAAGTGTTTTTATTCCTCCCTATCCTCAAAAGTATATCTTCTATAAACTGAACCCCACATGGAATCGCCAGTCCAGCAGCCATAACTCGACTTCCTTTTGCCCTTTTCAATATCATTGAGGAAATGCTTTCCAACTTCATTGATTTCATCAGGATTTTCAGATGGGCTGCAGCCTCTCTCATAATCAGCTGCGAGTAATTCAAATAACGCAGGCAAAAAGAGAGTAAAGCCTCCTGAAAATGGGGCGCATACCCAACTCAAACCCCATACAAATCCCCTACAAGCCCATTTACCCGGAGCAATGTCTTGTTTTGTAACTCTGATTCTTCTCATAGCTATCTCCTTTCTTTTTAAGATATTTCAATCTCATCAACTTCTTTCCAGAGATTGAAGAGGTTTGGATTTTGATGCGTATATCTGACTTTCCTAAAGGGTTTGGTTGGTGTGTTGAACATCATCGCTGTCATGGCAACAGCTCCAAGCATATTGAATTTAGCCACCTGCGGATTCTGGATGTTTGAAAAAGCAGCATGAGCAATTCCTGCAACTGCCTGAAATCTTGCTATGTCTCTTTCTTTATCAGCCGCTATTCTGGCTAAAGATATTTCCTTGTAATTGGCTTCTTTCTCACGTTGTAGTTGGTAGGAATACTCATATTTCTTGATGCTGGCCTGAACTTTCGCGTGATATTTCATTGTGTCGAGAGTCTTGTTGTAGAGATAGAATGCCTTTTTCTCATCCTGAATTCTTGACCCAAGGATTGAGAGAGGGTTCAATCCATTGTTATTCACCAAGCCATATTCTTCGCTCATTCTTCGCCTTCCTTTCTTCTTAAGTTGTTATATTTTCCTCGCCAATCGAACCAAACAACCAACAACAATCCCAGCCAGTGCGGCGTATATCCATAGGCTGATATTCTCCTCTGTGACAATTTCGTTTCTTGGAACTTTAGGCACTTTAGTAATGTGTTTAAAGATAAAGGAAATCATTCCAGTGATATACGGAGTAATAAAAGTTATTGCTGAAATAAGTATTGCCAATAAACTACAAAGGATGAAACACCCCCATGGCTTTTTCCCCTTTACAATTACCTCTGGTGGAACAAAGCAAGGCTGATGTGGATTAAAATTTGAATCTTGATTGCTCGATGTCGGAAGCTCGTGGTAACTAGCCATTTCTATTCACCCCATGCGCTCCATAAACTTTAAATTCC
>JACQVS010000269.1 GCA_016209605.1 Planctomycetota bacterium
AGATCCTCGAAAAGAAGGCCGCCAGCATCCTCCAGCCCGACCTCTGCCACGCCGGCGGCATCCTCGAGACGCGGCTCATCGCCGGCATGGCCGAGGCCTACTACGCCGCCATCGCTCCCCACAACCCGCTGGGGCCGATCTCCCTGGCCGCCGGCATCCAGCTTGCCGCCTCCATTCCCAACTTCCTCTGCCAGGAGCAGGTCAGCCTGGGGGAAGGCTACCTGAAGAGCCCCTTCAAGGTGGAGAACGGCTTCGTGCCCATCCCCACCGGCCCCGGCCTCGGCATCGAGCTCGACGAGGAGAAGCTCGCCGGCAAGATCAACCACGACTGGAAAAATCCCGAAACCTACGATCCCGACGACGGCTCGGTGGTCGACTGGTGAGCGGGCGAGGTGGATGGATTTGCCGAATGGCAGCAACTTGAATTATCCATTTTTATGGACTATTATTTGGGTAAGAAAATGGATGAAATTAAGGAGGCCCCATGAAAGATATCCATTTAACCTTACCTGACCTCACCGCTGAAAAGGTGGATTGTCTCGCACGAGAATTTCATGAAACCCGCAATCGTTTGATTCGCCGGGCTTTGGAAGAATTTTTTGAATCCGAAAGAAAAAGGAAATTGGCCGAAGAGATGCGAAGATATGCTCAAAAAATGGCAAAGAAGAGCGGTGAATTTGTGAAAGAATTCGAACCCTCGGTAGTTAAAAAGCTTTTGAAAGAGACCAAATGGTAAGAGGGGATATTTTTTTCATCAATCTCAAGCCGAGAACTGGCTCCGAACAATCTGGAATGCGTCCGGCTATTCTTGTTTCCCATGACTCCTTCAATTCCGTACCCTCGTGGAGAAGTGTCACCATAATCCCCTTCACCACGTCTCGCCGCTGGCTGAGCCCTTCCCCGACGACCGTGCTTTTCAGGAGAGGAGAGTTTGGATTGCCGAGAGAATGTGCCGCGCTGGCGCATCAAATAACAACCATCGATCGAAACAAGATGGTCCTCCCTGCTCTTGGACGGGTGACTGGATTAAAGCTTGATGAGGTGGATGGAGCGCTTCGTAACTATCTGAATCTTTGAAGCTAATCCTAGGAATAGGTCCATCTCCATGGGAACCGTTCGCCCTCTTATCCTCAGTTTGGTGACGGCGAGCCTCGCTCTGGTTTGCCTGTTTTTCATGAGAGCCGTAAACGGCCAAACTCCTCCGGGCCCGCCCTTCAAGGCGGAGCAGGAGAACGGCATCTGGTGGCTGGCGGCGCCCGATGGCAAGCGCTTCTTTTCGCGCGGCGTCTGCTGCGTCGATACCGGCATATCCTGGCTCGATTTCAAGCCGGAGAATCCCGGTTACGCCGCCTGGCAGCATTACCGGCGGCCTGCAGAGTGGGCGGACTCCACTCTGGAGCGCCTCAAGCGCTGGGGATTCACGACCATCGGCGCCTGGAGCGATGCGGCGGCGCTCAAGCTGTCAAAGAAAATGGACCTGCCTTACACCGTGGTGCTGCATCTGGTGGCCTCGGGAGCGCCCTGGTGGGACATGTGGGACCCCGTGGTCATTCATGACCTGGAGCAAACGGCCAGATCGCAGATTGAAAGGTTCCGGAACGATCCGCTGCTCATCGGCTATTTCACGGACAACGAGCTGGGCTGGTGGAACGCGGCTTTGCTCAAGGCCGTTCTGGAGCAGGCTCCTTCGGGCCAGACCCGCCGGCGGCTCCTCTCAATCCTCCGGGAGTCCTATAAGAACGATTGGGATCTCCTGAAGCAAGACTTTGAACCGGATGGCGCCGGCAGCTTTGCCGGTCTCGAGCAGGGCGGCAGGCTTTTCCTGCGTCCAGGGGGGAACGGCAGGCAGACGCTGAAGCCTTTTGTAGCCATGGTGGCCCGGCGATACTACCAGCTGACCCGGGAGGTCATCCGCAAGTACGACGCGCGCGCGCTGATCCTGGGAGATCGGTATCAATCCTTTTATTACCCTGAGGTGGCGAAAGAAGCGGGGCAGCACCTGGACATCGTGTCGACCAATTTGAACGCGGCATGGAATGACGGAAGGTTCGCTCGATTTTATCTGGAAACGCTTTATGCGCTGGCCCGGAAACCGATCCTGGTGACGGAGCACTATCTGTGCGCCATGGAAAACCGCAGCGGCAACCAGAACAGCAGCGCCGATTTCCCGGTGGTCGGATCTCAAAAAGAGCGCGCTCGGTCCTACCAGAACTCGACCAGAGCCCTGGCGTCGTCCCCTCACGTCGTCGGGCTGGACTGGTTCCAGTATTATGATGAGCCGAAGTTCGGCCGCGATGACGGCGAGAACTACAATATGGGATTGGTGGACATTCACGACCGGCCCTATGAAGAAATCACGCTCGCCTCCGCCAGCCTCGATCTTGGCGCCCTGCACGCGAAGTCCGATGCCGGCATGGCAGATGCTTCCTCGGGTGTTCCGCCGGCTCCAATGGAACCCATGAGAGGAACAACGGCGCGCGAGCTCATGGAACGTTGGGATCGACAAAGAGGTTTTGTGCCGAGCGCCTCATCTCATCCGCTGGCGGACTTGTATGCTTGTTGGGGAAGCGAGGCGCTCTACCTGGGGATCTACTGCATCGACCCCGTCGAACCGGGCTACTATAAAGACGGCAAGATTCCCGAAACGGATCGAATGGAGTGGATGATGAACGTCGATGGCAAAGGCGGCAAAAAAGAAAGCAAAATCCGGATTGGCGGGGCAGCCCCCGCGACCGTCCATGGGGAGGCGCTCGAGATCAAGCAAGCCAGCGGCGGGGTCCGGTATGCCGCCGTGGTCCGGTTGCCCGCCCGGTGGTTCGGCAAGGAGGCGCTCCAAGCTGGAGACGTTATGTCCGTGTGGACCGTCTTGAAGACCCACGCCAGGGCTTACACCATGGAATGGAAGGCCGATTTGATTCTGGCCAAATAACGCTGGCTAGCAAAAAGGCTCATTTACGGCGCGCAGAGATCGGGGCAGTCCACGATCCGGGTGCACCCCTGGCCCAGGAAGTGCGCCGGGCCGCCCAGGAATTTCCACTGCAGGAGATTGATGGCATCGGTGAGATCCACATCCTGGTCATCGTTCCAGTTGAGCAGCGCCTTGTTCCCGGGACTTTCCTTCTTTCCATCGACGCAGGGGAGAAATTCGGGACTGCCGAGAAAGAGATGGGAAAGGAGGCAGACCGCATCGGACTGGTCGATCTGACCGTCCTGGTTGCAGTCTCCGGGGACCTGGCCGCCCCCGCGCGGCGGCGCGGCCTTGACGCAGACGGCCGTGGCGTCGCATCGAGACGCTCCCAGGTCGTTCGCGACGTCGAGGCTGATCTGGTAGACGCCGGGATCCGCGATGGCGATGGTCGCCTGGGGATTTTCCGCGTTCCCTTGCTGGATGGTGACCCCCGCGGCGGGCAGGACCGAGAAGCTGTACTCCAGGTCCCCGCCGGGGCTGGCGCTCCCATCGGCGATGAGACTTTCACCCGCGGTCAAGCAGGGAATGCCATCATCATCGTCGGCGTCATCGACGGGTCCGCCTCCCGAATCAGTCACCGCGAGCTGGCAGAGGGGGGC
This sequence comes from Planctomycetota bacterium, assembly GCA_016209605.1. GTDB lineage: Bacteria > Planctomycetota > UBA8108 > UBA8108 > JACQVS01 > JACQVS01. Next base: position 3,568 of record JACQVS010000269.1, read on the forward strand.
CACTTTTTCCACGCACAGGTTGCTTCTCGCGCAGGAGGCGGTCCCCTGGGCGTTTTCAACCTCCAGGGTCACCTCATAATTTCCGACCTTGAGGAGACGGATCTCGGCCTTGGGGTCGCTTTCCGCCCGAGGAAGGATGACCGCTCCCCCGGGGCTCCCATCCGGAGCTTTAACTTGATAGCGGTAGGCCAGGCCCTTCCCGGTGCTGCAGGAAGCGTCGAAGCGGGCCGCCTCGCCCCCCTTGGTGCATATGGGGGGATTGGCCGCAGGATCGTGGACCGCACCGTCTTGCCGGACGACGACGAATCCTGCCGTCGGAGGCTGCTCCTCGGCCACGGGGCCCAGGGCCACCAGCGCGGTGGGCGCTCCGGCGGGACGGCCGAAGTAGTAGATCTTGCCATCGGGGCCCATGAGCGGCCCCCCGGCATAGAGGAACTGATGGTCGTTGCGGTTCCCGGTGTCATATTCGAAGAGGAGCTTTCTGCGGGTGATATCCAGCGCGTAAACGTGGGAAGCGCAGCACTGCATGCTGTTGGTGCCGGCGATGAGCACGCTGTTTCCTTCCGGATCCTTGAGGAGCTGGCCGAGCACCCTCGACTCCCCCCACCAGGGAACCGGAAAGTCGGTCCCGCCTTTAAAGATGATCTCATCGGTGATATTCCCCGCGCCGTCATCGGTGTAGCGGACGATGTAACCCTCGAACCCGCCGGCTAGGATGTTCTTCCCGTCAAATTCGAGGCAGCCGACGTCGTAGAAGCCGTGCCCGGTATTTTTCGAGTTCTGGTGCGAGCCCAGGAAGCCGGTCTTGGGGTCAAAGACGTAAAAATTCGCCCCGTAATCGGACCAGGTGGGAGTGTAGAGAAGCCCGGTCACCGGCGAATAGTTCACGTGGCTCCGCCCCGCCTTTCCCCCCTCACTCTTCCAGCCAAAGGTCGCCTCGGCATTGGAGATCTTGATTCCGTAGACTTCCGCACGTCCATCCGTGCCGCTGCCCGAATCGCCGTTGAAATAGATCCCGTGGACGCCGGCTTCGAAGGCGTTGGGCACGAAGGTCATCTGATGGAGCACGCCGATATCGACCTCCTCGACAAAGGAATCCCAATCGATGGCACCGGTCTCCGCATCGACCTGATAAAAAATCTTGGTTAGGTTAATGTCGTCGTTACCCACCACGTAAAGCTTTCCTTGATAAAGGACCGGGCTGAGCATGAGGTTGAAGCCGACCTTGGTCGGGGCGAGAGATTGGGTCCAGAGGTTTTTTCCAGTGGCCTTGTCGTAGGCCGCGACCATCAATGTGCCGGGATTGTCGGTGTTGGAGGAGCCGGCAGCGTAGACCCGCGCCACCCCCACGACCGGAGACATGCCGGAGAAGGGACCTCCCAGGCTGTGCAGGTTTCCAGCGCCGTCGTTTCCAACCCAGCGCCGCACCCCTCCGGGCGACACCGAGAGGAGCCTCGAGTTCCCGCCCGTGGCTCCGCCGGTGCTGGAGATCCAGTAGAGATTCCCATCCTTGTCAAAGACGAGGCTCGAGCGGCCGCCCGGCCGGTCACCGCCCAGCCCGAGCCAGTTAGGGTCTGGCACGGTGGGGTCGAGGGTCCAGACCACCTTGACCGGGCCCTCGCCGAGGCGATAGACGATGCCCTCGGTGGCGGCGGTGCCGGAGAGGTCGGCGTGAACGGTCCCCCAGGGAGACTCGATCGAGTCCTGGTCGGCAGGCAGCCAGGAAGGGGAGAACAGGATCACACCGGCAAAAAGGAAAACGGCGGGAAAAGAAAAAAGGTGACAGCGGTGAGAAGAGAGCCGCATTTGATTTCCTCCTTTCAAATACTCATAAAACCCAATACTCTGGCGGCGATTCTTTGATGGTTTATATGATATCAAAGATAAATCAGACTTTCAATGCCTGCCGTGATCGGGGTCACATTCCGGGGGCATTGATATCCCTTATAAAAAGCTCCCGTATTTCATCAAGAAAAAGCCCCTCGATCCACTCTTTGCCGTTCGAGGATCACAACCCGCATAGGAGCTCGAGCATGATCCTGCCCGCATCTCCCCCATCGCCTTCCCGCTCGCCGGTTCGGAAGCCGGTCTCGCGCCGGCGCTTCCTCAAGGGGGCGCTTGGCGCCATCGCCGCCCCCTGCCTCGCCCCCGCCTCGGCCCTCGGCCTGGGCGGCGCCGCTCCTCCCAGCGAGCGCATCGCCATCGGCGTGATCGGCCTCGGCAGCCGCGGCGCCAACCACATCGACGCCTTCCTTGGCCTGCCCGAGACCCAGATCATCGCCGTCTGCGATCCCTACCGCTCGAAGCGGGAGGGGGCCCGGCAGCGCATCGAGGCCCACTACTCCCGCGCCGCCGGGACGGCGTACCGGGGCTGCGCCGCCGCCAGCGACTTCCGCGAGCTCACCTCGCGCCCGGACCTCGACGCGGTTGCCATCGCCTCGCCGGAGAACTGGCACGCGATCCAGGCGGCGGCGGCCGTGCGCTCGGGGAAGGACGTCTACTGCGAGAAAGCCCTCTCCCTCACCATCGCCGAGGGCCGCGCCCTCTGCGACGCGGTGCGGCGCTACGGCCGGGTGCTGCAGGTCGGCACCCAGCAGCGCTCCGACCGCAACTTCCGCTTCGCCTGCGAGCTGGCGCGGAACGGCTACCTCGGCAAGGTCCACACCGTCAAGGTCGGCGTGCCCGGCGGCCGCGCCCTGCCCCACGCCCCTCCCGCCCCGGTGCCTCCGGACCTCGACTACGAGATGTGGCTCGGGCCGGCGCCGGACACCCCCTACAACGACCTCAAGTGCACCTTCAACTGGTACTTCATCTCCGACTACTGCGCCGGCTGGATCCAGTCGTGGGGCATCCACCACATCGACATCGCCCAGTGGGGCGCGCCGGGCCTGATCCAGGACGCCATCGAGGTCGAGGGGAAGGCCGTCTTCCCGGCGGAAGGTCTCGCGGACACCTCCATCTCCTGGAAGGTGGAGATCCGCTGCGCGAGCGGAGTGCGCGTGATCTTCGGCGACGAGAGCAACATCCCGCACGGCTGCCGCTTTGAAGGGGACGGGGGCTGGGTGCACGTCGTCCGCGGCGGCATCCGGGCGGAGCCGGCCGCGCTCCTCGGGGCGAAGCTCAAGCCCGGCGAGGAGCATCTTTACGAGTCGCCGGACCATCACCGCAATTTTCTGGATTGCATCCGCAGCCGGCGCGATCCGGTCTCCGCCGTGGAGACCGGCCACACCGCCACCACCATCACCCTGATCTCGGACCTCGCCACCCGCCTCGGCCGCAAGCTCGCCTGGGACTGGAGAGCGGAGCGGTTCGTGAAGGATGAGGAGGCGAACCGCTTCCTCCGCCGGCCGATGCGGAGCCCATGGATCCTGTAAGGAGAACTGACCCGTGAACCGCCGAATGAAATCGACGCTGCCGCTTTCCGTCCTCGCCATCTTTGTCCTGGTCGCGCTTCCAGCTCCCGCAGGCCCGAGGGGCGAAGAGGCCGCCATGTCCGAGGACGAAGCTTTCTCCCGGCTGAAGTCTTACCGTTATGGGGAGGAGGACCAGGCCCTGCACCGCCTCGAGGAGATCACCGGGCGGGCCGCCGCCGAGGCCGGGGAAAAGAGCCGGGTGGCCGGCCGCCTCGCTGCCCTGCTCGCCGATCCGGAGACCGCGCCCGCCGCGAAAACCTTCATCCTGAAGCTGCTCCGCATCGCCGGCACCGAGGCGGAGGTGCCGCTGCTCGAGAAGCTCCTCGACCGGCCCGAGACCCGCGAGCTGGCGCGCGGCGTGCTGGAAGCGATCCCCGGAGCGGCCTCGCTCCGCGCCCTGCGCCGAGCGCTCGGCCGCTTTGAAGGCGATGCCCTGGCCGGCGCCATCCACTCCCTCGGCGCCCGCGGCGACGCGGAGTCGGTGCCGGCCCTGTTAAAGCTGCTCGGCGGCGCCGAGGCGAAGGCCGCCAGGGCGGCGGCCTGGGCCCTCGGCCAGATCGGCGGCCGCGCCGCCGCGGAGGCCCTGCTCAAGGCTCAGCCCGCGGCGGCCGCAGAAGCGCAGGCGGAAATCGCCGATGGGCTGCTGCGCGCGGCCGAGCGCTTGGACGGTAAAGAAATCTATCTCGCCCGGCGGGCCTACGATCATCTATTCACTTCCGGAAAGACCTCGGGCGTCCGCGCCGCCGCGATCCAAGGCCTGGCCCGGATCGACGGCGATGGGGCGCTCCCCGCCGTCCTCGAGGCGCTGCGAGGAGACGATCCGGTCCTCCAGGGGGCCGCCGCCCGGTGCGCCGCCGAAATTCCGGGCCCCCGCGCCACCGCGGCCCTGGTCCAGGCGCTCGGCCGGCTCCAGCCGGCCGGCCAGGCCAAGCTGATCGAGGCTCTGGCCCGGCGCGGCGACCGCTCAGCCCGCGAGGCGGTGGCGGCTCTCACCGCGAGCGGCAGCGAAGCCGTCCGCATCGCGGCAGCAGAGGCCCTGGCGCGGCTGGGCGATGCTTCGAGCGTCGTTTCCCTCGCCCGGCTCGCCGCCTCTTCCGGGGCCGCGGGAGCCGCGGCTTTCGAGAGCCTGACCAGGCTCTCGGGCGAGGGGGTCGACGCGGCCGTCCTGGCGGGCGCCAGGGCGGGCGAGCCTTTGACGCGCGCCGTCCTCCTGCGCGCCGCCGCCGAGCGCTCGAGCCCGGGAGCCGAGGCGGCGCTGCTTGAAGCCGCGCAGGACCGCGAGCGGCCAGTGCGCCTGGCGGCGCTCGAGGCGCTGGCGGCCTGCGGAACTGAAGGGAGCTACCGGCCGCTCATCGACGCGGCGGCAGAAGCCCAGGATGGCGCCGAGAAGGAAGCCTTCGCCAAGGCCATTTTCGCCCTGGGAGGCCGGCTTGCCGATCCGGCCGGCCGGCTGAAGCCGCTCCAGGAGGCGCTCGAGACCTCCGAGCCGGCCGCCCAGGCCTTCTTCCTCGGGATCCTCGGCGCCATCGGCGGCCCCCAAGCGCTCGAGGCGGTCCGCGCCCGGCTCTCCCACTCGAATCCCGCGGTCCGCGAGGCGGCGCACGAAGCCCAGATCGCCTGGCCCGAGGCCTCGGCCACCGAAGCGCTCCTCGAGCTCGCCGGCAACGCGTCGGAGCGCGCGCGGCGCCTGCAGTCGCTCCAGAGCTATTTGCGTCTCGCCCAGGCCGCCGGGGGAGGCGAGCGGGCGCGGCTCTTCGAAAAAATCCGCTCGCTCGCCGCCGAGCCCCCGGGAAAGCGGCTTCTCCTCGAGGGGCTCGCCGGCGCGGCCGCCCCCGAAGCGCTCGCCATGGCCGTCTCCTATTGCGGCGATGCCGAGGCCGGCCGCGAGGCGGTCGAATCGGCCTTGAAGATCGCCGAGGCGCTCGTCTTGACGCAGCCCGCGGCGGTGCGCGAGCCCATGAGCCGCCTTCTTCAAATAAGCGGCGACGGGGCCGCTGCCGAGCGGGCCAAAGCGATCCTCGCCGACGCGGCGCGGGCCCCCGCCGATCCAAAACAAGCCTTGCAGCGCGACGCGGCCCGCAGCCAGGCGCGGAAGCAGGCGCTCGCGAAGCAGGCGCCGCGCGGCTTCCACCTCGCCGCCTACCTCGACTGCGGCCCCGACACCGAGGATGGCACAGCGGGCGGGTCAGCGCTCCGCCTGGTCTCGGGCCAGCCGCACATCTGGGAGGGATCGGATCGCGCCGGTCCGCTCCGCTGCGCCACCATCGCTTTCGATGCCCAGCAGGTCCTTCTCGAGGCTGCCGGCCTCAAGGCCGAGCGCGCCTACCGGCTCGGCTTCTCCTGGTGGGACTACGACTCCAACGGCCGCATCGAGTCGGTGTGGATCTCGACCGGGAAAGGCGAGCGCGAGCGGAAGGTCCTCGACCAGACCCTGCTGCCGGGCTTCCTCGGTCAAAATCAGCCTCCTCAGGAAAAGACCGTGGCGGTGCCGCGCGATCTCTACGCCGATGGCGCGCTGCGCCTCGCCTTCCGAAACGAGCGCGGCCCCAACGCCGTCCTGAGCGAGGCGTGGCTGTGGGAGAAGGGGGAGGGCGGCGCGGCAGCGGCCGACGCGCCGGTAAAGAAGATCCGCGTCCTCCTCCTCACCGGGAACGACTATCCCGGCCACCAGTGGCGGCTCACCGCGCCGGTGGTGGCGGAGGGGCTGCGGCGCGACCCGCGCCTCGAGGTGGAGGTGATCGAGAAGCCCGAGTTCCTCGCTTCCCCCGAGCTGCACGGCTTCGACGCCATCGTCCTCCACTGGATGAACTGGGAGACGCCCGATCCGGGGCCCCGGGCCCGCGACAACCTGAAGAAGTTCGTCGAGGGGGGAAAAGGGCTTTTCCTCATCCACTTCGCCTGCGGCGCCTTCCAGGACTGGCCGGAGTTCCGCGATATCGTGGGCCGGACCTACGATCCCAAGCTCCCGCCCCACGACCCTTACGGACCCTTCCGCGTCGAGCTCGCAGCGCCCGAGCACCCGATCCTGAAGGGTCTTAAATCCTTCGAGACCACCGACGAGCTGTACACCTGCCTCGCCGGCGACCAGCCCATCGAAATCCTCGCCACGGCGCGGTCGAAGGTCACCGGCAAGGACCATCCCATGGCCTTCGTGCGCCCTTACGGCAAGGGGCGGGTCTTCCTCAGCCCGCTGGGCCACGACGTCAAGGCCCTGAGCCATCCCCAGGTCCTGGAGCTCTTCCGGCGCGCCTGCGCGTGGGCCGGCGGCCTGCCGCCCGCGCCGGAAGCGGAAGAGTCCGGGGGAGCGGAAAAAACCGCCAACCAGTGACCGCCCATCAGTGATTTTTCGGAGGAATCAGCCATGAAGATCGGATTTCACACCGACGCGTTCAACTCGGCCTACTTCAGCTTCGAGGCCTGCCTCCAGTGGGCGAAGAAGAACGGCGTCCGCTGGATCGAGTGCGGCTTGATCGACGGCGTGAGCTGGATCCACGGCCTCGGCTACCAGCCCCACGTCGCCCTCTACGAGGACCCGGCGCTGCTCCGGCGGAAGATGGACGGCCACGGGGTGCGGTTTTCGCAGATCGATGCCGCCTTTCCGCTCTCGGGAAAGGAGGGGCCGCTGCGCGGCGTCCCTTACGTCATGAAGTCCATCCAGTGGGCGCGGCTCATCGGCTGCCCGCGCGTCGACACCACCGACGGCCTGCACGCGCCGGCCGGGCTCGAGGACGAGGAGGCCATGGACCTCATGAAACGGAGCTACGAACAGATCATCGAGGTGGCCGAGGCCCACCAGGTGACCATCAACATCGAGCCCCACGGATATTTCACCACCAAGCCGGAGTTCCTGGAGAGGATGCTCGGCTTCTGCGACAGCCCTTGCCTGCGCATGAACATGGACACCGGCAACACCTTCATCGCCGGCCAGGATCCGGCGGCCTTCCTCAAGCGCTTCATCGACCGGGTGAGCCACGTCCACGTGAAGGACGTCTCCGAGTCGCTGGCGGCGGCGGCGCGCGGACAGCAGACGGGAATCGCCGTGAGCCACGTCGCCCTCGGCGACGGCGTCAACGCCGGCAACATCCGCAAGTGCCTCGAGCTCCTGCGCGACCGCGGCTACGACGGCGTCCTCAGCATCGAGTGCGAGGGCCAGGGCGGCCCGATGATCGAACGCTCGCTCGCCTGGCTGCGCCAGACCCTGGCCGAGCTGAAGATCCCGGCGGAGTGAGAGTTCTTTCTAAAGCAGCCAAGGCCGCAACCAAAAGTCAAAGCCGAATAAGAAAAAGATAAAGAGAACTGAACCGCCAAGACACGGAGGACGCCAAGGTCAGACGCAAAGCGAATTTGAGAGCGGTGGATGATTGCAAAAATTCTCTGCATGCTGCGAAGATATTTCGGATATAGCGCTTAATCCTGGCAGGAGGGGGAAAGACCGCGAAGGCTCTTCTCCTCCTGATGGGAATCGATCACCTTGATGAAAAGAATAGTCAAGCCCGAGGAAAAGATATCGAATCCATCGGAGACTATCGAAACCCAGCTTGCGGCAATGAGCTCCTCAATCGTGTCGGCTTTCAAGTAAGAACGCAGGGACGCTTGACTGAGAAATTCGGATGCCAGCCAGAATCCCCACCACCAGCCCAAATAGGTCGTCGAGGATCCAGACTTCCAGGATTCCTCCTGAGAAGATCGACCATCCTTCGGATCGCTGTGGAGGTGGATCTCTTTCGCGGCCAGGTAGGGCTTGAAGAGGTTCATGATCGGCACAAAGAACCATCCCACCGCCCAGCCGGGGGTTTGCTTTAACACCTTGGCGCCGAGGGCGGGAAGGTTGCGATAAACCCTATGGAACCAAACGAAGAATAAAACCAGGGCGGTTATACCGATCCCAACCTGTATCAATCCGATGACGATTCCCCAGATGTCAGCGTCGTTGATTTCCTCTTCAGACAGCTCCTCCCCGGCCTTGATCCGATGGAGGAACTTCAACTCGGAGGACTCTGATAGGATATCCATCGAGGTCAGGAAGATCGCAAAGGCCAAAAGGGCAATGGCCCACTTGGCCCGGGAATGTCCGGAGGCATAAGGAACGAGAGGGAATTTCAGCGACAAGGGGTCTGATGGGGTACCTTGACTGGCGGATCGATTTTGTTCCCCTTCCATATAGATGATTCCTTTCGATTCTCATTCCGCTCCTCGCACGGCCCGCACGTCCTCGAACTCGTAGACCGCCTCGCCTTCATCGCCAGATCCAGCGCCGGCCCCCGCTCCGGCAGAAGCCGGGGCGTAGCGGCCGAAGCGGAGATCCGTGACCAGCCAGTCCTCGTTCCAGGTGGTGCGGGCGTCGGCCGGCTTGACCTTCTTCTCGCTCGCGAGGCGGTCAAGGACGGCGCGCAATTCGAGCCGGACCTCCACCCACGACCCGGCGGCGAGCCCGGAGGGCCGCTCCAGGACCGGAAGCCCCGGCGCGGGCTCTCCCAAGAGCGGCACTTGCACGTCGCCCAGCCCCACCACCGCGAGCCTCAAGCCCGCGGCCGCCTTGCCGGCGGCGCGGAAGCGGAACTTCAACGCTGTGCCTTTCTCGACCAGCAAGCTCTCGCGCAGATGGACCTGGCCCTGCGGCCCGAGGACAACGCGCGCCGTTTTTCCCCCTTCGCCGACCTGCTCCACCCGCGCGCCCCCCCCTGGATAGGCGAAGCGGGCCAGCTCGCGGTCATCGGCGTAGCCGCTCTCCCTGCCATCGCTGCCAACAGCCGTCACCATGAAGCACCGCACGTCGGTGACGCCGGCATATCCCGGCGGCGGGTGCACCTCCGCCCGCAGTGCCTCCGCCGGAACCTCCGCCACCTTCTCGTAGCGGGGCTGGAAGCTGATGCCGTGATACTGCGGCGCCAGGACGCGGTAGACGCGGTACTCCTTCACCACGGCGCCTCCAGGAGGATCCCACGCCAGCGCCACCGGCTTTCCCGGAGCCGAATCCCAGAGGGCGCAGCGGAGGCGGCGCACCGGCGGCGGCGCTCCTTCGGGAGGGATGCCGGTGCGGAATACGGCCGTGAACTCCTCCTCCCCTCGCCACCGGGCGAGGTTGAACTGGGAGATGTCGATGAAGCGGCGCTCGGTGTGGCCGCGCGCTTCCATGACCACAAAGAGGATGCCGTTCAGGCCGATGGGATTGACATCGCCGAAGGGCCGGCCGCCTAACGGGAAGAGGCCCTGGGAGCTTGTCTCCCCGGAAAAGCCCGGCTCCGCCGCGATGGACTGCGGCCCGGGCTCGGGAGTCTGCCGGTGCACCCGCACCCTGGCCCCCTGGACGGGCCCGCCGGCGTTGTCGAGGACCTTGATGAAGCTGCGCGCCGGCAGGTCGAAGAGGTAGAGGCCGAAGTGCCCGCGGCGCTTGCCGAGGAGCGCGTTCAATCCACCGGCCGAGTGCTCCGAGTAGGCGCTGAAGCTCAGCTTCTCGCCGGCGGCCACCTTCCCGTCCGCGTCCACCCTCAAGGTGAGGGGCTGCGGCGTGGTCCCATCCGGCAGCGTCCGGATCCCCGAGCCGCTCATGATGCAGGGCTGGCTGCCGCCGTATCCGGCCCAGACCGGCTGGCCCTCGGCATCGCGGACATGGTTCCAGTGGGCGGCCACGACGATGGCGTAAAGGTCGATGATGCCGAGCTGATGGGTCAGCTCGTGAATGAGGCCCCAGTCGATATTGGTGGTGAAGTCCATGCCGATGTGGCCGCCGAACCAGGCGGGGAAGTTGTCATCGTAGAAGTTCCAGCCGCCGTCGTGCCCCATGGTCTGGGGCTGGCGGGCCTGCATCTCCTCCTTGGTCATGATGGAAAACTCGTCCGCTCGCACGCGCTCGAGGATGCCGCCCGGGCAGCTCAGCGGATAGACGCAGGCGGCGAAGGCGTTGTTCATGATGAGGAGGTGGCGCTGCACCCAGTCCTCGAAGGACCGCGAGCCGAGCCGGTTGGGCGTCTTCCGGAAGGCGTCGTAAAGCTGCCGGGTGACCCGCATCTGGAGCGCTAGCGCGTCGGTGCGGTCGGCGACGGCGTTGTTTTGCTCGCAGGCCTCCTCGATCCGGCCCTCGGGATCGGCCTCGAAGCGCACCGTGTGCGGCCCTTCCGCCCAGGTCCACGCCATCTCGAAGGCGGCGCTCTCCCAGGGATCGAGGGCCTGGCCGGCCGCCCGGCCCGCCTCCCGGCCATCGATCAGCCAGCGGCCGGCGAAGGCAGGAGCGGGGGCATCGGCGGCGTTCACCACGTGAGCGATGAACTTTACCGCATCCCCGGCCGCCGGGCGCTCTTTCATGCCGCGCAGCTCCTCGGGGCTGAAAGGCCGCCGTGTCTTCGGATCGCCCTGGAACTGCGGCCCCTTCTCCGGATAGATCCACGGAATGGGATTGTACCTCGGCAAGCGCTCGAGGTGCGTCACATCGAGGTCCGGGAGAGCGGCGAGGGATTCCCCCCCCGGTAAAGGTACCCCGGCGGTCAAGCAAAACGTCATCAGCAGAAACACGTTCATGGATACGTTCCTCCCAGTGGTTGATCCGAGGATCTCCGCAATCGGAATATCAGTATAACCCGGCTCCCGCCGGAATTTTGTTTGTTTTCGGAGCCGAGGTGAAGGTAAAAACTACCGTAAAACTGGAGTGAAGAAAATGGGTAATCTCGACGGAAACATCATCCGCCTTGCCGGCCTCCTCCTTCTCCTGGGCTTCCCGGTCCGGGCGGAGGGAAAGCCGCCCCCCCAGGACAGCCCGCCGGCGCCGGAGAAGAAGGAGCTGCCGCCCCTCCAGCCCCCCGGCGCCCCCTACCGCACGCCGCTCTCCGGCGCCGGCTTCAAGACCACGGTCTTCGGCCGGGAGATCGAGGTGCCGCCGCGCGACCGGCGGTCGGTGTCGGCGTGGGATCTGGGCCTGACTGCCGCCGCCCCGGGTCTGAAGGAGTCCGAGGCGCTCCCCTTCGGCTCGCTCTTTCTCTGGCGCCATCCCGATGACCGCCTGCTCTTCCGCGCCGTGATCGTCGGCTTTTACGATGAGATCTTCTTCGCCAAATCGGCGCCGTCAACAGGCCCCTTCGAGGGCGTCCTGACCTTGGAGAACTTCACCATCCCCTCGGCCAACGCCGAGTACATCGATGGCCGGCGCCTCGATGAAGAGGAGCTGTACTGGGGGCGCGTCCGCCCGGGCATCGGCTTCGGCTACCGCAAGCAGATGTGGCCGGGAGAACAGGACAACATGCTCGCCCTGACCCTCACCGGCGAGCCGAGCTTCAGCTACTTCGAAAAGGCCCATGACACCGCCGGCAACTACGTCGAGCCCCAGGACACCTTCGAGCCCCGCCTCCACCTGCAAGCGCGCTGGGATGCCATGCTGAGGAACCTCCTTGAACTCCCGCACCTCGGCGTCGAGGCGGGCGGCGATTACGTCTACGGCTTCCGCGTCAACTGGGATGACTGGGGAGCCAACCGCTCCGAGAAGGCGGAGGACGGGCGGGACTATCAATCCTTCACCGGCTACCTCCTGGGAGCCGCGGCGGTTCCATTCCTGGGGAGCGACCGCCACCGCTTGATCGGGTCCGTGCACGGCAGCATCACGAAGGATGGCGACCGCTTCTCGAATCCCAGGATCGGCGGCGGCCCCACGGGGGGCGGGGAGGAGTTCGGCTCCACCTACCGGCCGGTCATCCCGGGCGCGGGGATCGATGAATTCTTCCCGAGTCACTACACCGTGGGGGTCGGCGAGTACCGCTGGGAGCCCATCTTCTTCACTTACTTGAGCGCGCGCGCCTCGGTCGCGTACCTGGACCGCCTCCGCCGGCAGGGCGGCGGCGTCCGCGAAAAGGAAGGCGTCCTTTCCTCCATCGGCGCCCGCATCACCACCGGATTCCTCTTCCATACCCGCCTGCAGATCGACTACAACTACAACTTCGGGGTCATCCGCCAGGGCGAATACGGCGGCCACGAGATGGTGGCCCACTTTTCCGGGGCGTTTTGAAAACCAGACTGAGGGACAGCGACCATGTTTTACATCAAAAAACCTGGGGGCTGTCACCGTTTTCGGCAGCCGTGCCCAGCAGATGCTGGACGTTCACCGGCAGCCGGTTGAACACCTCCACCCGCGGGCCAAACTTTCCCAGCGTGCTCTCCACAACAACGAAATCGAGGCCCGGGATGACCACGTCGTTCCAGCGGTCGCCGATACCTCGCAGCGCCACGTCGAGCATGGTGACGATCTGATGGCCGAGGGGCTCCTTGCTGTCGAGGGTGATGGCGCCGTAAAACTCCTGGCACTCGGTGTAGCCGGCGTTGTGCGTGCCGGTGTAGGGCTTCTGGCGGACCAGGTCGATGCCGCGTCCGATCCGCCGCGACGCCTCGGCGGACCGGGAGGCGAAGAAGTCCACCAGGGCCTGCTCCTGCAGCCAGGCGGGCTTTCCGTTCCCGGCGACGTCGATATAGGCGTCGAGGCCGACCCGGTAGGCCTCCTCGACCAGCCGGAACCAGTAGCGCTGCTCCTCGCTCACCTCGCCGGGCGAGCGCGCCGCCACCACGCTGCGCCGCAGGCAGCTGTGCAGCCCGTCGCGCTTCGGCGCCACCCCGAGGTGAACGTAGTCCCCCGCACCGATGGGCCGGTTAAGGGCCTTGCCGATGAGGGTGCGGTTGGCGGTGTTGGCGCCGACCATGACGTCCCAGCCGTTCTCTTCGCTCCCCAGCTCCTTGGCCACGAGGTAAGCCCAGCCGGCCACCTGCGTCTCCAGCATCCCCGGCTTGAGGACCGCCAGCATGGCTCGCATCATCGCATCGGCGATGACGTTGGCGTCGCGGATCAGCCGCATCTCGGCAGCCGATTTCTCGTACTTGATGCGGTAGTACGGGAGCTGCGCATCGACGACGTTCTCGACGCCCACGAGCTTTTCGAGGTAAGCGACCAGGCCGTCGGGGATGACCTGGCGCGGCGTCAGGAGGCCGAGGCGTTTCACCTGGCCGCCAGAGGCGGCCTCGAGGACGTCTTCCAGGCGCTCGGCGCGGATGGGATACTTCTCATCGGCCAACTGGAGCAGCTCCACCTTGTGGACTGCGGCCCCGGCTCGTTCGGTGAGCTGCTCGGCGACGTAGCCTCCTTCAAGGCCGGCGATCAGGTGGAAGCCGCCGCGCCCGACGGCGCCGGCCACCTGCTCGATGGTGATGTTGGTGTTCCCGCCCAGGTAGGGGACGTCGCCGCAGTAGTGCTGGTCGCTGAAGACCACGCCGGCATCGAGACCTAGCTTCGCCACCGCCTCGGCCGCCCGGCGCTGCCGGCCCAGGAACTCTTCCCTGGAAATGGCTAAGCCCTTGTCAATGGCGGGAGTGGTCTCGAGGATCTTGCTGACCTTCTCGAACTCCTCCCGGAACAGCGCGAGGCGCGCCGAGCCGATGCCGATCGATGGTGCCATGGTTTCTCCTCAACCTGGTTTTTGATAAGATGGCGGCATGTCGTCCGGCCCTGATTTTACCAGAAAAGCGCGGCGGCTGGTGGATTCGCTATTCCAGCATCCCGAGCTGCTGCACGGAACCTCCCTCAAGCCCAGGCACCGGCAGCGCTGGATTTACCTGGGCCACGAGGTCGAGGGCGGGGAGGTGTCGCGCGTCCGCTTCGGCCTCATGCGCCACCCCCGGCCTTACGCCTTCTCCAGGCAGTCGCACCAGGTGGCGGAGTACTACACCTACGATGTGGCAGCAGGCAAGGTGATCCGCGAGGGCGGGGTCAACATCACCCGGCGTCAGGGGGTCGATGCCGACGATCCGCCCTGAATTTTGCCGGGCCGGAGCGGCGGCGGTCCACAGGACCTTCACACCTCCAAACCTTCCTTCTTCTTCCCGCCGCCTTCTTTTTCCGGGTCGGTGGGCTTCTGGATCCACTTCCCCTTTTCATCCTGCACCCACCAGCCCTTCTTGGCCTTGGCGATCCACTTCTTGGCGTAAATCGCCTGGATGTCCTTGACGCGGGAGGCCTCGAGCTTGTTGAGGACGGCGATCTGTTCGTAGAGGTTCTTGCGGTCCTTGTTTTCGGCCTCGATCAGCTTCTTCAAGGTCTTTTTCTCCTCGAGCGACAGCTTATCCTCGTCGCGGGCCTCGACGTACCCATCGATCTTCTCCCCCACGGCCTTCTTGTCGAAGAAGGTCTGGAGCTGCGGGTAGCGCTTCTTCAGACTCTCGATGATCTTCTTCACCACCGGATCGTCGATGTCGGTCTCGATCTTCTTTTCCTGGTAAGCGATGAAGACGCCCCGAAGCTCGAAGCCGGATTCGAAGCGGGAGGGGACGGCAAAGCTGGAAGACTCCGGCGCCTTCTGGGAGCCCTCGGCCTCCTCCGGCCCGGCCGCCGGATTCTGGGGCACGGAGGAATCGGTCGATGCCGGGGCCGGCTCCTGCCGCACCTCGTTGACAACCTGGTCGGCGGTATCCTCGATCTTGGCCTCCGGGAAGTAGATGTTGATGTTGATGCAGGCCGAAACCACGGCCAGGGCCGAGGAAACCGCTAAAACCAGCGCCATCTTTTTTTCATCGAAAAGCGACATGGCTCCATCTCCTTTTCTGTAGGTTCTGGCCGCTCAGTTTATCCTTAATTTTCGACGCTCATCAACGACAATTTATTCAGCGGGCTCCCGCGCCGAACCTTCCTCTGGCCGGCTCCCCGGCTGCAGCACGCCGCGGAGGTTGCTGTAGATCCGCCTCCAGTCGTAGTCCTTCTGCGGCTGCGAGTTGATGATGCGGATCTTGGGAAACTGCCACCAGTGGCTGTACATCAAGTGCTCGACGCCGCCCAGGTTGAACTTCCCCTGCAGGCGGAAGCGGTTCCTCGAGAGGCTCGCGGCGAAGCCGAAGCCGGCATACCGGAACTTGCTGAAAAAAAGCTCCTCCAGCGAGTAGAGCGGCCCCGAAATGATCCGCTGGATGCTCTCGATGGCGTTCTTGTTGATGAACTGCGCCACCCCCGGCCGCTTGACGGTCTCGACCTCGATCTCGAACCGCGACACCGCGCCGGGGGTGAAAACGAAGTTCTTGACGGAGCCTTGCAGCGTTCCGGACATCAAGCCGAATTGGAAGGCCTCCCCCAGCTTGAACAGGTTGAGCTCGCGCACCGTGCCGGTCGCGAGCGACACCGTCAGGTATGGCTCCGTGAAATGGTCGATGGCGAGGTCGCTGAGATACACTTCCCCGCCAAAGACCCTGGCGCGCACAAACCCATCGACCGCGATACGGTCGTCTTGCACCGCCGCCGACTGGAAGTCGGCTTCCACGCTCCCCTCCATGCCCTGGAAGCCGAGAGGCCGGGCGATCTTCTCGAGCTGGAGCCCTTCGGCGCGCAGCGACAATTTGAAGGGAGGCCGGCCCGGCCCGAGCCCGACCTCCAGGCTGCGGCAGTGCGCCTTGCCGCCCAGCAGCTCGAAGCTCGTCCCTCCTTCTCGCAGGCGGTAGCGGTCCGGCTCGAGGACCACCGGCAGCTCCAGCCTTTCGATGCCGATCGGCCCCAGCCGGACCCGCTCCACGGTGAGGCCGCCCGCGGAGCTCTCGCTGGCCAGCCCGGCCGGCCTTCCTCCGCCCCAGGCGATGGGCAGCTGCGCCGACAGGCCCGCGACCTCGAGGCCGATCCTGGGGAGATGCGCTTCGGCATTTTCAGCGCGCACCGTCCCATGGATCTCCAGGGCGTCGATGGCCCCCTGGAGCCGGAGGGCGAAGCTCGAGGTGCCCCCGAACTCGGCCCCCTCGAGGAAGGCGAACCGCTCTTTCAAGGCATCGCGCAGGTGAATGGCCAGGAAGCTCTGATTGGGGATGGGGGCGCTGACCGCCTCGAGGTCCAGCCGGGGACTGGTCTGGCCGGACTCCTCTCCCCCGCCGGCGAGGGCGCTGACGGTGCCGCGGATCGACACCCGCGGCAGCGAGGGGAGCCCGAAGGATCCATCCACCGACGCCTGTAGGCGCCAGGCGCTTCCAGGCGAGCTCTGGAGCGGCTGGAGGTCCGCCGTTCCCTGGAAGAACGCCGGCTCATCGCCGAGCGGCTCGAGGGCGGCTCCCAGGGCGAGGACCGGCGCCCGTAGCTCGACCTTCACTGCAGCGTGAAAAGGCGGAAAGGGCGCTTCCGCCGGCGCGGCCGAGGCCGACGACGCCTGCACCTTGCCTTCGAGGACCGCCTTTTCCGTCGCCGCCAGGCCGTCACGGAACGAAAATTCCCCCTCCTCCACCTTGAAGGAGAGGCTGAGGGAAGCGGGCGGCTGGCCGGCTTCGAGAAGCGGCGCCTCCAGCTCCAGCGCCAGCTTGCCGCCGGCGCTGAAGAGCTTCGGATCGACGCCGCTCAGTCGCGCGACCGCGCCGGCGTCGAGCCCCTGGCAGTCGGCGTGAACGCCCCGGGCGGCCAGCTTGCCGCCGCCCAGAAAGTTCTCCAGCCGGGCCAGCCGGCCCCGCAGCGCGGCGATCCGGACGCGCTCCTTGCCAAGCTGGAGCTCGCCCGCCTGGAGGCAGAATTCCGCCCCCAGGCGAGGGCTCGAGAGCGGCCCCTCGAGACGGAAGTCCGCCGCCAGCGCACCGCTCAGCGGCTGGACCAGCCCGCCGAAGCGGTCGAGGAAGGCGTGCTCCCGGGCGCTGGCCAGATCCAGCCCGGCGAGATGGAAGCTCAAATCCAGCGCCGGCTGATCGAGCAGCGAGCGGAGGCCGCCGGCGATTTCCACGCTGCCGAGGCCTTTGGCCTCGAGGCGCGAGGGGGTCGCCAGGATGATCGAGCCGCCGCCCCGACTGCCGCCGGGATCGGGGCCCTCCTTCTTCCGGTACTTGCCGAGGAGCCGCAGGTCGACTTGCTCGCGGGAGCCGCGCTCCGGCGAGGCGAGATCCCCCTCGGTGGAAAGGTGGAAGTCGAAGTCCACCTCCTCGAGCTCCCCCAGCACCTCGGCCTTCAGGGAAAGAGCCAGCTTTCCCCGGGAGAACGTCTGGCCCGCCGCCTTGGCCGCGGCGCCGGAGATGGCGCTTTCGAGCCGCACCTGGACGCGCTCCGGCCAAACTCCCTCCGCCGTTCCGGTGAAGTCGAACGCCCCCTCCCCTTCCACGCCCGGCAGGAGGGGGGCCAGCAGATGGAGGAAGGGCCGGAGGTCCAGCCGCCGGACCTTCAGCTCGAGACCTTGCACCTGGTAGCGCCGCGGGCCGCCAGCTGACTGCGGCCCCAGGACGGGAGAAGCGAGGCCGCCGTCCCTGGGGATGATCGTTCCGCTCGCTTCCAGCGCGGCCCCCCCCAGGGCTCCCTTGAAGTGAAAGGTGAAGGCGTCGCGCCCGCCGATTCCGAAGACCTCCGCGCCCAGCGATTCGAGGATGAATTCCTTCTCCGCGTAGCGCAGCGCCAGGCGGCCGGCCTCGAGACGCAGATGGCCGAGCTTGAAATCGGAGGAAGCGGCCTCGCCGGGCTCGCGCCCGCCTTCCCGGGAAGGAGTCATGGCTTCGGGGGCGATGATTCCGGAGAGGTCGCGGTCGAGGTTGAGGAAAAGGTCGGGCTGGATCAGCGACAGCTCCTCCAGGCTGCCCAGCCACAAGTCCCACGGGCGGTACACCATCTCCAGGCGGCCGCAGTGGAAGCGGAACCGGCCCTCGGCGCCGGCGCTCAAGCTGGAGATGCGCGTGATGGCCAGGCGGGACAGCGGGTCCGTGTCGATGGAGCCGATGCTGACGGGGACATGAAAACTTTGCCGGATCACCGCCTCGACCAGGGCATTGAGGTCCCCACGCCGGGCCAGGAGGGGGAGCAGCCATAAGATCAAGGCCAGCATCAGAGCGAGGAACATGCCCAGGGAAGCGGCGAACCAGAAGAGGAGACGAAGGGAAGGCTTGGGCGCTCGCGGCCCATTCCCTTTCTCTGGCCGTCGGCTCCTCCGATTTCTCTGAACCTCGCCGCTCAATCGAAAATCCTCATGGCTGTTCCCGGGATCTCAGGATATAGTATATTCTCCCTCCGCAACTTCTCCGCATTCTGCGGAGAAGTTGCGG
>JACQVS010000266.1 GCA_016209605.1 Planctomycetota bacterium
AACATCCCGGTTCTCGACTTCACCGCTCCGGCTCCGAAGGAGCTCGAGGAAGCCCTGGATTTCATCCGGGGGCACCTCGAGCGCAAGACGCCGGTCTACGTCCACTGCGCCCTGGGGCGGGTGCGCAGCGCGGAAGTGATTAAAAAATTCGTCGCAGCGACTAATTTTTTTGCATCAACACCTTGAGCTGGACGGCGTTCCAGCGGATGGAGAGGTCGGCGCGCCGGTCGCCGTTCAGGTCGCGGACCTCGAGGCGCAGCGCCTCGGGATCGCAGCCGCCGCCGAGGTCGACCTCCGCGTCCGGCCGGCGGCCCTCCACCGCCTTGCGGGCGCCGGCGTAGGCGGAGCTGGCGACGAACTCGAGCACCTCCTCGAAGCTCCATCGATTCCGGTCGCGGTCGAAGAGGATGCGGGCGATCTTCACCTGGGCGCCGAGCTTCTCCTCCTTCGAGCGGGCCAGGAAGACGCGCAGGCGCTGGCGGGCCGGGCCCGGCCCGGCGGCCTCCTCGTCGAGGAAGACCAGGTCGTCGAGGCCGTCGCCGTTCAAGTCGCCGGCCGCCAGGCGCTCCTCCTTCCGGGCGGCGCCCAGGAACTTCTCGGTGAGCGCGTCGATGTTCTCCAGCACCTCGAGGAGGGGCGGCAGGGTGAAGGTGAGGCGGTTGCGGAAGTCCGGCCGCCGCGAGAACTTCCTCCCCCCGAGGTTGCGGTAGCCGAGGGACTCCAGGTCGAAGCTCATGGAGACGAAGAGGGCGGCGAGGATCTTGGAGAGGCCCGGCATCTGGAACTTGAAGGCCACCAGGTCGCTCAAACCGTCCTCGTCGACATCCAGGCCGGCGACGCCGAGGAGCTCCTCGCTCACCTTGAGGAGCACGTCCGGCTGCTCGAAGCGCACGCCGGTCCGGGTGCCGAAAAACAACCGGATCTTCTGTCCGCTCGAGAGCAGGTAGTCGACGATGCCGTCCCCATCGAAGTCTTTCTCGTCGACCCGCAGCGCCCGCCGCGATAACCCTCCCTGGCCCGGCCGGCTGCCTTCCCCCGGCTCGTCGAAGCGCGAAAGCTCGAGCACGTGGCTTGGAACCTCCGGGAAGCGCCCGTCCTTCTGCAGGAAATAAAGCGTCTTCTCCTCGGTGACGGCGGTGATGTCCGGCGCGCCGTCGCCGTTGAGGTCCTTGAAGCTCACCGTGGGGATGGTGACGCCGGTGCGCAGGGGATGGAGGAAGTCGGGGCCGCCGGTGTCGAGCGTCACCCGGTACCGGGCCTTGAGCCGCAGGCTCTTTTCGAAGCCGCCGCTCGCCGCCAAGCCGCCCGGCCGCCCCAGGTAAATCTGGAAGCCATCCTGGATGGGGATGAGGAGGTCCGGGGTCTGATCGCCGTTCAAGTCCTCCACCGCCTCGATCTTCATGGGGGAGAGCGGCGAGGGGATGCCGCGGAGAGGGATGAGCGGCTGGAAGGTCAGCTCCTGGGGCTCCCCCGGCAGCCGGTCAACCGAGACGCCGCTCGAGGTGAAGAGGAAAATGCGATCCAGGGCGGCGCCGGCGCTCTCCGGGCCCGCCGGCCGCGACCCCCGCTTCGCGGCGGTGTCTGCCGCAGCCGGCAGCGCGCCGAAGTCGACCAGGGCCGGCTCCCGGGGAAGCGGGAGGACGTTCGATGGCGCGGGCGGAAAGCCGCCTTCCCCTTGCAGGAAGCAGCGCGCCTCCCGCTCGCCAAGGACGAAAAGGTCGAGCCGCTCGTCCGCGTTTCGCCGCCCCCACTCCACGGCGCGCGCCCCCGGGCCGAGGGGAACCTCCAGCACCCGGAAGTCCAGGCCGAAGAGCCCGGGCGAAAGGTAAACGGCCGCGCTCAGGGCCGCGCCCGGAAGAAACCTCCTCCTCATTCGCTCGCCCTCCGGATCAGCATCTTCTGCTCGTAGCGGATGAGGATCTCCTCGCCGGCCTTGCCGTCCAGCTCGCGGATGGAGATCTCCTCGGGCTCGCCGATGGGCTCGGAGAAGATCCGCAGCTCCTCGTAGCCCAGCCGCCCGCCGCCCCGGCCCTTGAACAGCCGCAGGCGGCGCTCCGCGTCGACCTGCACCAGGTCGGGGATGCCGTCGCCGGTGAGATCCCGGCCGGCGAGGAGGTACGGATGATAGGAGCCCGCGCTCAAGCTGCGGGTGAAGAGCGTGAAGCGCTCCTTGAGGGCCGGCTGGCGCTCGAAGGGGGTCGCCGCGGCGCCGGGGTAGATCAAGTGGGTGATCTCGATCTCCTCGACCACGGTCTTCTTCACCTGCTCGAGGAGGTCGAGGCGCCAGGAAGCGATGAGGAGGTCGAGGCGCCCGTCGCCGTCGGCGTCGGCCAGCTCCGGACGGGCGAAGAGGCCGCTCACGCGCAGCACCTGCGCCGGCCGGGCGAGGCTCCTGGGCAGGTCCTGAGGGTTCTGGATGAAGACCAGCACCTCGCTGCTCGTGTACTGGAGCGGGCGGTTGGCGATGAAGTCGATCCGGCCGTCGCCGTTCAAGTCGGCGGCGGCGAAGCCGATGGCCTCGCGGATCCACGGGACCTCGAGCCGCCACCGGGGCTCGGGGTCGAAGCCGCCGGCGGCCTTCCGCTGGTAAACCTCGATGGCCGCGCCCGGCCGCAGGATGAGGAGGTCTGGCTTACGGTCGCCGTCGAAGTCCGCCACCATCGGGTAAGGATAGCTCCCCTTGGCGGCGAGGAAGCTTCCCCCCCCCTTCCCCTCGACGAACTCCTCGATCCGCCGGGTGGCGCGCTCGCTCTGGGAATCCTCGGTCCGGAAGTACGGCACCGGCAGGACCTCTTGCCGCTCGAAGACCGCCCGGCCGCCGCGGCGCTCCTGGTAGACGAGGCGCAGCTCCTCCCGCTCCGGCACCAGGAAATCATCCAGGCCGTCGCCGTCGAGGTCGAGCTTCTCCGGAAAGCCCGGGCCGTCGCCCGGCCAGAGCGGGATCTCCGCGCCGTGCGGCGCCACGAAAAAGAGCTGGCAGGAGAAGAGCTTCTGGATGCCGGCGTCGGGATCGGCGTCGCGGAAAGGGTAGAGGTAAAAGCCCTGCCGGCCGAGGAGAACGAGATCCAGGTCATTTCCCGGGGCGTAGTCCCCCACGGCGACGGCCACCGCGTCGGGCTTCACGGCGATGGACCGGTCCGGCTGGCCGCCGTAGCGGCCGCTTTTCGAGAAGAAGATCGACAGGGTGCGGGCGCCGCCGTCCCCCGGGGGGGGCGAAGCGGGGAAAGCGCCGCGGGCGTGGGCCACCAGGATCTCGCGGGCGCCATCGCCGTTCAAGTCGCGGGCGGAGACGGCGCTGATCTTGCCGGTGACGTTGAGGGTTTCGCCGGCCAGGGGGCGCCCGAAGACGCAACCGAGGAAAAAAAGTGACGCTCCATGAATGGCGCTCTTCACGGTTCGACTTTCCTCAGTTCCTCGTTGTCGCCGGTGGTCCAGAAAATGAGGTAAAAGAGCCGGTAAGTCCGCTCTTCATCGTGCCGCGTGAACTTGAAGAGGTTGAGGAGCACCCCGAAAGTCTTGTCCTTCTTGCGGGGATTCCACTCGTAAATGACGATGCCGGGAAAGTGAAAGTACTGGAGCGAGCGCAAGCGGTTGGAGGTCCGCACCGCGAGCGCCCGCCGCTCGCCGCGGCGGGAGACCTCCAGCTCCACCTTGACGTCCGGCTCGACGTTGCGGAGGCGGGCAAGGAAGTCCTCGCCGCCGTACACCGGCTCGCCAGCGAGCTTCCACAGCACGTCCCCTTTTTCGAGGCCGGCCGCTTCGAGCGGGCTGCCGGGGTAGAAGCCGATGATCCGGGCCCCTTCGCCGAGGGGCAGGTTCTCCGCCCGGGCCTCCGGCTCGGTGAGCGACGCCACGGTCGCCCCCAGCCGGCGGTCCTCGACGAACGGGTCCGAGGGCGGCGCCGGCCGCGGGGCGAGGCGCGGCACGGTGCGAGCCTTGACGGCGAATTTCCTGTTTTCGCGGCGGACCTCCAGCTCGACCTCGGTCCCCGGCTTGAAGGAAGCGATCTGGGCCTCAAGTTGCTGCGGCGTCCGCAGCGGCTTGCCGGCGAGGGTCAAAAGGCGGTCGCCCGGCTGGATGCCGGCCTCGTGGGCCGGCGAGTTCTCCACCACCTCGGTGACGCTGAGGCCGGTCTCCTCGAACTCCCTCTCCTCGAGATGCTTCACGGCGGTGGCGTGGGCGCCGAGGTAGCTTTCCAGAGGAGCCGCGGGCGCAGCGGCAAGTACAGGCGGCCCGGCGGCAGGCGCGCCGGCGGTCTCGGAGGCGGGAGGCTGCCGCGGTTCCTCCGCGGGAGCGAGCCCCAGGCTGAGAATCAAGATGGCGAAGCGCATCAGTCGGCGATTTCCTTTCTGCTCAGGAAGAAGAGCGCCAGAGCCAGGAACACCGCCGAGTAAACCAGCGGCACCCACAGATTCAAGGGAAATTCCGGGTCGCCCGGCCGCCACAGCGCATCGCTGAAGCCGGCGGCGAACTGGCGCAAGCCGCTCAGGTAGGCGTCGCCGGCAAAGGGCGAGGGGAGCCAGTCGTTGAAGAGGTAGCGGCGGAAGCGCGGCCCCGCCGAAAAGATCCCCTTGGCGAGCTCGAAGACCCCCATGGCGACGATGGCGAGGGCGGCGGAGATGCCGGGATTGGAGGTCAGCGCGGAGATCAACAGCCCCATGGAAAAGAGGGCCACGGCCGGCGGCAGGAAGAGGTAGAGGGCGCGAATGGTATCGGCGAACAGCTCCGCCGACTCGACCAGGACCGCCCCCTCCTCGCGCACGTCGCCGAGGTCGAAGAAGAAGACCGTCGAAACCGCGGCGCCGGCGATGACCAGGAAATAAAAGCACGCCAGAACCGCCAGCAGGGAAAGCCACTTGGCCAGCACCACCTCGCCCCGGCGCACCGGGCCCGCCAGGAGATCGCGCAACTGCCCGCTCCAGCGCTCGCCCGAGAAGACCTGGGCCGCGTAAATGAGGAAGATGAAGCTGCCGAGGTAAAGGCCATGGTGCAGGGCCTCGGCGAGGCACTGGTAGCCGCCGACCTCGAGGTCGCGCGCCCGCGGCGCCAGTCTCTTCAACTCCTGGTCGAGGCGCAGGCCGGCTGGAACGCCAGCCGCCACGAGGAGCGGCAGCCCGAGGATGATCCAGGCCCACCACTGGCGCAGCAACTTCAGCAGCTCGTTGGCAAGGAGGCGCCAGATCCTTCCTATCATATATTTTTATCTTCCTCTCTCTTCTTCTTGGCGCTCTTGGCGTCTTGGCGGTTGAGTTCTCTCTTCAGATAACCGCTCGGCCGTTGCCTCTCCCCCGGCCTGCTGGATCTTCAGCTTAAAAAACGCCTCCAGCGTCATCTCCTCCCGGCGGATCTCGTGAATCTCCACGCCTTGAGCGACCAGGTACGGCGCCAGCCTGGGGACATCGGCCTTCTCCAGGTCGAGAAGCAAGCTGGTGCCGTCTCCCCGGCCAGCCTCCTGGATCCCCTTCACCCACGCGGCGCCGGCGAGGGCTTGCCGCGCCTTGTCGATGGGCCGCGCCCGCAGCCGCACGCCGAACGGCTCGGGCCGGACCAGGCGGGCCACCTCCCCCTCGCAGAGCATGCGGCCCTCATGGATGATGCCGATCCGCTGGCAGAGCTGCTCGACCTCGCCCAGGAGATGGCTCGAGAAGAAGACCGCCACCCCCTCCTCCCGCTGGAGCTCCTGCATCAGCTCGCGCAGGTCGGCGATGCCCTGGGGATCGAGGCCGTTGGCCGGCTCATCGAGGATGAGGAGGCGCGGCGAGCCCAGGAGGGCCATGGCGATCCCCAGGCGCCGCCGCATGCCCATGGAGAACTTGCGGGTTTTCTTGTGGGCGGCGTCGCTCAGGTGGACGCGCTGGAGGAGCCGCTCGGCGCGCCGGCGCACCGTCTCCCTGGGAAGCCCGAGCACGCGGCCTTGCAGGAAAAAGTGCTCCGCGGCGCTGAGGTAAGGAAACGGCGCGAACGTCTCCATGAGGAAGCCGATTTGCCGGTAGACCTCGATGGGGTGGCCGCCGATCAACCGTCCGAAGATTCGAATGCTCCCCCCGTTTTCCGCCGGCAGGCGGAGCAGCCCCAGGATCAAGCGGATGGCGGTGGTTTTCCCCGCCCCGTTGAGCCCCAGGAAGCCGTAAATTTCCCCCGGGCGGACCTCGAGGCGGATCGAATTCAACACCTGGTGCGACTTGAAGTTGTAATTGACGCCCTCCAGCTGGAGAGCGGCGCCGGCGGGGGCTGCTTCAGGAGGATCGGCGGACGAAATCATCGGTCTCATCGGTTTCATTTTCAGCGTCTCGTGGTACAATAACGCATCGGAACACTTATAAACTCAATTTGAGGGGCTGCTACAAAAAAATCATCGCCCCGGCGGGCACCGAGCCCCGAAGGGGCTTGGTCGCGCGAGGCACGAAAATGAAGTCGCATCGTTCTTTCTGGCCAGCTCCTTTCCTGATCGCATCTCTGTTTTTGCCGCTCTCCGGCCTCTTCAGCCTCTTCGGTCAGGCGCCATCCCCGCAACCGACCCATCCTTCCCGCCCCGGCGTCCTCCGCTCCTCCACCACCGCGGGCCAGCCCGCCGCGGGCTCAACCGCCAGCGCCACCACGCCGGCCAAAGCAAATCCATCCTCGACGCCGCTCAAGCTCAACACGCAGCCGGTCAAGCCCGGCGCGCCGGCTCCCTCGGCCACCGGTCCAGCGGCCGGAGCCCCGCCGAGCCCGGCGCAGGATGGGAAGAAAAGCGGCTGGATCCAGCCGATCGTGCAGTGGATCATCCGGTACTCGATCTGGATCGTGGCGGCGACGGGAAGCATCCTTGCCGGGGTGCTGGTGTACTTCTTCCTCACCAGCCGCGGCCAGAAAGCGGCCGAGACCGAGCCCGAGGAGATCGCGCCGCCGCGCCCGCCGCGCCGCGACGAGGACGAGGGGCCGCGCCGGGTGCTGGTCGACCGGGAGACCGGCAAGCCCAAGGACATGCCGCAGCGCGATGAGAGCGAGTACGCTCTGGTGGTCGACAAGGCGGACCTCGAGAAGGGCACCCCGCCAGGAGCCGAGGCGCACGGAGAGAAGCACGCCGCCAGCGAGGAGTCGATCCGCGCCTGTATCGAGAAAGGCAATTTCCACGAGGCTTATGATCAGTACGCTCACTGGATCCGCGACCACACCGGCATGATTTTCAAGCCCGAGCTGGAACGGCGCATGGGGAAGTTCTTCATAAAAACGGAGGATTTCGACAAGGCCGCTTACGTGCTCGAGCACCATGTCGCGACGCAGCCCGCCACCACCATCGAGCCGGAGGTCTACTTCGACCTGGGCTATATTCACTTCAAGCGCAAGACCCTCAACAAGTGCCAGCGCTTCTTCAGGCTCTTCGCAGAAAACGAAGGCGACCCCGCCCAGCGCCAGCGCGCCCGCAACGTGCTCTCGCGGCTCGAGAGGGTCAAGAGCTTGAATTAGTCGCCAATGAACTCGAGCGCCGGCGGTGGCTGATGGTGAAGGGGGGGAAGGGTAGGCGATACTCTACTCCCAGCCGATTTCTGGAACTGACAAACCACGACAGATCTTTCTCGCCAGTTGATTCGGTATCTCAATATGCCTCGGCACCGCCTCTACCGCACCGGTCTTGGGATTGCACCACAGCGAATGAGCGCGACCTTCTCGCTTGAGGTAACATCCATGCTGTCGAAGATGCCGGAGAAGGCTGTTTCTCTTCACTTGATAGTGACCCGCTCACGAATTGCATTTCGTGGAACTCCACGCAAACCATCTTTGCGGCGGTCTTCAAGGATCAGTTTAATGGCTTCGGCAAGACTTTTTCTCGCCTCAGCCTTAGTCCTTCCCTGTCCATTCGCTCCAGGAATTTCTGGACAGTACGCGATATACCACTGACCTTCTTTCTCTATAATCGCAGTGAACTCATTACGCATCGATTCACCTTTTTCACAAGACCACAGCCTCAAGAACGTATTTCGTTGCATGACCATCGAAATTCTCGTCCAAATCATACAGCCGATCATCCAACTAGACAAGTTTTGCGGAGTTACATAAACTTGGAGTATAGTAAGATGCCGCCATGCTCCTGATCGCCGCCTCCACCCGACTGCTGCGCCCGCGCCCGGGGAGGGCCGAGGCTGCCGCTGCCTTGGAAAGCGCCGGGCCTCGGCCAGCCGCCCTCGAGGAGTCCGCCCGGCGGCTCCTCGACCTCGGCTTTGAGCGTTTTCTGATCGACGAGGACCTCAAGCGCCCCGACTGGGAGGGGTTGCGTAGTTTCTTACCAGCCCGCTCCCTCGCCGCCGCCTTCCTTTTCGCCCCCCGGCCTCCGTTGGGGCCGGCGCGGCCCCCTGAGGTGCCTCGCCTCAGCTCGCTCGATGCCGACGAGCGCCGCGAGGCGCTCAAGCGCGGCCAGAAGAGCCTCGAGTTCGCGGCCCGATATGAGATCCCCCTCATCCTCCTTCCGCCGGCGGTACTGGAGGCGCCGGAGCCCGAGGAGGTGGAGAAAGCCCTGGAAAAGACCGCGGCGCCGCGGCGGCTGGTGGGGGCAAGCGAGCCGCCGCCGTGGAGCCGCCTCTGGGCGAAGCGGAACGCCGCGCCCTCCTACGCGAAGCAGCTCGACAGCTGGAAGGGGAGCCTCTACCGCCTGCTCGAGATCGCCGACCGCCACGCGGCGCGGATCGGGCTGATCCCCGCCGGCCTCCCCGGCGAGCTGCCGGACTTTCCGGAGATCGAGCGCGCCTTCGCCGAGTTCAAGGGGGGGCCGCTCGAGGTCTGCGGCGACTGGGTGGGCTGGGAGCGGTACCTCCGGAGCGAGGGGCCGCAGGCCGGGGATTTCCTCGAGACGTTCGGGGATCGCCTCGCGGGCGTCCTGGTTCACGATGGCGCTGGCCGCGAACGCCACCTCCCGCCCGGCGAGGGTGACGCCGACCCGGAGCGCTGGCGGCCCCTGGCGGAGAAGACGGATCGCGAGCGCCCGTGGATGCTCGACTTCCACTGCGACCGGCTCGACGAAAGCCTCCTCGCCCTCCGGGAGCGGATCGAAGCGCTGGCCCGGCCGAAGCAGGCCGAGGGAAAGCGCCCGTCGATCCTGGACTTCAGCTAAAGCAGGCAGGGACGCAAGCAAAGGTCAAAGCAGAATAAGAGAGAAGATGAAGAGGATTGAACCACAAAGACGCAAAGATCGCAAAGATAAGACGCAAGGCGAATTAAAGAGCGGTCCTCGGACACCAAGCCTTTTCTGCAGCCTGCGAAAAAGATTTGATGGAGGAAAATAGGGTCAGTATATGAAGATGCGCCGCCCGCCGCTCTCCATGGCCAGGGCGATCGCCCGGCTCCTCGCGCTCGCCGCGACGGCCGTCACCGCGGCGGCGGTCTGGACCTTCAAGGACGCCGCCCTCGAGCGCTGGTGGCTCCACCGGCTGGAGTCCCCCGACCCGGAAGTCTGGCAGGCGGCGGCCCAGAGGCTGGCGGAGCGGAGATGTCCAAGGGCCGTTCCGGGGCTGGCGCGGCGGTTCCGGGAGCAAGAGGAAGATGATTCAAAAGGCCTGGTCGCCAAGATTTTGCTTCAATTGGGGCCGCCGGCGGTCGTCGCCTTCTTCAAGTCCTTGGGTGAAGACGAGAGAGGCGAGGCGTGGGGCTTTTTCTGGAATCGCGATAACCGGACGATAGAAGTCTGGGTTTCCTGTTTAGATGAAAGGGACCGGGGCTTGCGCCTCCTCGCCCTGGAAATCTTGAATGGCAAAGATTTCGAATGGTCACCAGTTCCCCTGCCGCAAGAAGCCTTGAAAAACGTGCTCCATTGCCTGGAAACCGACTCCGAGTTGAAAATCCGCTTCCTGGCGGCCCGCCTTCTAACCCCAAACAACCCTGAGCTGAAGCCGGTCCGCACGGCGATATTCGAGGCCCTTAAAAGCAATGACGCGGATCTGAAGCGGCTGGCGGCCTCCCGGGAGGATTTCTTTACCGCAATCGTGGAGATCCTCTAGAGCCCGGAAGCCGCCGTGCGTCGCCGGATGCTGTGGATTCTCGGCGAGATGAGCCCCCGCGGGCGCAAAAGCGCTGCCGGCCTTGAAGCGGGCTCTCTCCGACCGCGACGACTATATCCGTTTCAGCGCGGCGGAAGTCCTCTGGAGGATTGCCGGAGAAACCGAGTCCACGGTTCCGGTCCTCCTGGAGCTCATGAAGACCGACAACAAGGCGGAAACGCTTCTGGGAGAGATGGGCGAGAAGGCGGCGGCGGCGGTGCCGGCGCTCGTTCATGCCCTGGGCGACCGGAGTGTTGGACCAGAATGGCTGCATATCGAGGCCCTCGGAAAAATCGGCCCGGCGGCGGCTCCGGCCGTCCCCATCCTGGTGGAGAAGCTCCTCGATCCCGGCCTCACCGAGCCGGCCGCCCGAGCGCTCCAGGGGATCGGCCCCCCCTCGGTCCCCCACCTGGTCCTCTGCCTCGGGAGCGAGCGCCCCTTCCTCCGGTATCAAGCGGCGCGCATCCTCGGGAAGATCGGCCGGGCGGCGGGCGAGGCAGTCCCGGCCCTCAAGGCCGCCCGGAATGACGAAGATGAGGAAGTGCGCCGGATCGCCGGGGAGGCCTTGAAACGCATCCAAAAATTTGACGCGGCGACAAATTTTTAAAAAAAAAATTGTCGCCGCGTCGAATTTTTCCTACACTGAATAAAAATCCGGAGAAAATCCATGTCTCAGACCAAGCCGCCCGAGCCAACCCCTGCCCCGTCCGTCTTTCCGCCGCCGCCGGCCGTCCGCGAGCGGGCTTACGTGAAGAGCCTTGACGAGTACAAGAAGCTCTACCGCGAGTCGGTCGACCACCCCGAGAAGTTCTGGGGGGAACAGGCGAAGCGCCTCGACTGGATCCAGCCCTGGGCCAAGGTGCTCGACTGGGAGTTCAAGACCCCGAAGATCGAGTGGTTCGCCGGCGGGAAGCTCAACGCCAGCTCGAACTGCCTCGACCGCCACGTCAAGAGCGGCAAGGGGGGCCAGGTCGCCTTCATCTGGGAAGGGAACGATCCCAGGGAATCGAAGAAGATCACCTACGCGGAGCTGCTCCGCGAGGTCTCCCGCTTCGCCAACGCCTTGAAAGCGAGCGGCGTGAAGAAGGGCGACCGCGTCTGCATCTACCTGCCCATGATCCTCGAGCTGCCCATCGCCATCCTCGCCTGCGCGCGGATCGGCGCCATCCACAGCGTCGTCTTCGGCGGCTTCAGCGCCGACTCGCTCCGGAACCGCATCCTCGACTCGGCATGCTCCATCCTGGTGACCGCCGACGAGGGCTACCGCGGCGCGAAGACCATCCCCCTCAAGGCGATCGCCGATGAAGCGCTCGAAGGGGCCGGCTGCGTCCAGCGCTGCATCGTCGTCCGCCGCACCGGCGCCCAGGTCCCCATGAAGGCGGGGCGCGACGTCGCCTGGGACGACCTCGTCAAGGGGGCCCCGGCGGAATGCCCGCCGGAGGTCATGGACGCGGAGGACCCGCTCTTCATCCTCTACACCTCCGGGAGCACCGGGAAGCCCAAGGGAGTTCTCCACACCACCGGCGGCTACATGGTCTACGCCGCCCTCACCCACCAGTACGTCTTCGACTACCGCCCAGGCGACATCTACTGGTGCACCGCCGACATCGGCTGGGTGACCGGCCACAGCTATATCGTCTATGGCCCTCTCGCCAACGCCGCCACCAGCGTCATCTTCGAGGGCATCCCCACCCACCCCGACCCGGGGCGCTTCTGGGATGTGGTCGACAAGCACAAGGTCAACATCTTTTACACCGCGCCTACGGCCATCCGCGCCCTGATGCGCGAGGGGCCCGCGTGGGTCGACGGCCACGACCTCTCCAGCCTGCGCGTCCTCGGCACCGTCGGCGAGCCCATCAATCCCGAAGCGTGGCTCTGGTACCACCGCCACGCCGGCCGCGGCCGCTGCCCCATCGTCGACACCTGGTGGCAGACCGAGACCGGCGGCATCCTGATCACGCCGCTCCCCGGCGCCATCCCCACCAAGCCGGGCTCGGCGACGCTCCCCTTCTTCGGGGTGCGGCCGGTGATCGTCGACGACCAGGGGAGGCGCCTCGATGGGAACAAGGCCGCCGGCAACCTCTGCATCGAGTTCCCCTGGCCGGGGCAGATGCGCACCGTCTACGGCGATCACACCCGCTACCGCGACACCTACTTCATCCAGTACCCCGGCCTCTACTTCACCGGCGACGGCTGCCGCCGCGACGAGGACGGCTACTACTGGATCACCGGGCGCGTCGACGACGTCATCAACGTCTCAGGCCACCGCATCGGCACCGCCGAGATCGAAAGCGCCCTGGTCGGCCACAAGGCGGTCTCGGAGGCCGCCGTGGTCGGCATGCCGCACAACCTGAAGGGCCAGGGGATTTACGCCTACGTCACCTTGAAGGCCGGCCTCCAGCCCTCCGAGGATCTGCGCCAGGAGCTGATCCTCCAGGTGCGCAAGGAGATCGGCCCCTTCGCGGCGCCGGACCGCATCCAGTTCACCCCAGGCCTGCCCAAGACCCGCAGCGGCAAGATCATGCGCCGCATCCTGAGAAAGATCGCCGCTGGCGAGCTCTCGAACCTCGGCGACACCACCACCCTGGCCGACCCGGCGGTGGTCGACGCCCTGGTCCGCGACCGGCAGGCGTGATCTGTTCGAGACAGAATCTTGGCCAAACTCCCCTGGGGATTTTAGTTCGCGGCCGGGCGGGGATCGTATATAAATACACGCGATGGCCCCGATCGAGCTACTACCGAGCCTGAGAGGAGCGGCGAAGAGCGTCAAGCTGGTCATTTGCGATGTCGATGGCGTCCTCACCAGCGGCGCCATTTTCCTCGACCAATGGGGGGTCGAGTCGAAGGGCTTCTCGGTCGTCGACGGCACCGGCATCCACTTCCTCAAGCGCCACGGCATCCAGGTCGGCCTGCTTTCCGGCAGGAAATCGGCGGTGGTCGCCCGCCGGGCCGAAGAGCTGAACGCCAGCTTCTTCTACGATGGCGTGATCGACAAGATGCCCAAGCTGCTCGAGATCCTCGAGTCCTTGAACCTGCCGGGTTCGCAAGCATGCTTCATCGGCGATGACTTGATCGACATCTCCTGCATGCGGCTCTGCGGCTTCCCCGTGGCGGTCCAGAACGCCCATCCGGAGGTGAAAAAGGCCGCGGCGTACGTCACGCGGGCACGGGGCGGCGAGGGCGCGGTGCGCGAGGCCGCCGAGGTCATTTTGAGAGCGCAAGGGCGCTTTGGAAAAATCAAGGAGAGGTTTTACCCATGAGATCGATTGCCTTTTTCCTGGTGGTGTTCACGAGCCTGATGCTCATCCTTTACTGGGTGGTCGATCGCAGCCCGGAAGAGCCGCCGGCGGCGGCCCCGGCGCCATCAACTACGGCGCCGGCGTCCACAGGAGAGCCGGCCCGCTCCCCCTCCTCCGAGAAGGGGAACCTCATCCAGCACACTTTTTACGATGTGGAGAAGGGGCGCCAAACCTTCCGCCTGAGCGGCTACTTGAAAGATGATCTTTTCCAGACCACCGACCTCCAGAACTTCGACCACGTCGTGCTCACCGATGGGGAGATCGTGATCCCCCTTCAGGACGAGCAGGCGAAGCAGATCCCCGCCGTCGATGCGAAGAGGCCCAGCCAGTTCAGCCTCACCTTCGCGGTGGCGGAGTACCAGAGGATCGAGAAGAGCCGGGTCAAGCGCCAGGAGACCATCCGCCTGACCAAGGGGGGCAAGATCGTCGCCGATGATGGCACGCTGATCCAGTTCGAGGACATGGACATCCTCATCAACCAGGACAAGACCGACAAGATCATCTACGAGTTCAAGACGGCGAAACCCATCAGCCTTCAGGACAGCTTGTTTTTCCTGGAAAGTCCCTCGGGCCTCGAGGGGAAGGCGCAAAAGGACAAGGAAATCACCATCCGGCCGCCGGTTTACTCCTACCTCGACAGCCAGGCGGCCCGGCTCTTCACCTTGAAGGCTCCCGGGGCCGGCTCCGGAGAGAAAATAGGGGAGAAGAAAGCGGCCGGCTCGGGAGAGAAATCCGCCTTTGGAGAAAAATCAGGGGCCCAGGCGAGCGAAAAGACGGGGCTGCGGGGGAAAATCGCCGTCACCAGCCAGGGCCCGCTCGTTCTGGCGCTGAGCAAGGAGAAGCACACCATCGAGTTTCAGAAGGAGGTGCTGATCTTTCCCGTGGAGGCGATCACGCCGGGGAAGGCGCCGGCGCCGGAGGACACCTGGTTCCGCGCCCAGAAGCTGGCCATGGTGATCGAAGATGGCGAAGGGCTGCCGGTGATCCGGGAGGCGGCGGCCACCTGGGAAGGCGGGCGGGTTCAGGCCTTCCATCGAGGCTACTTTCTCGACGGCGATTCCCTCCGCTGGAGGAACTTGCAGGCGGCTTCCGGCCCCGTGTTGCCGCCGGGGGCCCAGAGCGAGGCGGTGCTCACGGGACAGCCGGTCTTGAAAAGCGACAAGATCCAGCTGCGCGGCGAGAGAGCCGTCTTCAACTTCGCCGAGAGCCGCGCGGTCCTCGATCAAAAGGTGGAAGGGACCTTCTGGCTCAATCCGGAGGTCCTCAAGCGCAAGGCCTCGAAGGATGGAAACCTCACCGGGGCAGCCGTGAAGAAGGCGGCCCTCGGGCCCGGCGGCGACACGGCGGCCGGGACCGCGCCCCTCGCGGCCTCCCCCAAAACCGTCGAGGCCGGCCCGGCCCGGGAGGGGAGCTCCCTGCCGCAGCGCTGGCATTTCCAGGCGGACCAGGTCGAGGTCCAGCTCGCCAAGGACTTCGCCGCCCATCCCAAGGAGTCCATCCTGGCCTTCATCGCCCGCTGCAGCACAGACGACGGCTTGATCCTGAACAGCCTCGCCGACGATTCAAAGGAACCCGGCAAGGGAGGGCCGGCGGCGGGCCCCTTCGAGCTGCGCGGGCGGACGATGGCCTACGACGGCGGGGAGCGCCTGGCCGCCCTGGAAGGCGCCCCGGAGAAGCCCCCCACTTTCTCCAGCTCGAGAAGCCGCGGCACCTCGAGAAAGATCTTCCTGCGGGAGGACTTCCTGCGGCTCGACCGCGACGTCCTCCTCGACCTCGACCTCGCCGATCTGAGCGCGCTGGAAAAGGGCAAGCTCTTCGAGGGGGGTCCCGGAAGCTCCCAGCGCGCCAAGGAGCCGCCCGGCTCCCCGCCGCGGGCGGCACTGGGCTCGAGGCTTCAAGTCGCCAGCGATCAGCTCGATGTTCACCTCAACCCGGATCATGGGGTGAAAACCGTCCTGGCGAGGAGCCTGGGGGAAAAGCCGATCGAACTGAAGCCCGCGGGCGGAGAGGTCGCTTATGTGTTGAAAGGGCCGGCTCTGGTCTGGGACCAGGAGACGCAAACCGCCCTCATGGAAGCGGCGGAGCGGGCGGAGGATCGCCAGAATCCCGCCATGGCGCCGCGGCTCCTCTTCAGCGAGGGAATGCTGACCGCCCGTAAAATCCGCTTCGACAAGAAAAGCTGGACGGCCTACCTCGACGGCGGGGTGGAAATCCAGGGGAAAGCCGAGAGCGGCAAGGAGGGAGAAGCCCCCGCCCCGGCGCCGAATCCCGCCTCGAATCCCCTCAGCATCCGCGCCGAGCGTGCCGAGGTGGAGTTTTATCCGGAGCTGGAGGCCCTCGGGCCGCCGGAGGAAGGCCGCCTTGAAGAGCTGCGGCGGGTGCGCCGCCTCCACGCCTGGGGGAGCAAGGAGGACGACATCGAGATCTCCGGCCGCTCCTTCTCCGCCACCGCCCATGAGGCCGCCTGGAGCTCGGAGACTCGCGAGCTGCGGCTTTTCGGCGAGGGCCGGCAGGTGTTCCACGGCAGCCAGGAGAGCCGTGAAGGAACTCTCGAGGCGGAGGAGATCGTTTACAAGCGGGCCGAAAACGTGATCGAGTTCCGCAGGAAGGTCTCCGGCTGGGTGCGCCTGGAGGATCCTTCCAGAGGACCGCGGCCCGGCGGCCCGGCCCCTGCCACTGCCACTGCCCCTGCGACCGCTCCAAGCGCCCTTTCCGACAGCGTCCTCTGGAAGTTCTCGACGCACGCCCTCGAGGCGAAAGTTCAGAAGGAGACGGAGGGGAAGGGGCTGGAGATCGCTTCCCTGAGCGCTCACGAGAACGTCGCTCTCATCGCCGAGGACCGGGGCCTCGAGCTGCACGGCGATGACCTCGAGTACGACCGCCAGGAGCAGCGGATCCGCGTCTTCTCGCGCGAGGGGCGGTATCAGACCTTGACGAACACCCAGGAGGTCACCGCTGCGAAAGGAGAAAAGGTTCTCAAGACCGACAAGATCGACGCCCGCGAGATCAACCTCTGGTACCTGGAAGCCCCTGATTTCAACAACCTTTCCTCGGCGGCGAAAAGTCACGTGGTGGTGGAGTTCAAGCAGGACGTCACAGCCGCCTTCTGGATCCCCAAAAGCTCCGCCTCGCTCGGCGCCGGCGAGAAGCCGAAGGAGGCGAAGGAAGGCGCGCCCCGGGAGCACCTGCTCTGCAAGCTGCGGTCGGACGCGCTGTCGATGCGCCTCGTGCCGGGGCGGGACCGGAGGCGGATGGTGGAGCTGGCGCGCGCCGAGGGAAACGTCGATTTCACCCTGGGGGAGATGCGAGCCATGGCCAGCGAGGCCGTCCTCGAGGAGGAAGAGGAGCGCCTCACCATGAGGGGCGACGGCAAGCAGAATGTCCGGCTCTTCGACGGCGAGCGGACCATCGAAAAGCCGGAGTTCGTGATCACGCAAATCGGCTCGAAGATCCGTCTCGAGTGGAAGTCCAGCTTGAGCGACAAGTCGCCGCTGCCGCCGGGATTTTTCCGGCCGGACGCGGGAAGGCGCTAATCCCCACTGCCGGCGGCAGGGATCCTGCTGGGGATCTTTCTGGGGCCGGCGGAGGTTGCGCCTTGAACCTTTTTCCGGTTTAATAGAACCTTTCCACCTTCATGACCAGGCTAGCTATGAGACCAGCGCTGTTCCCGATAATGTTGATGGTGTTCTTGTGCGGCTGCAGGGAGTTCACCGATCCCAAGTTCGACCTCGGCGACCGCAAGCTGATCGTGGTCCCTTTCCGGGAACCGGCGGCCAAGCTGTGGTACGGCGCCTCGCCGCGGGGCCAGGGCCTGGCGGAGGCTTTCCGGATGTGGGTGGAGAACGAGTGGGCCAGCAATTTCGACGACAGCCCTGAGGCCGCCGAGGCCGTTCGCAACCTCGCCAACTGGACGGGGGATAAAATCATCACCGAGGACTGGAAGCGGTTGCTCATCGAGGTCGAGGCCGATGCGCTCATCATCGGAGAAATTCTCGAGTTCAAGCACAAGCAGCCCAACGACGTCAATATCTTCCAGGGGTCGGCGAAGATGAAGTATGAGGTGATCAACTGCCGGACCGGAAAGCCTCTCTACCGCTCGCCCGAGCGGGAGGTGAAGTTCCCGGTGCAAGGGGAAACGGATGTGCCGATTTCCGTCTTCGAGTACCAGAACAAGCCCCAGGAAATCGAGCTGGGCCTCATCCGTACCTTGGGGGAGCGCCTCGGCAAGGATTTATATGGATATTACCACCGCTGAGCGTAAAATAGCCAGATGCTGGTATGTTTATAGTTTCAATCCTTTTTGCTTCGGACCCAGCACCAGCGGCACGATATCGATGATACGGAGCGGTCACGTTTACCGGGGGAAGATGCCCTTCTCCGGTAAGCGGTCAGACGGCTAGCTCTTGATTCCGGTTCCATGCCGGCCAAGGGATTTGTTCTCTCCCCCGGCCATTCAACCCTTGCCGGCTGACAAGGAGGCTTCAACATGAGCCACATTGCATTTTTAAACGCTCCTAGCCCCATGGCTATGCTGATTCTTTTGATCATCGCCTTGCTCCTTTTCGGGAAAAAATTACCGGAAGTGGCGCGGAGCCTTGGAAAGGGCATCATCGAGTTCAAGAAGGGGATGCAGGGAATCGAGGATGACATGGACAAGGCTGGACGCCATTCACCCCCTCCCCCAGATTACCATCAAAATTCCAGCCAGAATGCCCAAACCAGCCAGGCGAGCCAGAACCGGAGCGACTCCGCCCCGCCCAGCAACACCAGCGGCGGCTATCCCCGGCCGCAGGACTAAGTGCCCCATTTCACAAATCCTTGTGGGGTTGGAGCGGATCTTTTGCCTCCCTGCGGCGTTGCTCGGCCTCGGCGGTACTCCGTCCCGTATCGCCTTCGGCCTCGCGCCTTGCAGGTAGTCAAAATCTCTCGCTCTCCCCTTACAATTACTCATGAAATGGGGCACTAAGCTTTTGAATCCGGTTCACAATCCATAGCGCAGCCGCTCCCCCAGCGCCGCCGGCAGCCTTTGCTTCCGGATCGCCTCGATGGCCGCCTCGATGTCATACTGGATCCGGCGGATGGTCACTTTTTCCTGCTCATCGTCGTAGATGGCGTACGCGGAACGGGGGTCTTGATCGCGGGGCTGCCCCACGCTGCCGACGTTGATCAGCGCCTTTCCATCATCGGGCACGGAGATCTCCCGATCCATGGTATAGGTGATATATGGATTCTGGATGAAGGCGACCGGAATGTGGGAGTGGCCGATGAAGCAAATCCTGCCCTTGGTTTTTGCCAGGCTCAAGTGGGCCTCATAGGAGGTCTGCACGTAATCGAAGAGCTCCGGGGAATAAAGCGAGCCGTGGACCACTGAGACTCGGTCGAAGTTCAGGATCAGCGGAATCGAGTTCAGGAATTCCAGCGAGGGCGGTGTGAGCTTCTCTCTCGTCCACAGGGTGGCGGTTTTGGCGAGTCCATTGAAGTTTTCGATGCCGATCTTTCCAATCGCGGCGTAATCATGATTTCCGGCGACGGTGGTGAATCCCAGATCGCGGACGAGGGAAACGCACTCGTTGGGAAAGGCTCCATACCCGACGATATCGCCCAGGCAGAAGTAATAGTGGATTTCCTCGCTTTCGAGGTCCCTGAGCACGGCCTCCAGGGCGTGATAGTTGGCGTGAATGTCGGAGATGATGGCGTATCTCATTTTTTTTTATTGCCCATCATACCTCGGCGCGGCGTCTGCGCCGCGCCGAGGTATGATGGGCTTTGACTTGGCACCATAGCTCACGTCTAAGGATTGCAATTAAGTATAGCCTCATGCCGAATTTTACGGCAAATGTCGAGAGTTTTGAAATGTTCCTGAAATCCATAACCGCAGTTTTCATGCCCGCCTGGCGCCTGAGGTTTTCGGAATAAAAAGCGAGGAAAGAATCAACCAGGTCATTACATACAATATTGTATAACTA
>JACQVS010000267.1 GCA_016209605.1 Planctomycetota bacterium
CGTCAGATATTCCGTGATCTCATTGACATGCCCGCCAACATCACCCTGACGGAAGAAGAGGTTGAGGTAAGTTTCTTGCGCCGAGCGCATCTGCCGATAATCCTTGCCTCCGGGCTGATGGACCAGCAAGTTGCGGTACCGAGGTGGGGAGATAAGAAGCTGCGCTTGACAACGTATTGTGGCCCCAGTCACAGCCTCAATTCTTAGGCAAATTCCCCGCCGTGGAAATCCAGGTTAGCGTGCGATGCTGCTTTTAGAAAAAACTCACGCCCTCCCGGTCGCTCAGCAAAACGAGCAAAAAGTAAAGGCGTATTTCAGCAGACTGGAGGCGAAGGAGAATGCCATCGCGCAGCAGGCGGTGGTCCAGGCAACTGAAGGAGCTCGACAGGCGGCGTACGCGCTCGGGATGGAGGAGTTTCTTTTGGATCATGCCTGGGAGGATAATGGGAGCCGGGGGAGAAATCCGTCGAGTCTTGTATATCGGCGCGGGGGGAGAAAAGATAACTAGCGCTAAGAATAGATATTTCAACGACTTGTGGCCAGATCGAGTCTTGTATATCGGCGTTTTTGAGCAAAGTTAATTGAGGCCTAAGTCTTTGTAGGATAAGGGTTTTAAGCGATTTCGAAACTTGTATATCGGCGTGCTGTATTTTCTCTCTTTGATAGCGTTGTTTTCGGGATTCATTATCCGCTTGAACTTTTTCGGGATGGTTCTGGCGGTAGTGGCGGAGGTAATCGGCATGTTGCTCCAGCCAGAGCTTTAGCTTTGGGTATCGTCCCTTGAAGTAGCCGGGATGGCGCTTCAACCAGTCGATCTGGTTGAGTTCTTTCCTTTTTTTTTGGCAATCCGGTTTTGAACAGACGTATTGGCGAGCTCTGGGTCGGCGATCCGGTTGAAAAAGTTCTTTACAGATGTGGCAGCGTTTTTTTCGCTGGTGCAAGTTTTGCATTTGTTCCCCCAGGAAAAAGTGGATTGGAAGAACGAATTATGGCGCGCGGGAAGATGAGGAAAAAGCAAGATTCCTGAAGGGGAAGAAGAAGGTGGCGATATCGAACCGGTGATATTGGCTAGGTTTCAAACTGTTGCCATCTATGCCTGGAGCAATCGAACCGCTGCGCTGGAGACGCTTACAACTTGAGGAATGAAAGCCCAGAGCAAATGGGAGATCCCGGCCGAGGGAGACTTCGAGAGCGCCCTGGGGTAGTGGGCAAAAATACTGGGGGTCAAGGGGGGCTTGCTCCCCTTGCGGGGGCGGGCGGAGCACGTTTTATCTGATGCCGACTGCCAAAATTGAGATCATTTCATACCGGCACGGGTGGGTTCCAGTTGCCGGCAAGATGGGTCTGGTCAAACCGGCAATGACACCGGATGCGAGGCCAAAAAATGAAGGAGTTTGAATTCCGTGGCGGTAAAAAAGACGCGCTGGCCGAACTCGATCAGCTCTCCCAGCCACAGGAACCCCATACAATCGGAGATTCGCCCCGCTTGCTGGATGTTGTGAGTGACGATGATGATGGTGTAGCTCTCCCTCAGCTTGAAAATCAGGTCTTCGATCATGACTCCGTCGACCAGATGGTTCAACCGATTGAGGCAGCGGAGCTAGGTCGACTTTCCGCACCCGGGCGGGCCGATCAGCGCGGTGACCTTTTGCTTTGGAAAGGAGATGGAGACGTTCGAGATCGCCGTTTTGTCGCCGTAACGGACGGTCAATTGATCAACTTCGATCATGGCAATCTCGCTCCGGATGTCGAGCGGTTGTTGGTTGACTCTCGGAAGGACTTGAGCAAACGATCTCATGGGAAATCTCCTAAATCGTTGGGCTGAAAGAAACCCTCCTCCGCAATCTTCGCCGCAGAACGATGGCGGTCAAGTTGAGCCCGATCACGATCGCGAGGAATAGGAAGGTGGTGGTGAACACCATGAGCCTCGCCGCATCTACGTTGGGCGATTGAAAGCCGACATCGTAGATGTGGAATCCCAGGAACATGAACTTGCGTTCAAGATGGAGGAACGGGAAGTTGCCATCGAGAGGCAGAGAGGGGGCCAATTTGACAACGCCGGCGGGCATGAGCGGGACCACCTCACCGGCGGCCCTGGCCACCGCCAGGATGAAGCCGTTGAGGATGGAAGGCGTCACCGCTGTCAACACCACTTTCCAGGTGGTTTCGAACTTGGTTGTCCCGAGCGCCATCGAAGCCTCCCGCAGCCCGCACGGAAGAGGTCTACGTGATGTGGATCAAGCGGTTTATTTTATTTCACAAGGTGCGACATCCGGCGGAGATGTGCGAGCCGGTAATCAACGCTTTTCTGACCCATCTGGCTGTGAAGGAATGGGTCAGCGCCTCGACGCAGAACCAAGCGCTCTCGGCCTTGCTGTTTCTCTACCGTCATGTGCTCGGCCGTGAGTTTGGCGACTTGGGCCACGTGGTTCGCGCGCGCCAGCCCACACGGTTACCCATGGTCCTGACGCGCGAGGAGGTCAAGGGAGTTCTTAGCTTGAGCGCTTTTATGCCGCCTGGCTGGCAGGCAAGAATGCCGAGGAGAATAGAAGTCTTCCGACCACCTTTTTGGTTGATGTCTTCGAGGAACCGGTTAAGGTTTATAGGTAGCACGAATGGCACGTGTATGACGGCTTCGTTTTTGTTGAATGAATTTAGAAGCCGTCATTTTTTTAGGGGCGGTAATTTTTTGCAAGCGGTAATAAGAACTTTCTTGAAGCAGAAAGCGGCCGTGAATGACTAGAGACCCCTTACTGATCTTAGCATAATATAATGACAAATATTCGCTAAATATCTTGACATACCAGTGGCCGCCGTCGTATAATGGTGGCCATGAAAAGAAGAAAAACCGCACGAAGAGAAAAAAAACGTCTATTCGAACTCAGGAAGCGTCGGCGTAAGGCGGCCCGCTTATTCAAAAAGGAAGTCAAGCAGGCGGACATTGCAAGGATTCTCAATGTAAGTCGCCAGAGTGTCAGTCAGTGGCACAAACAGTGGCGCCGCGGGGGCGAAAAAGCACTAAAGGGTTCTGAGCGGCTGGGCCGCCGACCTAGACTCTCGTCTACTCAGTTGAAGAGGCTGGACCAGGAACTTCGAATGGGAGCTCGCGCCCACGGATTCAGCACCGATCTTTGGACTCTCAAGCGAGTGGCGAGTGTGGTCGAAGCCATTACCGGCGTCCATTACCACCAAGGGCATACTTGGAAAATCCTCGGTAAGATGGGTTGGTCGTTGCAGCGGCCGGCTAAGCGAGCGAAAGAACGGAACGAGCAAGCGATTCGGAACTGGGTTGCCAAGAAGTGGCCCGAGTTAAAAAAAAAGCCCTGAACATGAAGGCATGGATCGTCTTCCAGGACGAGAGCGATACCCAGGCGGATTGGCTCTATGTGGAGCGACTTCCCGGATACGTCCCCGACCTGAATCCTGTCGAGGGTATGTGGAACAACATCAAGGGCCAAGAGCTTGCCAATCAATCGCCCGACAATCTCGGGGATGTCGCCCAAGCGGTAAATGCCGGATTCGAACGGATCCAGACCCACAAACAGCTAACGTTTGGTTTCTTGGCCGAGACAGGTCTTTCTTTCGATTGATTTTGTCATTTTATTATGTGAAACTCAGTAAGGGGCAGTTGGAGGCAAATGCTGTTTTCAAATTACTAGAGGGGAATGGGATGCGGCGATCAAATTAAGTAGGTCACAACAATGAGCCCGAAAAATCTGGCGCTTTCTCTGCTTCTTCTGCCACCGCTTGGCGGCTGCGTCGCTCTGCCGTATGCGAAAGTCACAGTACTGGACGGCGAGAATCGTGCGCTTCCTGGTGTGCCGGTGACGTTCAGTTGCACTGGCGGAATTGAGCTGATTCCCGTTGTTCCAATCGGTGCCGCCAGTCCGGTCGCTGAAGTCGCTCCGTGCCACGTTGTCGAATTGCAGACGGATAACGAAGGATCTGTTGAGGTTCACTACTGGCCGCCAGAGCGCCCGTGCTGGTTTGCCAGGCTATTCGGCGCTTCTGAGCCTTCCGAGCAAATCATCTCGGTGTCGTACCAAGGGCCGTCTGGCCACCAGGTAAAATGCATGGTTTCAGTTCTTCCACGGTGAGCGGCGCTCAGCACACGTAGGCCTCTGGTCCTTGGGCACTCGTTACCAGCGCAAACTCAGGACGGTGGCAGGTTGGGAAGCGCACGTGGCCGCCTAACCCGGCGTTGCAGCCGACCCGGGGCTGGGCCAGTCGGCAGTCCTCAGTACCGGCTCCGGGCGGCTGAACGCCATGGCGTTAGCATGTTGCTGGCGCGGACCTTCATGGGAGCTACCCAGGAAAGCGCCAGGTGAGGGCCGGGGAGAAGGCTATGAATACAGCGAGGCATGCCGCGAGGGGGCCTTTCTGGACTACCCGGCAGTTCCGCCGGCTGGTGGTAGCCTTGGTGATGCTGGGGGCCATGCTGCTGGTCTGGACCTTCGAGATCCTGCTCATCTTGAAGGCCAGGAGCCAGAGCACGAAAGTCCTCAAACTGGAGGACCTCAAGGCCCTGCTGGCCCGGCAACCGGTGGATTCAAGCGATCCACGCTTCAGCGGTGGGACGCTCGAGATGGTTCAGGATGCTACTCTGATCGAGCCGCCCGATGAGGCCTATGCGCTCCTGGTCGAGCATTTGAGCCGGGCCGACCCCGGAAAGCTTGCCAAGGAAGCGCTGCCCCTGGATTACCGCGCCCTCTTCCATTTTCCTGGAGAGCTGCGGGGGCGCGCGGTGCGCTTTCCGGCCGTGTTCCTGCAGGCCGTTCCCCTCAACCTCGAGCGCCGGGCCGGAGCGGTGGACCTGGTGTTCCGGACCTATTTGGCTGATCCGGCGGTCGAGCAAGGCTACGTCATCGACTTTCTGGAATCGCCGCTGTCTCACGATCAGCGGGACGCCGTCACGGTCGAGGCGGTTTTTTACAAGATCGGAACGTATGAAGGAAGGAATGGGCCCGTGCAGGCTCCCTTCCTGGTCGGCCGGCGATTAAAGAATTAACGTCGCTGGGGGTGAAATTTTAAGTCCAGCCCAGTTTTTGGAAGATCAGCAAGCTGCCGGCGGCGATCGCTGCGGAAGCGGGAATGGTCAAGATCCACGCCCAGAGGATGCGGCCGGCGACTGCCCACTTGACGGCGTTCATACCCCGTGTTGCCCCCACTCCGGCAATGGAACCGGTGATGGTGTGCGTCGTGCTCACCGGGATGCCAAATCCCGTGGCCAGGTAGAGACATATGGCCCCGCTGGTCTCCGCGGAAAAGCCATGAACCGGCTGAAGCTTGCAGATCTTCTGGCCCATGGTCTTGACGATCCGCCACCCGCCGGCGAGCGTCCCCAATCCCATCGCAGTGTGGCAGGAAATCACCACCCAGAACGGAACCGCGGCAGTCTGGTCGAGCTTCCCCGCGGCGATCAGGACGGCGAGGATGATGCCCATGGTCTTCTGGGCATCGTTTCCCCCGTGCCCGAGGCTGTAGGCGGCTGCCGAAACCAGTTGCAGGTTCTTGAACAGCCTGCTCACCCACGATGGGTGAGCGCCCCGGAATACCCACAGCGTTGCCAGCATGAGAAGGAATCCGATCGCCAGCCCCAAGAGCGGCGCCAGGAGGATGAATACCCCGATCTTCACCAGCCCTGGGACCATCAGGACCTGAAAGCCGGCGTGCGCGGCCGCCGCGCCGGCGAATCCGCCGACCAGGGCATGAGATGAGCTGGTGGGGATGCCAGCGTACCAGGTGATCAGGTCCCAGGCGATGGCCCCGATGAGCCCCGCGCAGATGACATAGGTCGTGACGCCCCCAGGATCGACCACGCCTTTCCCGATGGTGGCGGCAACTTCCAGCCCGAAGAACAGGAAGGCGACGAAATTGAAGAACGCGGCCCACATGACCGCCGTGAGAGGGCTCAAAACGCGGGTGGAAACGACGGTGGCAATCGAGTTGGCCGCGTCGTGGAACCCGTTGACGAAGTCAAAGACTAGCGCCAGGGCGATGATTCCGTAGA
This sequence comes from Planctomycetota bacterium, assembly GCA_016209605.1. Classification (GTDB taxonomy): domain Bacteria; phylum Planctomycetota; class UBA8108; order UBA8108; family JACQVS01; genus JACQVS01. Next base: position 6,011 of record JACQVS010000267.1, read on the forward strand.
GCAACCATAGATCCAGCATATTTCATGTTTTTTTAGCGAAATAATTTAAAGGGGAAATAAACGGCGTGTAAATTTTTCGTAAAGGGAGGTTATTTACCCAGGAACTGGAGCTGGTAGAGGCGGTGGTAGATGCCGCGCTGCTTGAGTAACTCATCGTGGGTGCCGGCTTCGCGCAGGAGGCCCTTGTGGAGCACCAGGATGCGGTTGGCCCGCTGCACCGTCGAGAGGCGGTGGGCGATGATGATGGAGGTGCGGCCGCGCCAGAGCTCCTGCAAGGCCGCCTGGATCAGCTTTTCGGTCTCGGTGTCGACGTGCGCTGTCGCCTCATCGAGGATCAGGAGGTCCGGGCGGTGGGCCATGGCGCGAGCGAATGAGAGCAGTTGCCGCTCGCCCAGCGACAAGGTGAGACCGCGCTCCTTCAGCGTTTCCTCGTGCTTCTGCGGCAGCCGCTCGATGAAGCGGTGCGCCTGCATCCGGCGCGCCGCCTCCATGGCGGCCTCAGCGGAAATTTCCGGATTGCCCAGCCGGATGTTCTCGAGGACGGTGCGGCTGAAGAGGAACGGGTCCTGCAGCACCACGGCGATGCGGCGCCGCAGAGCCTGCTTGTGGTAGTCGCGCAGGTCGAGGCCGTCGATGAGGATGCGCCCGCGCTGGGGGTCGTAAAAGCGCGTCAGCAGGTTGATCACCGTGCTCTTCCCCGCGCCGGTGGCGCCGACGATGGCCACCGTCTCGCCGGGCTCCACCCGGAAGCTGAGGTCGCGGACGGCGAAGTCGGCGTCCACGCCTTCCCTCAGGGGAGGAGGGAGGGGTGAATCCACGCCTTCCCTCAGGGGAGGAGGGAGGGGTGAATCGTAGGAGAAGGAGACCTCCTTGAACTCCACCTCCCCGCGCAGGCGGGCTGGCCGGACGGCAGCTTCGCGGCTGCGGATGGTCTGGGGCGAGTCGAGCACCCGGAAGATCCGCTCCGCCGAGGCCATCGCCGACTGGAGGACGTTGTACCGCTCCGCCATGTCGCGGATGGGATTGAGGAAGCGGCCGAGGAAGCTCCAGAAGAGGTAAAACTCGCCGAAGGTCAAGGTCCCGGCGCGGATGCCGTCCCCTCCCTGCCAGAGGATGCACGCCAGGGCGGAGGCGCCCAGAATTTCAATCACCGGAAAGTAGACCGAGTAGCAAAAAACCGTCTTCTGGAAGGCGTCGAGGTAGCTGCCGTTGATCGCCGCAAAGCGCCGCAGGTTTTCCGCCTCCTGGACAAAAAGCTGGATGGTGTCCATGCCCTGGATCGACTCCTGGGTGAAGGCGTTCAGGTGCGCCAGATGGCCGCGCTGCTCGCGGTAGTACTTGCGGGCGAAGAACCGGAAGACGAAGGTGGCGAGGAGGAGGAAGGGGACCACCGCCAGCGTCACCAGGGCCAGCCGGAGATTGATCCAGAAGAGCACCAGGGTGAGGCTGCTCAGGACCACCACGTCGGCCACGAAGGTCACCACGCCGCTGGTGAAGAGCTGGTTCAGGGCCTCGACGTCGTTGGTGACGCGCGTCACCAGCCGGCCGACGGGATTACGGTTGAAGAAGGACATCGGCATGCGCTGGAGATGGGTGAAGATCTCCAGGCGAAGGTCGCGCATGATCTTCTGGCCGATGCTGCTCATCAGCAGGCCCTGGCCGTAGCGCAGGCTGACGTAGAGCGCCACCACGAGGCCGTACAGGGCGGCCCAGGCGGCCAGTTGTCGCATGGGGGAAGATGCGGTCGAGGATGCCGGCGCGCCGCCCCCGCCGCTGCCGGGGAGAGGGGTGGAGGCGCCGGCGACGCTCTGCCGGAGGGGGCCATCGATCGCCTGCTTGACGATCAGCGGCCCCGCCAGATCCAGGCCGGTGACCAGCAGCACCAGCAGGACGGCGAGGGCCATCCAGCCCCGATAGGGGAGCCCGTAGCGCAGCAGGCGCAGCGCCAGCCTCCGGTCGAGGGGAGCGGCGAGCCGGTCTTCCTCGTGGGGACTGAAGGCTGGCGGCGGCATCACATCTCCTCCAGCTCCTGGGCCAGGAGCTGCATGCGGAATATCTCCGTATAAATGCCGCCGCGGCGCGCCAGCTCCTGGTGCGATCCCTCCTCGGCGATGCGCCCCTCCTCCAGCACGTAAATGTGATCCGCGTCTTTGATGCTGGCGATGCGGTGAGAGATCACCAGGACCGTCAGGTCGCCCTTCGCCTGGCGGAGGTTGTGGAGGATCTCCTCCTCGGTGTGGGAGTCGACAGCCGACAGCGCATCGTCCAGGATCAGAAGGCGCGGCCGTCCCATCATCGCCCGGGCAATGGCCACCCGCTGCTTCTGGCCGCCGGAGAGGGTGACCCCTCGCTCGCCGACGATCTCATCGTAGCCGTGGGGGAACTGGTCGATGTCCTTGTCGAGGCGTGAGAGGGCCGCCAGCCGGCTTGCCTTCTCCTTCCAGCGGAGGGGGTCCCGGTCCAGGGCCCCGAAGGCGATGTTTTCGGCGATGGAGCGCGAGAAGAGGAAGGTCTCCTGGGCGACGAAGCCGATGGCCTGGCGCAGGCTGGCGAGGGGGATGCGGTTGATGTCGATGCCGTCAATGAACAGCGTTCCGTCCGGCACGGCGTAAAGCCGGGCGATCAAGCTGGCGAGGATCGACTTGCCGGAGCCGGTCCGGCCGAGGATGGCCACCGTCTTCCCGGCCGGGATCTTGAGACTAAGGTCCTGGAGCACTGGCGGGCCGTTGAACGAGAAGTTCAACCGGCGGAACTCGATCTCCCCCCGCAGCTCCTCCGGCTTCACGGCGGCAGCCAGGCCGCCTCCCTCTGATTTACCGCCCGAGTCTGCGACCGCCGGGCGCGCGGCGAAGACCTCCTCCAGGCGGGCGACGCTGGCCAGGCCGCGGTGGACCTGGTTGACCACCCAGCCGATCGAGATCATCGGCCAGATGAGCAGGCTCTGGTAGCCGCCGAACTTGATGAAGTCGCCGAGCGTGAAGCTGCCGCTCAGGATCATGCCGCCGCCGGCGAGGAGGAGGAGGATGGCGGCGATCTCGCCGACCGCCCCGGCGATCGGCCCCATGTAGTTGTAAACCCGCTCGGTCGCCAGGCTGCGCTGGTAGTAGACCTCGCAGAGATCCTTGAACGCTCCGATCTCCCGCTCCTCCATGGCGAAGGACTTGACCACGCGCATGCCGCCGAAGTTCTCCTGGGCGAAGGAGCTGAGCGCCGACAGGGTCTCCTGGGCGCGCCGGTGGGAAAGCTGGACGCGCGGCCCGATAAGGCGCACGGCGGCGGTGAGCAGCGACAGCGGCACGAGGAGCAGCGCGGTGAGCAGCCCATCCACCGCGGCCATGAGCGGCAGCGCGAGGCTCAGCATGAACAGGGTGCTGATGGAGTACATGACGCACGGGCCGGCCATGGTCCGGACCGCGTCGATGTCGGTGCTGGACCGGTTCATCAGGTCGCCGGTGCGGGCCTGGTCGTAAAACCGGCGGTCGAGATGCTGGAGGTGGTCGAAGAGGCGGTTGCGCAGGTCGAACTCGAAGCGCCGCGAGGCGCCGATGATCAGCCAGCGGGTTCCGAACAGGCATACCGCTCGTCCCAGGGCGAAGAGGAGGAGGGCGCCGATCAGAGCGGCCGGCACGGCGCCGGAGCCGGAAGGACCGGCGCGGAGGCCGTCGACCGCCGCGCCGGTGTACCGGGGAATGGCCAGCGCGCAGTACGTCGACGGCGGGATCAAGATGATCCCCGCCAGGTAGTACCAAAAGTAAGGCCGCGCCAGGGGGAAGATGAATCGAACGGTTTTCATTGAACAATCGTCAATAGGCCAATCATCCAATACCTGATTGACTTGGCTTATCTTAGAATTAAACTGATACGGTTGAAACTGGATTTTACGTGTTAGCTTCTGGTTAGATCAACGGAAGGAGGTTCCATGACCATGCCAGCGACCGAAGTTGAAGTCCCCCGCATTCCGAGGATCGGAGAAAAGGCGCCGGAGTTCACGGCCAGCTCCTCGATGGGGCCGATCAAGCTTTCCGATTATAAAGGCAAATGGCTGGTTTTCTTCTCGCATCCGGCCGATTTCACGCCGGTGTGCACCACCGAGCTGAGCGAGTTCGCCCGCCGCTACCCCGATTTCAAGAAAATCAACTGCGAGCTGCTGGGCTTGAGCGTCGACAGCGTCCCCTCGCACATCGCCTGGACGCGCAACATTCGAGACAAGTTCAGCGTCAGCATCGACTATCCGGTGGTCGCCGACCGCGACATGAAGGTGGCCCGCCTCTTCGGCATGGTCCACGAGCCGGTCTCCGACACGGCGACGGTGCGAGCGGTTTTTTTCATCGACCCCAACCAGGTCATCCGCGCCTTGATCTACTACCCGCTGCAAAACGGCCGCAGCGTCGATGAGATCCTGCGGGTGGTGCAGGCCCTGCAGACCACCGACGCGAACAAGGTCTCGACCCCCGAAGGCTGGCGCCCCGGGGGCGAGGTCATCGTGCCGCCGCCTCAGACCCTGGAGGATGCCGAGAAGCGGGTCAAGGAGGGCGATCAAAACACCAAGGTGGTCGATTGGTATTTCACCAAGAAGAAGATCTAAGACATCAACAAATTCCCTCCATCAGGTGGTTGCGGCGCGGCTAAAACCGTGCTACGATTGCATTTTACGGTCTGACAAACCCATGAAGCCATAATACCGTCACCGTTTTTCTTCGATGAGGTTTGAAATGAAGGCACGTTTCTACTGTCTTGCTGCCGTCGCGGTCTTTTTTTCCTGGCCGGCCCTTCCGGCCGCCAACCGCTTGTTCATCAACAACCAGGTCCTCCAGGCCAATGCCAGCGGGCAACCAGTCATCGTTTACTGCGACAACGATGTGCCGATTTACGGGGTGCAGCTGGCCATGAAGTTCGACAGGACCAAGATCAACATCGCCAGCGTCGAGGTGACGGGCTATGCGGCCGCGGCCAAGTATCCGATTGGCACCATTGACAACAATCTCGGTGAAGTGGTCTATGGTTTCCTGATGGACTTCAAGGATACCGTCCCTATTCCTCCTGATCCCCCTTATCCCTTTGATATCACCATCCCCGCCGGCACCAACCGTGCCATCCTCAAGCTCACCATCGACGTCAAGGCGACCACCAACACCTCGACGACGCTGGACCTTGCGGACGGCGCCGGCACGCCGCCGCTCAACAACGTCTTCAGCGATGACCAGGGCTCGACCGTCCGCCCGGCGCTGGGGGACGGATCGATCATCATCGACACCTTCGCGCCCACGATCGCGACCAAGATCCCGATTTCCCCCTCCGGCCTGGCGGGAGCCAAGTTCAAGGTGGTGGGGAAGAACTACGACAAGGCCGGCCTGAGCGTCAAGCTTTGCGCCGTGGCGGAGACGACGTTCACGGTGCTCGATGCCCAGACCATCGAAGTCACCGCCCCGGCTTGTGGAGCGACCGGACTTGCGGCGCTGGAAATTTGCAATAATTTCGGCTGCGCCACGGATAATAACGGCTTCAATTACCTGGAGTCGCCCAAGCCCAAGATCACCAACGCCTCCAACAACACCGGCAAGGCCGGCAAGGCCTTCTTCGTCGCCGGCGACAATTTCGATGAGCCCAATCTGACGGTGAAGGTTTGCAATGCCGACGCCGACTTCACGGTCCTCACTTCCACCTCGCTCCAGGTTACCGCGCCGGTCTGCGGCACGCTCGGCTGGGCGGTGCTGGAAGTCTGCAATCTCCACGGCTGCGCCACCAGGGGCCAGGGCTTCAATTACCTGGAGGTTCAACAGGGCACGCCGTTCATCCGCGGCGACGCCAACAACGATGGCAGCGTCGATGTCTCCGACGGCATCGTCATCCTCGAGGACCAGTTCCTCGGGAAGGCGGCGGCGGCCCCCTGCCGCGATGCCCTCGATGCCAACGACAGCGGCGACATCGACATTTCCGACCCGATTTACCTCTTGACGGCGCTCTTCATCGGCGGCGATCCCATCAAGCCGCCTTACCCGCAGCCGGGCCTCGATCCGACCCCAGAGGACAAACTGCCGAGCTGCTGATCAGTTTTCCTGATCCCACTGGATCTCATCTTGCCCCACCAGGGTCAAGCCGTGTTTTTGCAGGGCTTTGACGGCGGTGGCCACCTCGTCGACGTGGAAGGCCAGGATGGGGCGGTCGTTGGACTGGACGATCAGGGAGTAGATGTAGTGGATGTTGATTTCGGCCAGAAGCAGGGTGGCGAGGACGTTCTTGATCCCGAGGTTCTTTTTAGGGGACAGCTCCACGCCCAGCAGCTCGGTTTCGAAGACTTCATGCCCTTCGGCGATGAGCGCTTCCCTGGCGACGGAGGGCCGGTCGACCACCATGCGAATGACCGCGTGGTCGGCGGAGTCGAGGATGGAGACCGCGCAGATGTGAACGTTTTTTTCCTCCAGCTTCCTCACCACCCCCAGGAGGGCGCCAACCCGGTTGGGAAGGAAAAAGGAGAGCTGTTTGATCATCGGGCCGGTTTGATCGCGAGCGACTTCAAACATGGAATTCAATCCTCTGGGTCAAGGTCCGGTAAAGGTCGAGCTTGCGTAACACTTGCCAATCGTTGCTCTAAAAATATCGGTTGGCCTCCCAGCAATTCTTAGAGCCTGTCTCAGTAGACCATTCGGCCGTTCTTTTGAAGGCACGGGGCCGGCTGCGAAGGCGCCATACTGCGTTGGGCCCCTTCGCTCGATTTGCTCGCGCAAATCGGCTTCGGGCAGCCCTCGCAGCCGCCAACCTTCGGTCGGCGCCGGCTGCTCCGGGCGCTCCCTCCTGCGCCAGCTCGGAGCTCGCCCTCGCCTTATTTCTCCGGTTAAGTAGGCTGCGTCGGCCCGCCTTGTCTGGCGCCTTCTCGCTCGGCCTCGGGCCTCGAAGCGCCTACCGAGAAAGGCTCTTACCGCTGAGCCCATAAACTAATCGAGCTTCAGCCCCCATTCCGGATCAAACCGGAGAGTGACGGCGGTTTTCCCGGCCTTTTTTGGGGAGGGCCGCTCAGCGACCGGCAATCGCAGCCGGAGCAGCGTCGAACGGCCCTGGTCCTCCCATTGTAAATCCCCATCGAGGATTTCCAAAGCAATCAGGCGACCCAAGGCGAGGTCTTCAGCCAGCTCCGGGAGGAGGCCTGGGCACTGGAGTTCGAAGAGGATCACCTGATTCACCTGGTCATGATGGATGCGAGCCTCCACACCTGGCTGGCCGGAAGCCTCCCCGGAGGCGGCCTCCAGCATGCGGGCGAGGATCCACCGCGCGGCCGCGACCGAGCCAGTCTGGATCCGGATTTCCGGGCTGGTGGGCGGCCAGTGGATCCGCGGCGGCGTGTTCCAGCCCAAAGAGGTCAAGGCCACCTCCATCAACTCGAAGAGCTTGACGCTTTGTCCGGGATTATCCTCCGGAGGAGTGGTCAAGAGCCGCAGGCCGGCGATCCGCCGGCGGATTGCTTCGGCCTGCCCGCCGAGCCGAGAGAGCGCAGTCAGGTCATCCAAGACGCTCGCCAGCTTGCCGATCTCAGCGCTCAAAGAGGCGAGGGAGTGGTGGAGCCCGCCCAGGATCAGGGAAAAAGTTTCAACGTGGGCCAGCGGGCCTGAGGGCTGGCGCGACGGGTCCAGCCGTCCGGCCGGTCCAGCCTGCTCGAACAACCGCGCCGCCAGATCGCGATGGCAGGTCACCACCTCGGCGAAGAGCTTGGCGCTTTCGAGGCAGTTGCCGGCCACCCACCCATAGAGGCAGGCGAATTCCAGATCGTCCGGGCCGAACTGACGGAAGCGCTGGGAGGCATCGAGGTAAAGAATCCCAAGAGGCTCGGTTCGGGAGAGCAGGGGCGCGCAAAGCGCCGCGACCCGACTGAAAAACTGGCCGGCCCCCAGACGGCTGGCGGTGCTTGTTTCCAGGCATGTTGCCAGGCTTCTCGCCGGGCCTTTCGCCGGCGCGTGGATCCGTCCCGCTCCGCTCTTGAGCACGGCCTCTCCCATCTCCTGAATGAACGACAGGTCCAGCTCGGGGAAGTCGGCCCACGGCCGGGAGGCGATCTTGTGGAAGCGGTTCCTCTCCCTCTCCCAGAGGAGCAGGACCCCGCGCTCGGCTCCCAGGCTCTCCAGAAGCAAGTCCAGAGCCTTGGAGTAGGCGGTGGCGCGCTCGCTGGTGGTCAAGAGGTCGCGTGCCGCTTGCGCCAGGGTGCGGAGCCGTGAGGCCGTGAGGCGAGGGAGCTGGTCGAGCCATGAGGAGCCGTTCCGAAAAACCTCCCCCTCCTGCCCGGAAGCGGTTCCGGAAGCCGCCCTCGCCCCGCCTCGGGGGCCGCTGCCAAAGGCGCCGCCGGCGCTTCTCCCCTGCTTTCCAGAGAGGTCAAAGAGGTCGTTCAAGATCATGAGGAGCCCATTCCAAGTGGAAAAAGCAGGAAATGTGAAATTCCGGTGTTCTGGTAATAAGGACCAGACAAAATGATACAAAATTGTTTTAGCTTATCTTGGAGCCAGACCTGTAAAATTTCAAGATATCTGGGCATGGTTTCGTGGAGATTCCATGTTCCGAAAAAGAAGCCATTTGAGGATTTTAGCTACTGGAAACGTATCGGGTGTCTTCTTCAACAGCGAACTGAGGAGAAAATGAAATCGTCGGTGCTGCCTACGGCCTCTATGCGAGCCAGCACGCTCGGAGTGCTGGAGCTGGGGACCAACTCCCTGAAGCTCCACCTCTACTCCCAGGAGCTGGACCGCTTCGAGCCTTTCCGCCTGGAGTGGGAAGTGGGCTTCGAGGTTTACTCCTCGGGCCGCTTCTCGGAGGATACCATTGACGAGGTTCTGGATTCGGTCCGCGGGCTCCTGGGGCGTTGCGGGGTCAGCGAACGAGGGGATCTTTTCGGGATTGCCACCGGAGTTTTTCAGGATGCCGAGAACACCGACATTCTACTCGACCGCTTGAACGGTGACCTGGCCATCCCCGTTCGCGTCCTCAACGGCGCCGAGGAGGCGCGCTTGCTGATCCACGGATTCCAGATCCACGTTTCTCAACGGCCGGCGGTAGTTTTCGATCTGGGCGGGGGGAGACTGGAAATGGTATTTCTGGGAGCCGGTCAGAGCTATCTCCACGAAACGGTTCCGCTGGGAGTCATCCAGGTCAACCACCTCGCTTCCTTCGGCTCCGGATCCTGGCAGGAGGAGGTGGCGGTGCGCTGGATACGAGAGCATCTCCGCAATGCCAAGAGCGTCAATGTCGACGAGGTCCACGGCACCGGCGGCACCGTGAAGGCGATTTCCCAGGTGGCCGGCACCAGCCACCTCGACCTCGATATCCTCAAGGCGGTTGAGGAGGTGACCCGGCGCCTCGGCGCGCCCAAGTTCCTCTCCCCCCGCCGCCAGGCCATCTTTCTTCCGGGGGTGATCATCGTCCGGCACATTCTGGAGCACGTCGGCGCGCGCGTGCTGCATCACCAGCGCGTCGATCTGGGCGAAGTGTTCATGGAGCGGCTGTGCTCCTGCTACAAGGCCCTGGGTGGGGGGCTGAAGCGGGCCTTCATGGACCACGAGCTGGAGATCTTCACCTAAAACCATCCAAGGTCGTGATTGCTTCGTTAAGTCTTGAGCTCCGAGAAGATCCGCTTCATGTGGCTGGCGCGGTTGAGGACGTAAAAGTGGATCCCCGGGACGCCGTGGGCCAGGAGATCCTGGATCTGGCGGACGGTCTGGCGGATGCCGATCTCCTGGGCCTTGTGGTCATCATGTCCGGCCTCCTCCAGCTCCCTCGATAAGACCTCCGGGATCTTGGCGCCGCACATCTCGGTGACGCGGCGGATCTGAGCTCCCGAAAGGAGGGGCATCAGCCCGGGGACGATCGGCTGGGTGATCCCCAGCGCCCGGGCTTTTTCGACGAAGCGGTAATAGTCCCGGTTGTCGTAAAAAAGCTGGGTGATGATGAGGTCCGCCCCCGCGGCCGCCTTTTCCTTCAAACGCTTCATGTCGGTGTCGAGATCCGGGGCCTCCAGGTGCTTCTCCGGATAACCGGCCACGGCAACGCCGAACCCTCCCCTCTTCCGGATGTGGCGGACCAGTTCGATGGCGTGGGCGTAGCCGCCTTCGACGGCGCGAAACTGCGTCTCCCCCTTGGGCGGATCCCCCCGCAGCGCCACCACATTCTGGATGCCGCATGCCGCAATGCGGTCGAGGAGGGCGTCGATCTCCTGCCTCGTCGAACCGACGCACGTCAAGTGGCAGGCCGTCTCGAGGCGGTGCTTCTCCTTGATTTCCCGGGCGATGTCGATGGTCTGTTCGCGGGTGGAGCCCATGGCTCCAAAGGTCACCGTCATGAAGTCCGGCTGCAAGCCGATCAGCTCCGGAAGCACCTTGCGGAAGTTCTCGATGGCCGCCTCGGTTCTGGGCGGGAAGACTTCAAAGGAAATGACAGGCCGCTGGCCGCGGAACTTGGCGTAACCTTCTGCGAATTTCATATCAGCTCTTCACCAGCCTGGCGAGGTTCACTTGCCCGCCACTCCGCCCGCCGCCGCGCCGCCCGCCCCCTGGGTCAAGCGATGGAAACGGTCGCCTTCGAGATGAGGGAATACCTCGATGGCGCCGTCCGGCCAGCGCACCTCGACGCGATCGGCGGCCGCCGCCTCCCCCAGGCCGGCGTGGAGGATGAGGTCATCGGCGGAGCAGTAGCTGGTGCCGGCGTGCACTTCCCGAACGAGCACTTTCCCCGCCGCCTCCACCTGGACCCGCGCGCCGATGGCGAAGACGTTGGGAGGACGGCCGCGCAAATCCAGCCTCAGCCAGTGACCTTTCGAGGGCATGCGGTTGAGGAGGATCTGCGCCGGCTCGTTCTTGTTGGATACGGCGACATCGATCCGGCCATCGCCGTCGAAGTCGGCGAACGCCGCCCCCCGGCTCATGCGCGGCCGGCGGATGGCCCACCCGGCCTGGCGGGAAATGTCCGCGAAGGTCCCATCCCCCTGGTTCAGGAACAAGTGCTTGGGCTGGTCGGCGCCGAGGTTGAACGCTTCCTCTTGCATCTGCCGGATCTTCTCCGACTTCAAGTCGGCCAGGTTGCGCATGTACCAGAGCACCATGTCGCCGACGACGTGGCCGTTGACGGAGAGGATGTCCAGGCGGCCATCGAGATCGAGGTCGTAGAAGCCGATGCCCCAGCCCACCGTGTCGAGAGTCTCCTGCGAGACCAGGCCCGCCGCCCGCGTGACGTCCGTGAACAAGCCGCCGCCATCGTTGCGGTACAAGGTGTGGTACTCGCCGCCGTAGTTGGTGACCATGAGATCGAGGTCGCCGTCGTTATCGTAGTCGCCGATGGCGGCGCCCATGGTGGCCTGCGGATTCCCCTCCGCATCGCAGCAGACTCCGGACTCGAAGCCGACGTTTTCGAACTTCATGCCGCCGTCATTGCGGAAGAGGTCGTTGAAGCCGATGTCGTTGGCGACGAAGAGGTCGAGGTCGCCATCGAGGTCATAATCGGTGGCGATGACGGCGAGGCTCCTGCCGGTGCCCTGCACGCCGGCGGCGGCGGTGAGGTCGGTGAAGGTGCCGTCGCCGTTGTTGCGGTAGAGGATGTTGGCCGCCGGCTGGAAGTACTGGGGAAACTGCTTGAGGCCATCGGTGAACCACTTCACCTTGTCCTTCTGAACGGCGATGTCGAAGTCGGCATAGTTGGTGACATAAAGGTCCAGGTCTTGATCGCCGTCGAGGTCGGCGAAGGCGGCGGCGGCCGCCCAGCGGGGATCGGCCACGCCGGCCTGCTCCGCCACCTCCGTGAAGGTGCCGTCGCCGTGGTTTTGCCAGAGCAGGTTGGGGCCGTGGCGCGCCACGAAGAGGTCGAGGTCGCCGTCGCCGTCGTAGTCGGCGAACACCGCGCCGTTGGACCAGCCGGTGCGTCCGACGCCCGCCTGAGCCGTCACGTCGGTGAAGACGCCGTTGCCGTCGTTCCGCCACAGCGCATCGGCGTGCTCGTCCGCCTCCTCGCGGTACGCCTCGAGAATGGCCGAGCCGCTGAGCAGGAAGAGGTCAGGATCGCCGTCGTTGTCGTAATCGCCGGCCGCTACTCCCGAGCCCAGCGTGCCGATCAGGTACCAGAGATGGTCGCCGGAGTAGCTGATGAACTCCATTCCCCGCTCGTAGGCGGCATCCTCGAAGAGCTGCGGCCCGCCCTCGCAGCCGGAGAAGGCGATCAGCAAAAAAAGCGTGTGGTGCGGTGTCCGTTTCATGATCGAGTTGTAAGGCCGGCAAGGCGCCCTTGCATTGGCTAGCGGTCCAGAATCTTTCTGGTGTTCCATTCTTCCAGGTATCTCCGATGAGCTGAATCGTCCGGATAGCGCTCGCCGGCCGGGTAAGGATAACCGGACATGGCCTGGAAGGGTAGAGGATGGACGCTGTCCGAGCAGGCGGTGTGGAAGTCCTTGTCCTTGCAGTACCCGAAGGAGCGCAAGACGTACGTCCGCCTGGACCGAGGCGGGAGGGGCGGCAGCGACCGAGAGTCAAAATCGGCGGCCACTTCATCGCCGCGGCCGAAGATCACCATGCGGTCATCCGCCTTTTCGAGCAGCTCGCCGACCTCGCCCATGCGGGTGTAATCGCCGGGGAGGTTGCGGAAGAAGACGCCGGGATCGCGCCGGCCGTAGTCGTAAAGGGGAGGGGCCTGGCCATCGGGAAAGAACTCCTGGGGGAAGCCGTAAAAGCTCAGCCGCGCCGAAGCCAGAGGAAGCGCGCGGATGAGCAACCGGCCCGCAGGCGCTTCGCTCTCGTCCCGGGCGATGAAGGCTCGGTCCCAGTAAATTTCCATGTTCGTGCGCAGGCGGAACTTCCCGGCAGCGAGGGCATCCCGCGGCAGCGGCACCGCCATCGTGCGGGGAAGGCCGGCTGGATAGCCGGCGTCCGAAATCGCCGTCTTCCAGCCGCCTTTGCCGTCGGGGACCTCCAGGGCCGGCGGCCGCAGGGCCAGTCCGGCCTGCCAGGCGGCGTAGTTGACGTGGGAGTAGGTGTACTCGACCCAGCCATCGAGGAACAGGAACCATGAGCCGTCCAATGCTACGCCGGCCGGCAGGTCCTTGAACTCGAGCGCCAGCCAGTGCTCCTCGGCATAGCCCGGGAAGCGCGGGTCCCTGGGGACGCTCGGCCAGCGGCGGTCCACCTCGAGGAGGAGCGGCGTGACCTCGCGGCCGGAGCGGTCGAGGGCGCGCTGCGGAAAGATCTTTTCCTCGATGAGGAGCAATCGCCCCCACGGCGCCGGCTGGGAGCCGCCGAAGCGCTCCTCGGGGTAGACTTCGGCCTCTTCGGGATGGTCGACGGCGAGGAGCTGGAGCTGATCAAGGTAGCATACCTCCTCGAGCGGCTCGACGATGCGCAAGCGCAGCCGGCCCTCTTTTTCTGCCAGCGCTCCGGGGGGGATGCGGAGGTCCTCCGTCGGGTCCGGAGGGATGTATTCCCCCGGCCGCAGGAAGAATCCCAGGCCGCCGGTGCCCAAGAGATCGGTGACGAAGCGGAAGCGTTCGCCGTCCCACGTGAAGAGGAGCGGGCACGAGGAGGATTTTCGCTGCACCTGCTCGACCGCCACCCGGCGGTCGGCGGCCAGCTCCATCTCCGACTGCAGGATGCCGTCGGGCCAGACGATGCGCACGTAATCGGCCTGGGCTTGGGGTCCGAGGCCGACATGGACCGCCGCTTCCGAGGCGCCTCCGGTTCCCGCTTGCACCACCGTCCAGCGATCGCCCGCTTTGGCTTCGACGAGGGCGCCCGTTCCCTGGCGGTTGGAGAAGTACTCTCCTTCGTGGCGATGCCCCTCCAGCTCGATGCGAAGCCAGTGCTGGCCGGCGGGCGGCACGGACTCCAGGGCGGCGAGCGGGGCGCCGGCGCCCGCGAAGAGGAGGTCCAGGGAGCCGTCCCCGCCGAGGTCGAGGACGGGAAGGGCCCGCCCGGAAGGGAGGCCGGCCGGCGCCGCCGCGGGGCTCTCCGTTTTGAACAGCTCGCCACGGCCGTCGCCGAGGAGGATGGCCGCCATGGCGCGGTCGCCCGGCGCCGGGATCGAGAGGGCCAGGTCCAGGAATCCATCGAGGTTGAAATCGGCCGCCGCGACCGCCGTCGCCCCGGCCGCCGGCTCCGGAAGCGGGCTGGCGGGCTCGAAGCGCCGGCCCTGCTGGTTGCGGAGGAGGAGGGGCGGAGAATCCGGACCGCGCAGGAGGATGATTTCCGGAAAGCCATCGCCGTTCAGGTCGGCGGCCGCGGCTCCAAAAGCGTGATGGCCGAGGTCCTGGAGCTGCATCTCCTTGGCCGCCTCGCGGAACTGCAGGGCCCTGCCGTTCCGGTAGAGGAGCGGGGGGCCGTTTTCCACGGCGACGAAAAGATCGATGGCGCGGTCGCCGTCGAGGTCGCTGAAGAAGGCGCCGCGGGCCCGGGCGCAGGCGGTGATTCCCGCCGCCTCGGCGCGGTCCTCGAAGCGGCCGGTGCGCAGGTTGATGAGGAGGCGGCTGCGCGCCGGGGCCGGCTCCGCCGCCGCCTCGAGCGGGCCGAGGAGGGCATATCCCGCCAGGAAGAGGTCGAGATCGCCGTCATGGTCCGCATCGGCGAAGGAGGCGCTCGAATACACGGCGCCGGCGGCATCGATCCCCGCGGCGGCGGTGACGTCGGCAAAGACGGCCTGCCCCGGACCGGTTCCACGATTTTGGTAAAGGATGCAGCCGGTGGTTCGGGCCACGAAGAGATCGATCCGGCCATCGCCATCGTAGTCTCCGAAAGCGGCGGCCGTGGAGCTGCCTTGGCTGGCCGGGATTTCGAGGCCGCTCTCTTGAGTGCGGTCGAGGAACCGGCCGTCCGGCCTCCCCAGGAGCAGCCGGTCCCTTCCTGGAGCGGCCGCGGCCAGGAAGAGGTCGGTGAGATGATCGCCGTCAACATCTGCCAGAGCCGCTGTCGGCCCCAGCCGGGCAGCGAGGGCTGCGGCGGCAGGCTGGGGTGAGGCGTCCGGCGCGCGGCCGCCACCGCCGTCCAGGAGGTCCGCCTTCACCCGCCACCCGGGCGCGATCGGCGCGGCCGGCGCCGGGGCGCCGGGAATCTGGGCCATGCGGATGATTTCAGCGTAGCGGCCCATCTCGCCGTACTTCAGGCTGACCTTCACGCCGACCTTGGCTCGCTCCAGCTGCGAGAAGCGCTCGAGCAGGCGCTTCCCCTCCTCTCTTTGACCTTTGGAAAGGGCGATGCGGGCCAGGCCGTACCAGGCCGAGGAAAGGCCGGCGTGAATGGAGATCGCCTGCTTGAAGAGCCCCTCTGCCTCGTCGAGCCGTCCGGCCTGCCGGGCCAGGCTGCCGAGCTGGTAGAGGGTGTGTGGGTCGAGGGGATCGAGGGCGCGCGTCGCTCCGAACTCCCGCGCCGCCTCCTCGAGCCGGTTGCGGTGGAGGAAGAGCATCCCCAGAGAGTAGTGGGCGTAGGGATTTTTCGGATCTTTCTTTTGAAGGGCGCGCAGGAGGTCCTGGCACTCCTCGAGGTCCTTCT
Organism: Planctomycetota bacterium; assembly: GCA_016209605.1. Taxonomy (GTDB): domain Bacteria; phylum Planctomycetota; class UBA8108; order UBA8108; family JACQVS01; genus JACQVS01. Next base: position 21,502 of record JACQVS010000267.1, read on the forward strand.
CCTTCTGGGTGTTGAGGAGGGCGATCGCCAGGTTGACCACGCCCGGCGTCCACTGCGGCAGCAGCCGGGCGACTTGCCGGAACTCCTCCACCGCTTTCTCCGGCTCGAAGCGCTCCATGAAAGCGACGCCGCGATTGTGGTGATGCAAGATTTTTTCCAGCTTTTCCGGGCTTGGCGGCTGGTCTCTCGCCCCCAACGCCAGGAGTGGGAACATCCCCAGGAACGATCCGAGGAGGATAGAAGAGGAGCGGGAATGAGGACGGAGGCTCATGGCGGGCTCGATTTCTCGCCGGAAATTGCCGGCTTTTCGAGCGAGTAATCCGGGTGGGTCCTCAGCCGGGCGCTCTCCAGGACCGAGTAATGGCGTCTCAGGATCTTCAGGGCCGCAGCGCGGTGATCGGGGGGCAGCGATTCCAGCCAGCGGTCGATCGAGACGCGCAACCAGCGCTCGTCCAGCGCCGCTTTTTCAGGGAGGCCGCGGTTCGAGGGGAGGTCCGCCGCCCTCTCTGTCACCGGTCGGCCCGGAAGCGGGGCCGGTGGATCGCGATCCTGAGGCTCGCGGAAGCGAAACAAGGCGCAGAGGGCCTTTTCGCCGACGGCTTTCTCCAACTCCACCATCAACTGATAGGCCTCGCTGTAGGGGGAGTCCTTCCCCTGGCGGAAGTGCTCCTCCCAGGGCTTCCAGGGGAGTCCCAGCTCCTGGAGCAGCCTGGCAGCGAGCCAGGTGTTCAGCCCCTCGATATAAAGGTCGCGGAAGCGGGGCTCGAAGAGATGGAAAGCTTCATGGGCAAGCTGCCCGTAAAAAGCCTGCTCCTCGGATCCGGCGCTGACATAAATGGTGAAAAGGCCTGCTTTTGAATCGTTGAGTTCGGTGAGGCGGAAGCCTTTGGGGAGCGAGGGATCTGGGCGGCTCGGGACGCTCCGGCGGAGCCGCACCCGTTTCACCGGGATTCTGGGCTCACCGAGCCACTCCCGGCCCCGGGCCAGGGCCTTCTGGATAAAGGCTTCGGCCTGGCGGTCCTCCAAGGGCTGATAAAGCGCCGGCCAGTCCAGCCGTCCGCCCGCCAGCCCGTCGGCCAACCCAGGGCCTGACCCCCCCTGCAAGGCCGATACCGCCAGGCTGGAGAGAAGGGCGACCCGGATGGACCGATAGGATGAGGCTTTGTAAAAAAAGGTTATCATGCGCCAGGGAGGCGGAGGATCGCCCTTCCGAATCCCATTTCCATTGTCGTAAGTAGATATATTCTTGCGGCTTACTTCGCTTGCGCCGGCGCCGCATTGCCGGATCGCCAGCCTCGAGACGCCGGCTTGGAGGTCATTTTGCCCGGTTCGGCGGGCCGCGCAAGTTAAAAGATGCCGCCAAATTTCGAGAAAACTCTTGAGAAATATTCTATTGAAGTGGTATAGTTCTAGTTATGTTCTTTTAGAACATTTTGCCCTGATGAAACAATAAAACAATAATAGCATAGTTGTAAAATCAAGCACTGCTACTCACTCAATAC
>JACQVS010000272.1 GCA_016209605.1 Planctomycetota bacterium
AACTCTGGATTTCTTTCTTAATCTTGGCGTCCTCCGCGTCTTGGCGGTTCATTCCTTTTCAATTCAATTGGGCTCTTTACAGTTTCCCGCCTCTGGAATTCGGCAAGCCGTGACTATTTTACCGGACTTTGCCGCCTTCCCCCCCCGATGATACTCTTCTGCGTACTTTTTGATCGCGGAGGATCATTATCTGCATGAGCGTTGAAGCAACCATTTCTGGGACGGCGGAGAAACCGGTGGAAAAAAAGCTCTCTGGCACTTCCCCTCTGGACATCAAGCAGGTCCTTCAAAAAAGCACGTCCGAGGTGCCGGTTTCGGAGCTGACCAGGAAAGGCTTCAAGCAGGTCAAGGTCCTCAACCAGGAGATGATCGCCCGGCTGATCGGCGAGGCGGTGGACCGCGCCATCAGCGCCCGCTTCCAGGAGATCACCCATAGCGAGAGGGAGAAGGTGATCGAGGAGTCGAAGGCGCAGTTCGAAATCATCATGCGCCAGCGCGCCCAGAAGGAGCGGGAGGAGATCGAGAAGATCCGCCATGAGAACGAGGAGATCATCCGGGGCCGCTCCCAGCAGCTCATCCAGCTCGAGGCGGAGCGCGATTCCGCCCGCCAGCGCGTCGAAGACCTCGAGCGCAGCCTGGCGGAGATCCACGCTCAAGTGGAAGAGGCCTCCAGGGCCGCTCAGGCGGACCAGGAGAAACTGCAGCAGATCATCGAGGCGCTGAAGCAAAAGGAGGAGGAGGTCGAGGAGCTGGCGGAGAAGCTCAACCAGCCGGAAGGAGAGGACCAGGAGCTGGAGATGAAGCTGGAGGAAGCGGCCAGGGAAAAGAAGCCCTCGGCCATGGAGGGGCTGATCGCCGCGCTGCTCGAAAAGCTCAAGGAGGGCCCGGCCGCCGGCGCCTCCGGCTCCGATCTCTCCAGGCTGCAGTCGAGCATCGAGGGTCTGGTCGAGAAAGTCTCAAGACTGGGGTCGGGAAAGTCCGATTCTTCTATAGAAGTTATCGATAAAGAAGTCATTATCGAGAAGCTTTTCAGGAAGGATAGGGGCGAAAAATTGGAATCGAATGTTTCGGATATCAAAGTCAAAGAGGCCAAAGCCGGCGGTGTGAAGAATACCCTGGCCAAATTGAAATCACTTCAAAAAGGAGGACAGAAGGATGGGGAATAAAGAGGCATTCTCCACCAAGGGGAGGGAAGCGGGCATCCAGCCCGCCGAGGCGGTCATTTCGACCACGGACAACTCGACCAAGTACGAGCTGGGACGGGGCCTCGATGTGGGGACGGCGAACCTGGCGAGCGCCATTCAGGACTCGAGCGGCAACGTCACCATCAAGATCCAGCGCAACGCGTTCATCGACATCGATGCGGACGACTACACCCGCAACATGCTCACCAAGCTGAACGTGCAGTACGTTGTGGTCAACGGCCGCATGGTGGTGGTGGGAGATCCGGCTTTCGAGCTGGCCAACATCTTCAACCGCGAGACCCGCCGTCCGATGAAGGATGGGGTCATCAGCCCTCACGAGCAGGATGCGCTGCCGATCGAGAAGCTGCTCCTTGAGAACCTGCTGGGAGCGCCCAATGCGCCGGAAGAGGTCTGTTACTTCTCCATTCCGGCGGATCCCATCGACGCCGACTTCAACGTGGTTTATCACAAGGGGCTGTTTTCGGGTCTCTTGAAGAAGATGGGCTACACCCCCAAGCATCTGGTCGAAGGCCACGCCGTGGTCTTCGCCGAGCTGGCGAACGATGACTTCACCGGCATCGGCATTTCCTGCGGGGGCGGCATGTTCAACATCTGCGTCGCCTACAAGTCGATCCCGGCGCTCTCCTTCTCCACCTCCCGCGCCGGCGACTGGATCGACCGCAACGTCGCGCACGTGCTCGGCATCAAGGCCAGCCGGGCGGCGGCCATCAAGGAAAAGGGCGTCAACCTGCTCAGCCCCAAGAACCGCGAGGAAGAGGCGGTGGAGATCTACTACCGCAACCTCATTTCCTATACGCTCGAGAACATCAAGAAGCGATTCGAGTCGGCCTCCGGCATGCCGGCCTTCCCCGATCCGGTGGAGATCGCCTGCTCCGGCGGAACCTCGATGATCGGCGGCTTCATCGAGGTCTTCAAGCAGGAGTTCGAGGCCGTCAAGTTCCCGATCCCGGTCAAGAACATCCGGCTGGCGGAAGATCCGCTCTTCAGCGTCGCCAAGGGCTGCCTGGTGGCGTCGCTGTCGGATGTGTGATCCTGAAGAATCAAACCAAACGGCGCGCAGTTCTTAACGCCTCCTGGTCGGAAATCGAAGTGGGAGGACCCGCAAGGTCCTCCCACTTTTTTTGTTTTCGTCCGGGGAGGCCGGGTATAATGATCCATCGTTTCTTGCTCTTATTGCTGCATGTGGATGAAGATCTAGGAGGTCCGAGCCATGAGAAGACATCGGTGCAGAGGGGTTTTCTTCCTCCTCTTGGCGCTGCTCCTTGCTGAGGGCGGAAGCTCCGGCTGCCGGCGCCGCATGGAAACGAGCTCCGCCACGCCTTCAACCGGCGAGGCTCAGCCGGGAGCCGCCGCCCCGGCCTCCTCGGATCCTCAGGAGCGGGACCGGGCCCAGGTGAAGAGCCGCTTCGCCGATTTGAAGAAGGCCCTCAGCAGATCGAGCGCCGGGGCCGATCAGAAAATCTCGGCTGGCCGCTCCTTCATCGGCTACGCGCAGCAGATCGCCGCGAAGTACAAGATCGACCTCGCCGAGCTGAATGAGGCGCGGGGACTGGTCAAGAAACTCGAGGAGGATGTGGCCAGGAAGGCCGAGAGCGACCTCGCCGGCCTTCAGGGGCAAGTCGACAAGCTCCTCGACGACCCCTCCCCCGACCCGCGCAAGTTCGATCGGGCGAGAAAACTGCTGGTCGAATTCAAGCAGGAAGCCGAGCGCAGGCAACCTGGCTCCGACCTGCGGCCCAGGCTCAAGGAGCTCGATGAGAAGATCGGCCGTCACGAGCTGGCCGACGTCGCCTACGCCAACCGGCTGGCGAAGATCAAGGCCTGGGGCGATGACCACGCCCGCATCATCGGCTACCTGGAGGGCTTCGACCCGGACTACGATGACACTCCCTACGGCGAGAAGATCAAGAAGTTGATTTCTGAGCATTACGTCCCCTATACCGAGCAGCAGGCGCAAAAGAAAACCGCGCAGTCGGAGCCGGTCTACAGCGAGCTGAACGTGGCCAGCGCCTACGAGGTCTGGGGCGGCCCGGAGGGGACCGAGGTTCCCGTGGAGAATAAAAAAGGAATCTTGACCTTGGGGCCCAACCCGGGCGACTACGCCGAGAAGGATGAGCAGGGGACGTTCATTGCCATAGGGGATGGGAGCTGGATAGACGTCCACCTCAATTTCGATGCGCGGATCGAGGATCCGGAAAACGTCTTCTTCGGGGCGAAGGGGAGGAAGGATGGACGGGGCGTCCCCTCCTTCCGGCCCCGGTCGCTCAAAGGTCTCAACGTGGAGGCCGCCGCCAAGAAAGAGTCGGGCGAGGAGACGGCCGGCGGGGACAAGGAAAAAAAAGAGGAGAAGGAGGAGAAGGAGGAAAAAGGGGAGGAGAAAGAAGGGGCCCGCAAGAAGAAGGGAAAGTCCGCCGGCGAGGAGGAGGACGCGGGGACGTGGCTCAAGTTCGTGGTGATCATCGAAGGCTCCAATTTTCAGATCGACTGCCCGGATCTCAACTGGAACATCAAGGGGGGCGGCTTGCTGGCCGACGATCCGGGATACTTCGTTCTCCAGGTGCGTGGCGAGAAAGCCAAGATCGCCATCCGCAATTTCCAGGTCGCCGTCTTGAAGCAAGACAAGTCGGTGCTGCAGAAAGATTCCGAGGAGGAGAAGAAGAAGACCGGCGGCACCAAGAAGGGGGGCACGAAGAAGGGGACCACCAAGGGAAAGCCGACGGAGAAATAATTGCCAATCACGCCAGGAAAATTGGGATAGGTTGATTCCGAGGTGAAGGTGGAGAAGGACAAGAATCCAGGGGCCGTGGAAGAGAGGGAAGCGTCCCGTCCGCGCTCTATCATGCCCCAGAACGGCGGCGAGTCTCGCGGAGAGCCTTCCAGTCCATCCAGCCGGTCCCTCACCACCTTCCGCCAGAGCACCGAGCTGGTGGGGCGGCGGGGCAAGGGGGTCATCCTCATCGTCCAGGCCGATCCGCGGCAGTCCGAGGCGACGGCGGATGTGCTGGAGGAAATGGGCTACCGCTGCGAGCTGGTCGACAGCGGCGAAGCGGCGCTCGAGGCGGTCAAGGGCAACCACCACGACCTGGTGCTGATCGACCTGGTCCTGAAGGGGATGAGCGGCCTGGAGGTGCTGCGCCGCGCTCGCGAGATCAATCCGGACCTGGCGTTGATGGTCATTGCAGAGCCGGAGGCGGTTGAAAGCGCGGTCGAAGCCATGAAGCAGGGGGCGACCGACTTCCTCCTCAAGCCCTTCAACCTGGAAGAGCTGCGGGTGCGGGTCTTCAAGACCCTGGAAGTGCAGAAGCTGCGATTGAGCCATCGCGAGCAGACCCGCCAGCTGGTGCGCAAGTTCCCTTTCGACGGCATCGTCGGTTCGAGCGATGCCATGCGCGACGTCACCCAGCGGGCGGCGCAAGTCGCCGGCACCGATGCGACGGTGCTCATCACGGGAGAGAGCGGCACCGGCAAGGAGGTCATCGCCGAGGCGATCCACAAGAACAGCCAGCGCAGCACGAACAAGTTCCTGAAGATCAACTGCGCCGCCTTCTCGCCCAACATCATTGAAAGCGAGCTGTTCGGGCATGAGAAAGGGGCCTTCACCGGCGCCATCTCGCAGCGCAAGGGAGTGTTCGAGCACTGCCACCGCGGCACCATCTTCCTCGACGAGGTCGGCGACATCCCGCTCGAGACTCAGGTCAAGCTGCTGCGCGTCCTTGAAAACCGCCTCATCACCCGCGTCGGCTCGAACGATCCGATTTCGATTGATGTCCGGGTCATCTGCGCCACCCATCGCCACCTCGAGGAGCTGGTCAAGGAGGGGAAGTTTCGCGAGGACCTCTACTACCGCGTCAAGGTCGTCACCCTTCACATCCCGCCGCTCCGGGAGCGGCCCCAGGACATCCCGCCCCTGGTCGACTACTTCCTGAGGATGTACTCGCAGATCCATGGCAAGCATTTCTCCCGCATCGACCCCGAGGCCATGGCCGCCTTCGTGGCCCACCCGTGGAAGGGGAACGTCCGAGAGCTGCGGCACATGGTGGAGAGCCTCATCATCTTCGCCCCGGGACCGGTCATCACCATGGCCGATCTCCCGGAAAGCATCCAGCAGTCCCGCAAAACCTTACCCAACCGGCAGGGAAGCGTGGGCGGCTTGATCGGCTTGCCGCTCAAGGAGGTCGAGCGCGAGCTCATCCGCGCCACCCTTTCCCATGTCCAGGGGAACCGCAAGGAGGCGGCCAAGCTGCTGGGCATCGGCGAGAGGACGCTCTACCGCAAACTGAAGCTTCATTCGTTGACCTGAAGAAAAAAAATTAACCACGAAGGAAGAAATTTTTGTCTGCCAGGGTGACAGGGGCCTTCTTCCCGGGGGGACGGGGGAACCTGCCGGAATGGCAGGCTGGTCTCTGAGTGGGGAGAGTGAGGCGGCCTTTCAGATTGTTTGTAAGTCGCTTTAATTAAACAACTTAAGTTTTATTTTAGGATTTGAGGAACGGCATTTGCAAAATTCTTGCTAAAACTAGGTCTGGCCGATAGAGCAGGCCCGTTGCCTGCTTTTAAATCTTTAAAGAGGTGCCTTCATGTCGAAAATCGTCGGTATCGATCTTGGAACCACCAACTCGGTTGTGGCGGTGATGGAAGGGTCAGAGCCGGTGGTGATTGCCCAGTCCGATGGTTCGCGGCTGCTCCCCTCGGTGGTCGCCTTCACGGACAAGGGGCGGCTGGTCGGCAACCTGGCGAAGCGCCAGGCGGTCACCAACCCGCAGAACACCATCTTTTCCATCAAGCGCTTCATGGGGCGGCGCCATTCCGAGGTGGCCACCGAGGAGAAGATGGTGCCGTACAAGATCGTTGGGGGGGCCGAAGAACTGGTGAAGGTGGAGGTCACCCGCAAGTACTTCACGCCGCCGGAGATCTCGGCGATGATCCTCCAGAGCCTCAAGGAAGCGGCCGAAAATTACCTCGGCCACAAGGTCGAGAAGGCCGTGATCACCGTGCCGGCTTATTTCAACGACGGCCAGCGCCAGGCCACCAAGGATGCCGGCACCATCGCCGGCATGGAAGTGGTCCGCATCATCAATGAGCCGACCGCCTCCGCCCTGGCTTATGGCCTGAAGCGCAAGGAGTCGGACAAGAAAATTGCCGTCTTCGACCTGGGCGGTGGAACCTTCGATATCTCCATCCTCAAGATCGATGAGGGGCTTTTCGAAGTGCTCTCGACCAACGGCGACACCCATCTCGGCGGCGACAACTTCGACCAGATCCTGATCGATCACATCGCGGAGCAGTTCAAGAAAGAGCACGGCATCGACCTGCGCAAGGACCAGATGGCCCTGCAGCGCCTCAAGGAGTCCGCCGAGAAGGCCAAGTGCGAGCTCTCCTCCAAGACCGCGACCGAAATCAATCTGCCGTTCATCACGGCGGATCAATCCGGGCCAAAGCACCTGCTGATGGAGGTCTCCCGCAGCAGGTTCGAGCAGTTGATCGAGCGGGAGGTCGACCGCTGCCGCCGGCCGTGCGAGATGGCCCTCAAGGATGCCAAGCTCGCGCCCGCCGACATCGATGAGGTGATCCTGGTGGGGGGCTCGACGCGCATGCCTTGCGTCCAGCAGCTGGTCAAGGACCTCTTTGCGTGCGAGCCCAATCGCTCGGTCAACCCCGATGAGGCCGTGGCCCTGGGGGCCGCCATCCAGGCGGGCATTCTGCAGGGGGATGAGAGCCTCACCGAGGTGCTGCTCCTCGACGTCACGCCGCTTTCCCTGGGCATCGAAACCCTGGGCGGCGTCATGACCAAGCTGATCGAACGTAACACCACCATTCCGACCACCAAGAAGGAGGTCTTTTCGACCGCGGCCGACAACCAGACCTCGGTGGAGATCAAGGTCTATCAGGGTGAACGCGAGATGGCCCGGGACAATCGGCTCCTGGGCTCATTCCTGCTCGAGGGCATTCCGCCCGCTCCCCGCGGCGTGCCGCAGATCGAGGTGTCGTTCGACATCGATGCCAACGGCATCTTGAACGTCGCCGCCAAGGACCTCGGCACCGGCAAGCAGAAAAATATCAAGATCACCTCCTCGAGCGGCCTGTCCAAGGATGAGGTGGAGAAGATGCGCAAGGATGCCGAGGTGCACGCCGATGAGGACCGCAAGAAGCGCGAGGTGGTGGACACCAGGAACCAATCCGACAGCCTGGTCTACCGGACGGAGAAGTTCATCAAGGAGAACGAGAGCATCATTCCCGAGAAGGACCGCACCCGCCTCGGCGCCATCATCGACCGGCTCAAGGCCGCCCGCGACAAGGATGATATCGGCGGCATGAAGAGGGGCATCGAAGAGCTGGAAAAGGCTTCCCAGGACGTGGGCAAGACGATTTACGAAAAAGCCGCCCAGGCCCAAGCCGCCGGAGCTTCGAAAGGCCCGACTTACGAGTCCGAGGCTCCGGAGCGCGAGGAAAAGAAGGGGAAAGAGGGGAAGGACAACATCATCGACGCCGACTATGAGGTCAAGGACTAAAGCGGCCACGGCCGCAACCAAAGTTCTCGGCCGAAGAAGAAAAAGATGAAGAGGATTGAACCGCCAAGGTGAGCTCCGAGCAATGGCGCAGGAGCGAATGCCCGGACCAGCGGGCGCCAGCACAAGCTGGCCGCTGGGAGGGCCGCCCGAAGGCGAGCGCGAG
>JACQVS010000273.1 GCA_016209605.1 Planctomycetota bacterium
CGGGCCGACGCAGCCTTATTAACCGGAGAAATAAGGCGAGGAGGCCCAACGCAGTATGGCGCCTTCGCAGCCGGCCCCAGTTCTGTTGCAGAGTGGCCGGATGGATTTTTGGGATAGGCTCTAAACAGGAGGTATGCCCATGACCACAACGACCCTTTCAAGAACTGCGTTTCGGAGCTTCTGGATTCTGGCCTCGATTCTGGTTTACCCCCTCCTCGCCGACGAAGAAACCCCCAAGCCGCCGGCGGGACAGGAAGGCAAGCCGGCGGGGGAAACGGGGGGGAAGGACATCACCGGCCCCGCGGAGCCCCCTTCCTTCGAAAAGCTGCTGGAACTCAACGGCCCCGAGCTTTTCGGCGGCAAGGTCAAGATGAACGGCGACCAGATCGAGGTGGTCTTCGACCAGGATGGGCAGATGAAGGCCGGCTTCGAGGGGCCGGGCATTCACGACTCCACCAGCGACAAGCTCAAGGGGACCAACCGCAGCTTCATCGTCGTCGAGGTGAAGGACGGCAAGGAGAAGCTGGTGCCGGGCTTCGCGGTCCTGGGCCTGGAGCGCGGCGCCTGGGTCTCCAAGTTCGCCATCACCGGCAACGTCTGGATCGAGTTCGGCTTCCGGATTCCGAACCTGATCAACCAACAGTCATCCTTCAAGGTGCGCCTCAACTGGGAGAAAGGGGCCGGCTACGAAACCGACTTCTTCCGCAAGATCGCCTACGTCTCGGGGGGCATGGAGCGGTCCTCCGTGTCCACGCCCCTGGCCGACTACAAGCGCCACCCCAGCGCCTGGATGCCGCGCAAGGGGGCCTCCAACCGGGTGGCCTTCGGCATGCGCGATGGGAAATGCCTCCTCCGCTTCAACGACAAGGAGCTGGTCGCCTTCCCCAACGCCCCCGACAAGGGCGGCAAGGTCGCGTTCGAGTTCGGCAAGATCCTCTTCACCCTCGACAACTTGAAGATCTCCGGCAAGTACGACCGCTCCTGGTGCGAGAAGCGCCTCGAGGAGCTGAAGAAAGCGGGCAAGCTCAAGGTCAAGGAGGAGGCGCCGCAGGAGCCGCAGCCACCCCCTCCCGAGCCACCGAAGAGCAACTGATCCCTCACCGGCCGTCCACCAGGCCGTTTTCCGTCCCGCAGATGTGCACTTCCAGCCCCAGCTCCTCGAGCATGGCGGCCTTGGCCGCCAGCGCCGCGTTGGCCTTCTCCTTGCTGGGGGCGTAGGCGACCTGGATGTGGTTCGCCTTGTGGCGCGCCATCATCTGATCGCGGCCGATGCCGTAGGTGACGGCGTGCATGATGGGCCACTGGCGGGTGGTGAGGCGCCAGCGGCGCTCGGTCTCCGCCGGCGGCAGCTTGACCACCTTGGCGCGGCCGAGGTCGCAGTGCAGACGGCCCTCCTGGATGAAGACGCGGCTCCAGACGATCTCCCCCGGCTTGGAGATCCCCTTCAAGGTGCCGCCGCCAAGGGGGAAGTACATCGGCGGCTGGCGCTCGCTCACCGCGCCCTTGTAACTGCCGATGAAGTGCGCCGGCGGCGCCGCCCCCGAGATGAGGAACACCCAGACGTAATCGTTGACGCCGCCGCCGCGGTAGTGCTCCCCCCAGCGCAGGTCGTGCAGGGTGGTCTCGGGATCGAGGCGAAGCGCCTTCCAGACGCGGTTGGTGACCAGGGCGTCGAGCCCCGAGCACTCGTCGACCTCGTTGAAGTGGGGCAGCGGCTCGCCGGCGTAGAGAACCTTGCCGGTCTTGACATGGCGCACCGGCGGGCGGTCGGAGTTGTTGAGCAGGCCTTCCACCAGGTCGGAGGCCGGACAGATGTCCTTGAGCCCCTGCTGGTACTGGATGCCGATGGCGTCGCAGCCGAAGTCGTGGGCGATGCGCACGGCGGCGATGTACATCTTGCACTGCTCGTGGATCTGGTCGTCGGTGAGCTCGGTGGCCGGATCCCCGCCGGTCAGGAATCGCATCCCCTTATGATTGAGCCAGCGGCGCGTTTCCCAGGCTTCCGCGTCGCTCACCTGGCGCATGCCGGCGTAGAGAGCTGACTGGCTCAAGCGCTCCTTGAAGACCCCCGTCGGGTTGAGGAGATGGTCGGGGATGATGGCGTTGAACATGCCCATGCAGCCCTCGTCGAAGACGCCCAGGATGGCCTTGTCCTTCTTCAGCCGCTGGGCGAGGTGGCGGCCGAGGGCGGCCTCCTTCCCCGGCAGGCGGAAGCAGGCGGCGTCTTGGGCGTGGGAGGTGTCGTGGTCGATGCGGCCCTCGCGCAGCCACTGCCGGAGGCCGCTCCGGAAAAAGCGGTCCTTGAAGTCGAGGCTCCACAGCGTCGAATAGGCCACCCCCGCCTTGGTGAGCGAGCCGTTCAGGTTGAGCATGCCGACCAGGCCCGGCCACTGGCCGCTCCAGTTGGCGGCGGTGAGGATCGGGCCGCGATGGGTCATCAAGCCGGGGAGGACGTGGTGGCTGTACTGCCAGACCGCCTCGGCGACGATGAGCGGCGCCTCGGGATGGAGGCCGCGGAAGACCTCCATCCCCTGCCTCTGGCTGGCGATGAAGCCGTGCTTCAGCTTGGGATCATACCGGTGGGCGCGGCGCACCTTCCAGCCCTCGTGGCGGAGCGCCGCCGCCAGCGCCGCCTCCATGGCCCGCTGCGCCGGCCAGCAGACCTGATTGGCCGAAAGCCGCAGATCGCCGCTCGCCACCAGGACGACTTCGTTCTGGCGCAGGGGTTGGACGCCGTTTCCTCGAGAGTTCGTTTTCGCCATGGCTTATTTCCCTCTTGAATTTGGACCTGAAAATTTTAAATCTGTACTATTGCATATTTTTGACCGTCTGCGGGCAAAAATATGCAATAGCTAAGTGGATTTTTTAATAATCCCAGATGAACTGGGATCGCACCGAAATTCCAGGTATTATACGAATTGGAGTAATTACGCGTCTATGCATATCAACAAACCGCCGATTCTCGTTGTTCGCGATCCGGTGGATGCGGCTCTCCTGAAAGAATACGCGAAAGCATGGTTTGGGGACATGGTGAAAATCGTGGTCGATGTCAAAAGGGGAATCCTTGCCTTGGGGGGTGAGCTGCATGCGGATGGGGAAGAACCATTGCTGCGGGATGGCTCCAAGCAAAGCGACCTCTGGGGCGCGAACGTCTACATTTTTAGAGAGGAGGCGGACCGGCTGGAATATACTGCCCTCATCAATATCCGCCCGGGCCAAGGAAATCGTTCCATGGTGGTGCAGGACCAGCAGGTGCGCAGCAGAATGAAGCAAATTGTCGACCGGGTTTTGCCGGTAGTAGCACCATGAGCGGGAGTAGCCCCATGAGATGGCACAGCGAACTGACTTTGGATAAATGGATCCATTTCGGCCTCGAGCATCAGCTTCTCATGATTCAAAACGAGCTCTCGCGAGCGCAACATGCTCAGGAAAGCGGCTATTACGGCAGCACGCAGCTGGCATTGGAACGAGCCTTGGAGCTCTTGGATTTGACCGTTGAAGCCCATATCGGGGACAACGTTTTTAGAAAACTCCTCCGCTGGCGGGAGCGCGTTGCCCGCGCTTACCTCTTGCCCGAGGAAGAAATCGCTGAAGCTTTATTCGACCTGGAAGCCCCGGTGAAGTCTGTGTTCTTTAAGGGTTGATGCTTGCTGGGGTAAGTGAAAGACAGATAAGCATTGATGTGGGGAGGACGAAATGGTCGCGCCCATCAATCGCTGTTTTTGTAACTGGCGGTTTTATGGCAAGCGGAATCGCACATGCCGCCGGTCTTCGTGGCGACATAGTTGATGGGCAGCTTCCACTCTTCATCGCCAAACGGAAAATCCTGGCGGACGAGCTTTAAGTTTTTGCTTCCATGGTTCTCATGGCAAATGGCGCACCTCCTGCCCTTCGTGCGGTTGACGTGGAGGTAGTGCAGGTTGCGATCGCCATCGCGAAATCCAGTGCGTCTGGTGCGTTCCTCGATGAAGTTGCGCTCCTCGTGGCAGGTAAAGCAAATCTCGTAGGCGGCGCTGGAAAACTCGACGTAGGGCGAATCCGGGTAGTTACCGCGAAGCAAGGTGCGATGCTCGGAGAAGTGAGGATGGTGGCACGGAGAGCACTTCCCTTCCTTGAGTGGGCCGTGAAGATACAGCGCCGATGAAAGCTGGTCCTGGATGCTGGCCAGCACCTTTCCCGGCTGAACCTCGATTTCCCGGTCGTGGCAGCAAAGGCAGAGGTTGACCTGGCGGTCAACCAAAAGTTTCTCGAAGTCGCTGGTATGGGCGGTGTGGCAGCCCGTGCACCACTGTTCCTGAAAAACGCCGTGTATGCTCTGCGCCTTGGCGGCATCGGCGAGAATATCTTCATGACAGGCAATGCAGAGCTCCTTTTCTGAAGATCGCAAGAGATGCGGCTCTCTTGATTGGTGCGTCTCGTGACAGGCGTTGCAATCTCCCCCTGCCACGGGGGGATGGTTGTGTTTCAGGGGCTGGCGGTTGTGACATGTCTGGCATGCGTCGCCGGCACTTTTTCCCAGAAGAAGGTGGCTGCTGGTGCTGCCGTGGGGATCATGGCACTTCAAGCAATCCCCCTTGACGTACGGCTCGTGCTGGAACTTCTCGGGCGGGGCTGGAGAATGGCAGAAGGAACACAGCTCTTTCTTGTCGCGGATCAAGTTGAAACGGTGATCCTCCTGAGCCCCCGTGGCGCGGTGGCAGAGCCGGCAGGCCCCAAGCGCGGCGGGTTTGTGGTTTTTAGGCCGGAGCAGCATCTGGGCATGACAGCCCGTAGCCTGGCAATCCATGCTGAAATCACGCTCAGTCTTGTCCTGGATCCCGGCTGGGTCTTGAGACTCCTGAGCGATGTCACCAGCAGCAACTTTATCCTTGCCCTGTTCCTTCGGCTTCGAATCCCCGGCTGCCGACTCCACCCCAGCGGCCAGATCGCAGCCTGAGGCTGCCACGCCCATTTGGGCCGCCATGAATGGCCTCCACCATCCCCATGAAAGGATCAGCTGCAGGGGAAAAAACCGCCGGTGTCTAGCGATAGGTAAAGAGCATGGCATATATGATGAGCCCGATCAGCATCAATCCGATTATCAGAGCAGTGAAGCCGAAAAATTTCACGACGCCAACATACCAGTCCGGCAGCGGCGGCTTCAACTGTTCTTGAGGGCAGCCTGCATCCACAAACTCCTGATACTCGCGCGGCTTGTCGCGCTTCAGCTCCTCGAGCGGCACCCGGCCAGTGAACATCACGGTGTCAATGGGGAACTTGTCAGGACGAAAGTGGGTATTGAAGAAATGAATGGTGAAGATGAAAGCCACCGCCAACAAGGCCTCGTCGCTGTGGATTATGGTAGCGACGTTGATCAGCGTCCCGGGAAGAAACCGGGTAAAAAATTCCGGAAACCAGAGCATCAATCCGCTGGATCCTATAATGACGACGCCCCAAAAAACTGCAAAGTAATCAAACTTCTCCCAGTAGGTCCAGCGGCCGTAGTCTGGCCGCGGCCCTCGGCCAAAAAACCACTTGATCGAGTCCCGCAGCTCCCGCCAATCGCGTTTATTGAACATCAGCGAGTTTTCATGAAATATGAACGCTCTCCAGGTAATCTTCCTCTGGCGCTTGATTTTCCACAACCACCACAAGTGGGCGGCGGCATAGCCGAAAGTCAGGACGGCGCAGATGCGGTGGATGAGGCCCATCGATTCGAATCCGCCCAGTAAATTTGAGATGGCCACGCCCCACCGGGTGTAGGAAAATTTCAACGCCATGCCCGTGATGGCAAGGCCAATGAAGCTGATGATCACCACGAAATGGAGCTTCCGGGCAGTGCGGGGAAAGCGCTCGTATTGAAGCTGGTTCGGATCGTGCGCCATCTTCGTTTTCTCGCGCATGGCTTTGATGGAGGCCGGCAGCCAGGCTAGAGTATGCAGGGTCGCCAGCGTCAGCGTTCCCACCAGCAAGGTGGTCATCGCCCAGAATGCCGCCCACAAGAAGGGGTATTTCTCGGGATCATGGTGAGTCGCATGCGTGAGATAACCGGCAAACTGGCGATGGGAGCCGGGATGGCATTTCTTGCATGTCTCGACGATATTCACCGTGCTCAGACGGGACTTGGGATTGGTGGGCGGCAAGATGTCATGGGCCCCATGGCAATCCTGGCATTTCGCCGTTTTCGCGGAGCCCAGTTTAGAAACTTTACCGTGATAGGTGTCAAAGTAAGTCTCGGTGATGCGCTCATGACAATGGCCACACTGCCGGAGGATTTGCAGCCGGAAGTCATCCTTGTCAGCACGGCTGATCGTATGGGCAAAGTGGCAGTCAATGCATTGAGGCAGATGCTTGTCCGTCTTCGTTACCAGCGGCGAGTGCACGCTCTGCTCATAAAGCTTGTAGACGCCGCTGTGGCAGTTGCCGCAGGTCTTGGGGACGTTGGCATCGTGAACCGTTGACTCCGGATCGGTGCGAGGGAGGATGCGGTGAGCGGTATGACAGCTGACGCAGGTTGCCGTCACCAGCAAGCCGCTTTGCAGCAGCCCCTTGCCGTGAATACTCATGGTGTAGTGCTTGATGATTTGATTCTCTGGCCCCTCATAGCGAATGGCGGCTGTCGCACCCTCCCGGTGACATTTAGCGCACAAGTCGGGGATGTTTTTTGGAAAGGTCGGTGAGAGGGAGTCCTTTTTTGAAGAAACGCCGTGAGTGCCGTGACAATCCTTGCATACCGGCGCGTTGGGATCCCCCTTCTCCGCCAGCTTTCCATGGATGCTCGCGTGGTAGTCGTCGACCGCCTGGGCATGGCAAATCGAGCAATCCACTTTCTTGGCAATGGTCTCGCAGGCCCGGACCGCGGCCCGCGTCCCGCCGGTGTGGCACTGGGCGCAGGCCACGCGCGCGTGAGCCGAAGCTTGCAATTCTTCGATTTTCACCCGCAACGATACCGGCCTCCCCTCTCGAATCGTCTGGATATTCTCCCTGCCATGACAGAACTGGCAGTCCGCATCGCTCATGCCCTGGGTGTAAAATACCTTCCTGATCTTGTGGGGCTCATGACAATCTACACAGACCGGAATCAAGCTTGGCGCTTTCTCCCAAAGTCTTCCCTGGATAACCTTGATATGCACCTTCTCGATCTGCGCGTGACATCGCATGCATGTCGTCGAAATGTTTTGGGCGCTGATGGATGATCGTGGATCCGTATGCGGGAGGATGTGATGAGATGTGTGACAGCTTGTGCAGACAGCCGTCACCGTCAGGCCCTTCTCGAAAAGCCCCTTGCCGTGGATGCTTTCCGAGTAGTTCTGGATGATGTTTTGCTGTGGGATATCGAACATGCGCTGCACCTCCGATCCTTCGCGGTGGCAGCGGCCGCAGAGGGCGGGGATGTTTATCGCGTACGTGCTTGCTTGGGGATTGGTGGAATTCAGGACGCTGTGAGTGCCGTGACATTCCTGGCAGCTCGGCGCCAGCGGATTCCCTTGCTTGAAGGCCTGTCCGTGTAAACTCTCGGATTGGAGTCTGGCGACCTCCAGGTGGCATTTTCCACAATCCACAGGAGCAAGGTTCTGAGCGTGCGGCAAGCTCTCGATGCCCTCGTGGCAATCGTTGCAGCGGAGAGCTCGATGCGCCCCCTTCACGATCGACTCCGGCTCCACGTAGAGCGACTGGACGTACTCCGGCGTCCTTGGGGAGGAGCTGGTGGAACTCTTGACCATGGCGAGACGGATCGGGTCAGGGAAGGTCTGGATCTCCGGATCACCATGACACTTCAGGCAGGCTTCATCGAGCAGCTTCCAGGCCTCCTTCTCCAGTTTCCCGGAGACTTCCTCCGCTCCGCCTGGCGCGCCGCCGCCGACCAGCAGGGCAAACGCTAAAAACACCCCATGAGAAACTCCCGCCATGCCCCGATACAGACGGCTCCTGCGCGTCGGCATCACGCCACCTTTCTGTTTATGTAAGTCTCGTCTCGACAAGAACGCTTGTCAAGTAGGCAGGAGCGTTTTCACAGACGAGGGCTCATCACAGCCTCTGCCTCCGGAGCTAGGGAGGGGACCCAGAGGCGGAGGGCCGAAGGCATGTCCAAGGGATCAAGCCACCTTGGAAATTTGACCTCGCAGGATCTGGTTGGCAAGCCGGGTGACGGAGATGCCGAGCTTTCGCGCCTTTTTTCGGAGGGCTTTGATGATTTCTTCATCCACTTCCAGCTCATGATGGCGTTTTTTGAGTTTGGACTGAACCTCCACCTCATCGCACATGCCGTTGCAGGAAAGGGGGGAGCACTCGAAGAATAAAGAAATGCTTTTGCTCACGACATCGAATCCCAGCGATACCCAGCCTGTCGGCAGGGGGGAAACGGCGAGGGAAGGAATTTCCATCGGCTCGATGGCTCCGTGAGTAAATCGTTTGGGAAGCAATCGGTAAGCGAAGATCGAAAATCTGGAGGCGTCGGCTCCAGCAATCTCCTTGGCAATCTCCGGCGTATTGTAGAATCCGAGATCGTTGTGCTTCCAGCGATCGATCCACCCTGAGGGTCCCTTTGTCAGACAATCGCTGACGCTGCAGATTTCCTTCACCGTGGGCGGAACATACAGTCCTTGAGGAGTCGCGGTTTCTTTCGGGAAGTAGCCGATCAAGACCAAGTCGTCCATCCTTTCACCATCCGGGTCCCGCTGAACACCGGCCTCGCCCTCCGCTTCGCCCGGATGGCTGCCGGCCTCCTCCGGCGGGGCCTCCTTCTTGCCCGCTCTTTTCCATTCCCCGGGCCCAGCCCGTAACATCCGGCTCAAGGCTTCAGGAACGGCAACAAGTGCTTCAGGAACGGCAGCCAACGGTTGAAGAACTCGCTGGCCTCCGGGGTGCGCTCCGTGGCGCTGAGGACGTACTTTCCCCAGGCGCCGCCGCCGCAAGCGTAGTAACCGATGGCCCCGCCGCCGAAGGCGACCAGACCAACGGCTCCCCCGCCCACCGCGATCAGGCCGAGAGCGAAGCCGCCGAACGTCAGACAGCCGGCCGATACGCCGCCGAGCGACAGGATCCCCACGGCCAGCCCGCCCACGGCCACGATGCCGCGGGCCAACCCCCCGATGGCGAGCCAGCCGGTGGCCAGTTCGCCGATGGCGATGATCCCCTTGGCGTGCCCGCGGACCTCCCCTTTTTCGAGATCCGGCCCCATGGCGATGTAAACCAGGGGAAGGCCGCAGAAGGTCCACTTGGAATTTTTACGGATGCCTTTGGACGCAAAGGATGGTTGCATTTTTTAATTCCCTTCATTTTGAAACAAGCTCTTTGAGAAAAATGACATCGATGCATATCATCTCTCATTATCATGGAAAACCCTAATAGAAATCCTTTCGCACGGAAGCTCCGCGGAACGCTGATCCCCGCGGTGCCGGTCCCCTTTGACCGGCTGGGGCGGCTGCACCGCGAGGCCGAGGAGCGCTACGTGCGGTACATGGCGGGGCAGCCCATCGACGGCGTGGCGGTTTGGGCTCACACCGGGCGGGGGCTTTACCTCGAGGAGGGGCTGGCCGACGAGGTCCTCGACTCGTGGAGGCGGGGGATCGGCCCGGGCCGGCTCCTCATCGCCGGGGCCGGCGCTCGGTTGGGCTTCGAGGAAGCGGCAGACCCGGCGGCGAGGGAGGCGTATATCCACAATGCCCTCCGCATGGCCGAGCGCGCCCGCCGCGGCGCCGCCGATGCGATCCTCGTCCATCCGCCAAGGCTCTTCCGCGACCTCCCCGGCCGGCGTCGCTGGATCGGCGAATATTACCAGGCCCTCGCCGGCGCCGGCCTCCCCTTGATCGCCTTTTACCTTTACCAGGAGGCCGGCGGCGTCTCCTTCACCTTCGAAGAACTGGGCGACCTCTTCAGCCTCCCCGCCGTCGCCGCCATCAAAATAGCGACCCTCGACTCGGTGTGCACTTTCCAAAACGTCGTCAACTTCGTCCGCAAGGAGTTCCCTCACCTTGCCGTCCTCACCGGCGAGGACCGCTTCCTCGGCTACTCCCTCCTCAGCGGCGCCGCCGGCGCACTGATCGGCATGGGCGCCGCCCTGCCGGGCTTCCATAAGCGGCTGGTGGAGGCCTGCCTCCACGGGCCGGCGGAGGAGGCCATTCGACTCACCCTGCTCGCCGACCGCTTCGCCGAGCGCACTTTCATCCCTCCCATGGAGGGCACCATCCGCCGCATGCTCCACGCCCTCTTCGTCCTCGGCGTCATTCCCGAGGAGGCCGCCGAGGACCCCTGGCACCCGCCGATCCCGGATCGCGAAAAGGAAGCCATTGAAGTCACCGTCGGCGAGATCGTCCGGACAGAGGGCGGGCCATGAACGGCCGGCCGCCGCCGCCGGCGCCCGACCTGCTCCTCCCCGAGGAGCTGGCCGCCCCGCCCGAGATCCGCCGCCAGCTCGCTGAGGACTACGACCGCTTCGCCGATGCTCCTTACCCCCAGCCGGTCGAAGACTACCTTCGCGAGAATTACCATATCGACCTCGCCGCCCGGTACGGCCCTCTCCCCCTGCGCAACCCCGTCGGCAAGGCTTCGGGCCAGCTCTCCCTCAACGCCGAGCAGGTGCGCGCCGACGTCGAGGAGGGCCTCGGCTTCGTGGTGCTGAAGACGGTGATCGCCGAGGATGCGGCGGGCGCCTCGCGAATGGAGGAATGGAAGATCAAGGCGCCGCGCCTGGTCTGCGAGCGCATCTACTCGAAGCGCGGCCAGAAAGGCTGGACCATCAGCTGGAAGGGGCGCGGCTGGGAGGGAAGCCTGAGCTCCTACCTCCAGTTTCTCAAGGAGGCCCTCGAGATCGGCGCTCCGCGCGGCGTTCCCGTCATCCCCTCCGTCAAGCTCCACCTCCCCGCCCTCGGCCGCGAGCGCATCCTTTCCAAACTTTCGAATCTTTGATAGCATCTTACCTTTCACTGCCGTTCAAGGAACCGATTTATGACCTCGACCCCCGAGGGCCTGGACCAGGCCCTCCAAGATCTGGACCTCGTCCGTAAAATCGCCCAGCGCGTGGGCACGCCCTTTTACCTCTACAGCGCCGCGGAAATCCGCCGCCGCATCGGCGAGATCAAGAAACTTGCCGGCGCCCCCGGCCTGCAGGCCCGCTACGGCATGAAGGCGTGCTCCGCGCCGCGAATCCTCCAGGAGATGAAGGCGCACGGCATCTGGATCGACGCCGTCTCGGGCAACGAGGTCCTGCGCGCCCTCAAGGCCGGCTTCGCCGCCGGCAGCGAGCCGCCGGTCATCCTCTTCACCGCCGACGTCTTTCGCGACAACGCCTTGCCGGCGATCATCGAGCATCGCATCTTCCCCAACATCGGCACGCCGCAGATGATCACCGACCTCGCCCAGGCCGGCTACCGCGGCCCCATCGGCGTCCGCATCAACCCCGGCTTCGGCCACGGCCACGTCAAGGAGTGCGACACCGGCGGCCCCAGCTCGAAGCACGGCATCTGGTTCGAGGAAATGGACGAGATCCGACGGCTCGCCCGCCGGCACGGCTTCCCGATCACGCTGCTCCACGCCCACATCGGCACCGGCCCCGAGATCGCCGAGTTCCAGACCAACATCCGCCGGCTGGTGGAGTTCTTCCTCGAGCTCATCCCCGACTACCCGGAAGCCGCCGCCGTCAACCTGGGAGGCGGCATTCCCCATCCTTACCGCCCCGGGGCGCCGCGCCTCGACCTCGAGGAGTGCGCCCGGGTGCTGCACCGGTCTCAGGCGTCCCTCAGCGAGCGGGCGGGAAGGCCCATCCGGCTCGAGATCGAGCCGGGACGGTACTTCGCCGCCTCCGGAGCCGCCTTGATCACTCGCGTCTGCGGCCTCAAGTCGACCCGCACCAACGCCAAGGGCCCCGGCCAGACCTTCGTGCTCGTCGACGCCGGCTTCTGCGACCTGGTGCGGCCGGCGATGTACGGCTCTTACCATCACATGGAGGTGCTCGGCAAGGGCGGCGGTCCGGAGGAGCCCCTCGTCGTCGCCGGTCCGCTGTGCGAGTCCGGCGACGTCTTCACGCGCGACGCCGCCGACCTCATCCTCCCCCGGCCGCTCCCTCGGCCGGCGGCCGGCGACCTCATCGCCATCCGCGACGCCGGCGCCTACGGCGAGGCCATGCACTCGAACTACAACTCCATCGGCCGCGCCCCCCAGGTGTGGCTCGACGGCGGCAGGACCCGGCTCATCTCGCGCCGCGAGACGCTCGATGACCTGGCCCGCTCGGAATGTGACGAGGAGATCTAGTCATGCCCATGGACACTTCCTTCACCATCGACTCTATCCGGCTGCGGCTCCTCGAGCTGCCGTTCCAGATCCCCTTCCGCATCTCGGGCGGAATCTGCCTCAACCGGAAGTCGGTCGTGGTGGAGCTGGATTCCGGCGGCGCGACCGGCTACGGCGAGTCGGCCCCCAACGAGGTCCCCTTCTATTCGGGGGAGACCCTCGGCTCGGTGCTCGCCCTCTACCGCGACCTCTACCTGCCGCGGCTCGCCGGGAAGAGCTTTCCGTCCCTCGAAGCGTTTGACGAGGAGCTCGCCCGCGGCGTGCGCGGCAACCGCTTCGCCCGCGCCGGCTTCGAGAACGCCGCCTGGGACCTGCTCTGCCGCAAGAACCGCCTGCCGCTCGTCAAGCTGATCGAGGAGAAGCTCCTCCAGCTCGGCATCACCCGCGAGCTGGCACGGCCGCGCCCGTTCATCGAAAGCGGCGTCTCGGTGGGCATCCCCGGCTCGGAGGAGAAGGAGCCGCTCTCGACCCTGCGGCGCTGGATCCGCGGCTATCTCGAGGAAGGCTACCGCCGCGTCAAGATCAAGATCCAGCCCGGCTGGGAGATCGAAGCCTGCGAGGCGGCGCGCGCCGAAGTTGGCCCCGGATTCCTCCTCTGGACCGACGCCAACGCCTCCTTCGAGCTCGAGGCCCATCGGCCGGTCCTTCGCGCCATGGACCGCTTCGGCCTCGCCTTCCACGAGCAGCCGCTCCATCACGACGATCTCCTCGACCACGCCCGGTTAGGCAAGGAGATCCGTACGCCGATCTGCTTCGACGAGTCGCTCAAGTCCGCGCGCGTGGCGCGGCAGGCCCTCGAGGTGAACGCCTCGCGCCTCTGGAACATCAAGGTGCAGCGCGTCGGCGGGCTGCTCGAGGCGCTGAGGATCTACAAAGTGGCCGCGGAAGCCGGCAGCGTGGCGCTCTGGGCCGGCACCATGCCGGAGTCGGGGATCGGATCGCAGGCCGCCATCGCCCTGGCGGCCTTTCCGCTCTTCCAGTACCCTACCGACCTCGAGCCCTCGAGCCGCTGGTACGCCCCCGGCCACGATCCGATCGAGCTCGTCATGGGCCGCGATGGCACGATCGCGGTGCCGGAAAATCGCGGCCTGGCGGAACTCATCGATTGGGACCGCTACCGGCGTTTCTCCAGGCCCATCGAATTTTGAGAAGAGACTCGACCCATGGAAATGTTTTTGCTAGCCGGCTTCTCGATGCTCTTGGCGGTCCTTTTTCCCCTCGGCGCGTCCGGAAAAGAGCTGGCCGTCGACCTCTCGAGCCCCCAGTCGATAGAGCAGTTTCACCTCGTGGGCGAGGGGGCCGGGGTGGCGGAGGATTGCCTCATCCTGAACGGGGTCAAGTTCCCCGGGACCAAGGCGTTCCTCGTGGCGGGGCCGCTCCGGTTCGCCGAGTTGAGCTTCGAGTTCCGCCTCGAGCCGGCCGGCGCCGGTGCCCACGGCTGCGGGGCCATCCTGGGCTCCACCAACTCGATCGAGTTCACCGGCGTGCACCTCGACCGCTACCAGCAAGTGATCCTCTACCGCTCGAGCGCCGGCAAGGATTGGGATGAGGTGGAGCGCCAGACCGGCCTGGCTTACCAGCCGGCGGAGTGGCACTCGGCCAGCCTCCGCGTGGAGGGGGAAAAGCTGCAGATCGCGATCGATGGCAAGAACGTCCTCAGCCGGCCCTCGCCCCCCTTGATCGGCCTGGTGGGATTCTACGTCTCCGACGGCCATGCCCGCTTCCGCAAGATCCGCTGCGCCGGCGATCCGCAGGAGCTGCCCTCGCCGTGGAAGGTCATCCGCCATCACATCTACGTCTGCCAGGATGCCGGCGCGGGCGGCTACGAGGCTTTTCCCGACGTGGCGCGCCTGCGGTCGGAGGAGCTGGTGTGCGTCTTTTACGCCGGCTTCGCCCACGTCTCCCTGCCGGGCTACGCCCCGGGAGGCAAGCTGCCGCCCGAGTGCCCGAAGGCCGGCCGGGTGGCGCTGGCGCGGAGCCGCGACAGCGGCCTTTCCTG
Source organism: Planctomycetota bacterium (assembly GCA_016209605.1). Lineage (GTDB taxonomy): Bacteria > Planctomycetota > UBA8108 > UBA8108 > JACQVS01 > JACQVS01. Next base: position 14,267 of record JACQVS010000273.1, read on the forward strand.
GACGCCGGCGGAAACGGTGATCGACACCGAGCTGGACGACCGCGACCCCTCGATCGCCGAGCTTCCCGGCGACACGCTGCTCGTCAACTTCTTCTCGCTGCGGTCCGGACCGAAGGGGAAGGGCTACGAGTTCGTGCACACGGCCATGGTCACCTCGAAGGACCAAGGGCGCACCTGGTCGGAGCCCAGGCCGCTCTTCACCGACTGGGCGGCGAGCAGCCCTGCCCGCCGCCTCTCCGACGGCCGGCTGGCCATGGCGCTCTACTACGTGGGGGCCGAGAAGGCCCCCGGCGGCGGCTACGGCGGCATCTCCTTCTCGGAGGACGGCGGACGGAGCTGGTTGAAGCCGGTGGAGGTCGGGAAAAGCGGCCCCCTCAAGCTCGACGCCGAGCCCGACGTGGTCGAGTTCCCCGGCGGCGAGCTGCTCATGGCCCTGCGGCCGATCCTGGCCTTTTCCCGCTCCTCGGACCGCGGCCGCATCTGGACCAGGCCCGAGCCGGCGGGCTGGCCGGGCGATGCGCCGTACTTCCTCCTGACCAGAAGCGGCCTCCTCCTCCTCGGCCATCGCCACCCCGGCACCAGCTTGCACTACAGCCTCGACAACGGCAAGACCTGGAGCGCCGGCGTCCCCATCGACTCGGCCGGCGGCGCCTATCCCAGCATGGCGGAGCTGGCCGACGGCACGGTGATCGTCGTCTACTACGAGGAAGGCGTGGGGAGCAGCATTCGCGCCAGGCGATTCAAGCCGACCCCGAAGGGGGTGGAGTGGATCGCTTACTAGTTTTACTGGCAGGTTGATTTATCGCAGCTGAACCTCATGACCTCAGCCGATCCGCATCCAGGGAAAGGGGCCGCTGGCGGAACACCGCCCAAGAAGGCGTAGTACAGGTCGAGGATGGCATCCGTCTGATTGATGTTCCCATCGGCGTCTGCATCCAGCGCTTCCAGGCAGTCTCCGGAACTTCCCCTTGACAACAATATCCGCTAGGTCGAAAATACCTATCTTACAATGAAAAAATTAACAAAAGATCAATTCCCTTTGGTTTTTGAAAAAGGCAAACCACAAGCGGTTATCGTCGACGTCAAAACCTTCGACCATATGGTCAACACCTTGGAACAATTCAAACAGCTGATCGATGATCCTAAGGAAATCCGTTGGATCGTCTCCCTGATCAAAAAAACTAAAGCCTATCGAGCAAAGCATCCAGAAGAAGTTATAACCTGCAACTCTCCCGGTGAAATACTAAAAGCGCTGAGCGGGACGAAGTGAGTTTTTACAAAGTTACCTTCGATAAGGCTTTAAAGAGGCAGGTGGATCGCTTACCAGGTTTTCTGGTTTTGGGTCACTGGCAGGTGGATGCAAACCACGTCCCGGATACGACGCGGGTCGAGAGCGGCCCAATTCATTTGCCGCGGACCGCCCGCTCGGTTTCCTCCATCGAGACCGGCCTCAGAACCTGGGCGCCGACATTCAGGATTTCGTGAGCGACGATGGTTGCGTTCTCGATGGCCGTGGCCTCGATCTTCACCAGCGACTCGGCGTGCACGATGAAGATTTTCTGGTTTGCGCCCTCCGGCAGCCCGTCCGCGATGCGGAACGCGCCGTTCCGATCCGTCCTTCCCCGGATCCAGTCCAGGTCTCTCGGGTCCATGACTGCCGTCCCCTCAATGAGCGAGGCGCACATGAGGTCGAGGTTCGCACGCGCATATCCATTGTTCTTCTTCACGTTCTCGATTCCCCCCAGGACCTCGTGCTCCGGGTTCACGCTGTCCGCGCGCGAGGCGAACACGATCACGGGATGGAACGGAAGTCCCGTTCGAGCGCTCTTCACGAGGCCGCGGACGATCGCCTTCTGGAGCTTCGCCTCGAGTACCAGGTCGATGTCCCGGGTCGTCGCGCCGGCCCGGACGCCTACCGCCTTCCGGATCACAGTCCACTCGCTTCCATCCGCGGTCGCGCTGGCGGCGACGTCGTACACGTGGTCCTCGCTCGCGCCTGGGATGGAGTACCTGCCGCGCGCGTCCGCGAGGACGACCTGGGGGGCCAGGCGGAAGCGCTGGATCTTCACCTCCGACGGCTCGAGCCCTCCCGGCAGGGCCCATCCCGTCGCCTCCACCCGTGCGCCCGCCGCGGGACTTCCGTCCTCCCATATGACCTTGCCTTCGATGCCGGCGAGCCCCTTCAGCATGAGCGTAACGTCCTCGGCGCCGGTGGGGATCCTTGGAAAAAATCCCGCCGCCAGGCCTGGCTTGATGACTGAAAGGTCGCAGAGGCCCCCGTCCGTCGGCAGGGCGATCGAGAATATCCCCTCGGCGTCGGTGACGTCGAACATCAGTTTTCCGTCGGTGATGTGCCCCGCCGTCCCGCCGGTCTTCGCCGTGATCTCCTCGAGGTCCTCCTCCGTGTAGCCGTAGTACCGGACCTGGACATCAGCGCCGGAGACCGGCTCCATGGCCTCGTTCACCACCTGGCCCCCGACGAGGCTCGCCGCCTTGCGAAGGGCGATGTCCATACCGGCGACGTCGATTCCCGCTGCGGTCTCCTTCCCCCAGGCAAACGACATGGCGTATCCGTCCGCCACAGCGAAGGCCTGCACGTGGCCGAAGGTCTCCATCCCGGAGACTCTGTATGCGCCGCCGTCGTCCGTCGCCGTCTCGTACCTCTTCAGCGCCGCCACCCCGTACCGGTCGCTTGAAATTTCGACGTGCACCCGGGCGCCCGCGATGGCGGAGCCGTCATCCTTGTCCAGGACGTGGCCCGAGACCGAGGCGGCCTGGACCGCCGGCGCCTTCTCCTCCGCGATGGCCGGCTTCCTCCCGGCGTCCTCGCGCGTGGGCTCCGGGCCGGGTCGCGCGGGGCCGGGGCCGCGGCCTGCATCGCCTGCTGGTCCGGCGTCCGGACTCGCAGTCGCGAGAACCCGCCCGGCTTCGTGGTCCTCGCGGGGCCTCCGGCCTCGCTGGATCAGGATGAAGGTCCCGAAGAAGAAGAGAAGGACTGCGGCCAGCGCCGCGATGGCGGTCGACTTCTTGGTAACGATCATGAGGATTGTCCCCCAGATGGCGGCCGATTTGGCCGCTGACATCGTGTTTCCAGCCAGGGCCAGCTTCCCCAACTCCGCCACGAGAGACTCCGGCGCAGCCCGGGCGCTCTCCTCGGCCAGCAGGGCGCCGAGGGTTGTGGCGGACATCGCGATACCGCGACGCTTGATCGAGGCCCTGATAGCTTCTATGCCTCTCTCTGCCCGGCTTGCCACCGTTGAGCAGGGATGAGAGGTTTCCTCTCTATCTCGGATGGCAATCTGTCCGACCGAGGCCGCCTCTCGGGACGGTTTTCACGGGCAGGGGGTTGAATACGAGGTGCAGCCGAGGTCGACGTCCTCCTTGTCGGGCGTCGGATCGGAGCCGCAGTTCTTGATCCCCGGCGGCGGCGCCGGTTCGCCGCTGGCGAACTGGAAGAGCAGGCTGTTGATGGCGTCGGTGATGTCGACTTCGCCGCTGTCGTCGAAGTCGGCGGCGTCCTGGCACGTGATGGTGAAGGTGCCCAGGAAGAGCGCGTAAAGCTCGTTGATCGGGTCCGAGATGTCCACCTCGCCGCTAGAATCCACGTCGCCGCGGCGGAACCGGACCAGCTCGCACTCATCGGGAACTTTATTGCCGTTTTCATCCTTCGAGAAACCGCTCGCCAGGTCGCAGACATCGAGGATGGAGTTGGCGTTGCAGTCGTTTTCTCCCGAAGCCATGGCGCGGAGGTTGTCCACATCGATGATCACATCGCCGCCGAGATGGTCCTCGAGGTCGATGCCGTGGGCGTCGACGAAGCGCAGATCGGGGATGCCGTCGAGGGAGAACTCCAGCTCGTGGAACTGGCCGTCGGCGGGGAGGGTCTGCGCCGCGCCGGCGGGGTGGAACTGGAAGTTGCCGCTCTGGATGTAGTACTGCACCCCCACCGCCTCGGCGTTGCCGCCGTTTTCCGTCGCCGCCATGCGGACGAGGATCTTTTGAAAGCTCGACAGGTCGGTGGGGCGCTCGTTGAAGGTGTTCCCCGGCTGGCCGGGCAAGGCGAAGAGCGTGCCGTTGAACCAGGCGACGGCGCCGCCGTTGTTGCCGGCGAGGTCGGTCCAGCGCAGCGAGCCGGTGTTTCCCGGCGGCGCCGGGCCGGTGTTCTGGCTCAGGCCGGTCTGGTTCAGGCCGAGGTCGGCGCCGATCTCGACGTTGTCCTTCACGGCAGCATTGTCGGAGGCGACGACGGCCCCCTGCAAGCCGTTGTCGGAGGAGCCCGGCTCGTGGGTGGCGTAGTCACGCCGGGAGAGGCCCGGCCCGAGGGCCCGCACCTCCTGGATGAAATAAATCAGGTTCCCCTGGTCGGCGTGGGCGCGGAAGTTGAGGCCGATGGTTCGCAGGTAAGTGATCTGCGCGGCGTTCAATCCGTTCAGGGAGAGCGTGTACGTTTTGATCTCCGGATCCACCGCCACGTCCGGCCCCAGCGCCACGTACTCGAAGTTGGGTGTGGCCTGCACGAAGAACTGGACGTTGACGGGGCCCGTGCCGTTGTGGCCCAGGTCGAACTCCAGGCTCTCCATGCCGGTCAGGTCAAGGCCGCCCTGGCTGGGGCCGCCCTCCTCGATGTCGTTGAAGCCGTCGCTCACGAGGACGAAGGCGCCCGGATCGGCCCCTTCCTCGATCACCGCCAGCTCGCCGTCGGTGGAGTTGTCGAAAACCACCTCGTTCGAGCCGGTGACGCCATGCTTGATCCAGCCTTGCGGGTTGCCGGTGCCGGCCCAGGTGTAGAGGATCCGCTTCAACGGGGCTCTCTTGATCTCGCACTCGTCCGGCACCTGGCTGGCGTCGCAGTCCTGGCTCGTCCCCGCGGCCAGGTCGCACTCATCGGGGATGCCGTTCTTGTTGCAGTCCTGGCTGGTCCCGTCCTTGAGGTCGCGCTCATCGGGGATGCGGTTCTTGTTGCAGTCGGTGATGGACCCTTCGACGACGGCCCGGACGAAATCGATGTCGATGATCAGGTCGCCGCCGGCGTGCTCCATGAGGTTGATGCCGTGCGTCTCGACGGTGTCGAGCTCCGGCACGGCGGTGAGCGGGAAGGTCAGCTCGTGGTACTCCCCGTCGACCGGCAGGTCTTGAATCGGCCCGGCCGGGGCGAAATTGGTGTAGTTATTGGTTTGCAGAAAGTACTGCACGCCGACCGCATTGACCATACCGCCATCGACGTTGGTAGCGGCCAGACGCACGACGACGTTGACGTAGTTGGAGAGGTCGGTGGGGCGCTCCCAGAAGCTGTTGCCGTTGTACACCGTTCCGTTCACCCAGGTCACCGCCGCCCCCCCCTTCCCCGCCAGGTCCTTCCACTGGAGGGAGCCGGTGTTCCCGGGCGGCGGCGCGCCGAGGTTCTGGCTGAGGCCGGTCTGGTTCTGGCCATTGTTCAGGCTAGGATCGTTGCCGTCGACCGCGCCGACTTCGAAGTTGACGAAGGCTCCCTGGAGGCCGTTGTCGGAAGCGCCCGGCTCGAAGGTGACGAAGTCCCGGAAAAGGAGCGGCGTCCCGGCGCTGCGCACCTCGCGCACGGTCCAGATGAGATTTCCCTGATCGAGGTGGTCGCGGATGTTGATGCCGAGCGTCCGGACGTAGGCGATCTGACCCGGCGTCAGGTCCCCGAGCGGCGCTGTATAGGTCTTCACGCCCGGCTCCACCGACTGGTCCGGTCCAAGGGCGACGAAGTCGGAGGTGGTCGCGGCGTTGACGTAGAACTGGACATCCACCGGCGCAGCGCCGTCGTGGCCGAGGTCGAACTCGAGGGCCGAGAGCCCGGTGAGGTCGAGGCCGCCCTGACCATCGTTTCTGTATTCCTCGAATACGTAGTTGAAGCCATCGCCGATGGCCACCCCCGTGCCGGCGTCGAGATCGGTGCCGGTCTCGGTGATGGTCAATTCGCCGTCCGTGACGTTTTCCAGATTGACGGTGTTCGTGCCGAATTGCCTCTCCCAGTGTCGCGTATTTCCCGTGCCGCTCCAGGTGTAGATTGTCCGAGGCGACTGGGCCCGGGCGGCGCTGGCCATCAAGGAGCAGGAAACCATCAGGAAGAATGAGAATTTCATCCGGCGCATAGGCTCCTCCGCTGAAGTTTATTTCATAAGGTCTGCAAACATTCAGATCCTAGTTTAACCTTCGGCGATTCGAGATCAACGGAGAAATTTCGTGGACGGGCCTCGCGGCGGCTGGCAAACTGGAAAGGGTATGCTTCCAAGGCTCTTCTGGCTGCTTTCAGTCTCTCTGCTGCCGGGCCAGGACACCGCGCCCGAGCCCGGCGGCTTCGCGCGCGTCGAGAGAGGCGGCTTCGCCTGCGGCGGGAAGCCGTTCACCGCCGCCGGCATGAACTGCTACTACCTCATGGTCTACGCGGCCAGCCCAGGCCTCCGCGGCGCGGTGGACGAGGTTCTCGGAGACGCCCGGCAGCTCGGCGCCACCGTGCTCCGGACCTGGGCGTTCAACGACGGCGCCGGCCAGTGGAACGCCCTGCAGACTTCGCCGGGCGTCTATGACGAGAAAGTCTTCATCGGCCTCGATTACGTGGTGAAGCGCGCCGGCGAGCTGGGCTTGCGCCTCGTGCTGCCGCTCGTCAACAACTGGAGCGACTACGGCGGCATGGACCAGTACGTCGAGTGGAGCCCCGACGCCGCGAGCCACGATGACTTTTACACCGACCCGAGCTGCCGGCAGTGGTACAGGGACCACGCCGCCCGCGTGCTCCACCGCATCAACACCTTCACCGGCCTCGCATACAAGGATGACCCGGCCATCTTCGCCTGGGAGCTGGCCAACGAGCCCCGCGCCCGAGCGAAGGGCGCGGCGGTCCTGAACGCCTGGATCGCCGAGATGGCGGCGTACCTGAAGACCCTCGACCCCAACCACCTCGTCTCCACCGGCTCCGAGGGCTTCTACGGCCCGAGCGGTCCAGCGCACAATCCGGCGGCCTGGATGGCCAAGGAGGGAGTGGACTTCATCGGCGGGCACTCGAGCCCCGCCATCGACTTCGCCAGCTTCCACGCCTATCCAGACCTCTGGGGCCTCAGCGAGGAGCCAGCGGTCCAGTGGGTGCGCGACCATCTCGCCGACGCTCGGAACTTGCTGGGAAAGCCGGTCCTCCTGGGGGAGTTCGGCAAGAAGCAGCCGGTGAGCCTTCGCGACCGGACCTTCGCGGCGTTTTACGACGAGCTCATCGCCGCGTCGGAGCCGGGAATCGCTTCCGCCGGCCCGCTCTTCTGGATCCTCTATCACGACAGCTACCCGGACTACGACGGCTTCGGCGTCTATTATCCCTCGCCGGCCCACGCCTCGACGGCGGCGCTGGTCCTGGAGAAGCAAGAGGCGTTGAGGAGCATCCAGGAGGGAGCCAGGCGGTTCATCCGCGGCAATGCCAATTGCGATGAAGCCATCGATCTTGCCGATGCGATCGCCATCCTCCAATATCTCTTCGCCCGCGGCCCGGCGAGCTGCTGCCTGGAGTCGGCGGATGTGAACGGCGATGGAGAGATCGACCTGGCCGATCCGGTTTACGGCTTGATCTTCCTTTACCGAGGGGCCAGGCCCCCGCCGCCCCCCTTTCCCGGCTGCGGCGCCGCTCCGGGCGGCTCCGGCGCTGGCCTCGGCTGCGAGAACTTTCCCATTTGCAATTGACCGGAGCCCCATGGAAAACATCCCGCCGGCCGATGCCGACGCCCAACTGGTCGCCGGCATCCTCGACGGCTTCCGCATCTCCAAGGCCGTTTTCACCGCTGTTTCCCTCGGCCTCTTCGACCGCCTGCACGATGGCCCGGCCACGGCCGCGGAGCTGGCGAGCGCGCTGGGCTGCCAGGAGCACGCCCTCGAGCGCCTCCTGGGGGCTTGCGCCGGCCTGGGGCTCCTCGCCGTTGAGAAGGGCCGCTGGCGCAACCTCTCGGCGGCGGAGCGCCTCCTCCGGGTGAGGAGCCCCGAGACCTTGAGCGGCTACATCTTGTACTCGGACCGCATCCTCTACCGCCTGTGGGCGCGCCTCGCCGAGGCGCTGCGAGAGGGGACGCACCGCTGGGAGCAGGAGTTCGGCCGAAGGGAAGGCATCTTCGAGCACTTCTTCGCCAGCGAGGAGGACAAGCTCGCCTTCCTCGCCGGCATGCACGGCCAGGGGCTCTTGAGCTCGCCGGCCGCCGCCGCCGCCTTCGACCTGAGCCGATTCCGGCAGCTCGTCGACCTGGGCGGCGCCACCGGCCACCTGGCGATCGAGGCCTGCAAGCGCTACCCGCGCCTCCGCGCCACCGTCTTCGACTTGCCGCCGGTCGTTCCGGTGGCGCAGCGGTATATCCGCGCGGCCGGGCTCGAAAGCCGCATCGACACGGCGAGCGGCGACTTCTTCAAGGACCCGCTGCCGCCGGGGGACCTCTACGCCGCCGGCCGAATCCTCCACGACTGGTCTGAGGAGAAGGTCCGCTTTCTCCTCAAGAAAATCCACGACCGCCTGCCAGCCGGCGGTGGGCTCCTGATCTGCGAGAAGATCCTCAACGACCAGAAGGACGGCCCCGCCACCGCCCTGCTGCAGTCGCTCAACATGCTCGTCTGCACGGAGGGGAGGGAGCGCACCGGCGGCGAGTACGAGGCGCTGGTCCGCGAGGCCGGCTTCGCGAGCTTCCAGGCCCGGCGCACCGAACGGGGGGTGGATGCGATGCTGGCGACCAAGGGAGGGTGAACAACCCCAAACGTCTGCCGGAAACCGCCAGGTCCTTCAACGCCTGCATCAAGCTCTGCTGACCACGGCGGCCGCCGCCTGGGGCCGGTTGAAATCGCCGCCTCAGCCCCGGATCGCCGCGACCAGGATCTCCCCCTCCGTCTCGGCACTCTCGCGCCTCGCTTCGGGGCGGGCCTCGGGGCCGGCCACTCCGTGGCGCCCGGCCC
>JACQVS010000268.1 GCA_016209605.1 Planctomycetota bacterium
CCCGGAGGAGGCGGGCACCCCGAAGGGGTCGCCTCCGAGGGCTGCCCGAAGGCTGAGCGCGACAGCGCGAAGACCGAAGGGGGCCGACGCAGCCTTATTAACCGGAGAAATAAGGCGAGGAGGCCCAACGCCGTATGGCGCCTTTGCAGCCGGCCGAAGCCCGAATGGTCTACTGGGATAGGGTCTAAGCCCCATGAGCATCCTTCCCCACCTGAACGCGGCGTTGAACGGCCTGAGCGCCGTGCTTTTGATCTTGGGATACGGGGCGGTGCGAATGAAAAAAATCCCGTTTCACCAAGGCTGCATGCTGGCGGCCTTCGGCAGCTCGGTGATCTTTTTCATCTCTTACCTGGCCCACCAGGTCCTCAAGGGCGGGCCGACGCGGTTCCCGGGAGCGGGCTGGGTGAAGGCGGTTTATTTCTCCATCCTCTTTTCGCACACCGGGCTCGCGGCCCTCGTGCCGCCGCTCGCCGTGATCACCTTGATCCTGGCGTTTCGGGGTCGCTTCGACAAGCACCGGCGCCTCGCCCGCTGGACCCTGCCGGTGTGGCTTTACGTCTCGGTGACCGGCGTGGTGGTTTACTGGATGCTCTACCATCTCAAGACGCCATCATAATGATGGACCTTCAACCCCGGGTGAGTTAATATTAAGACCATGGTCAAGCTCGCCCGAAAAACGACAGTTTGTTATTTTTCCTGGATGCTTTTTGCCGCCGCCTTTCTGGCGATGGATGCGCTCGCGGCCTGCCCCAACTGCAAGGAAGCCGTCGCCGGCAACAGCGCCTCGGCCGCCTTCGGGTACAACGTCAGCATCCTCTTCATGCTGGGACTGGTGGGGGCCATGGGCAGCTTGATCACAGGGCTCGTCGTCTGGGTGGTCCGCTCCGAGCAAGACCGTCCAAAACCGTGAACCAGGAGGGAGAGAACATGCCTCCCAAGAAACCTCAAGTCCCTTCCAGCTGGCGCGACGAGCTGGCGTTGCGCTGGGGATTCCTCGAGGAGGAGAAGGAGCCCTGCGCGGTGGTGTCGCATCGCATGGAGCTCGTATTCATCAACGCCGCCGGGCGGGCCTTGCTGCCGGAGGAGTGGTTCGGCAAGCGCTGCTTCGAAGTGCTTCCCACCGTCGATGAGAAGTGCGCCCTGCACTGCCCGACCATCCGCGCCGTCAACGAATCGGTCGAGCCGGTTTACTGCGAGGAGGTGGTGCAGGGGAAAGCCAGGACACCCTTCGAGTTCGGCGTGGCGGTCATTCCCCTGGCGGCGGCGCCGGGCCAGGATCCGGCCAAGGCCGTGCTCCTCTTCCGCCAGAAAAAGCTCCAGATCGGCGAGACGACTTTCCAGACCCAGCTGCTTGAGGACGCCGCCGCCTTGCGGAAACGCCTGGCGGCAAAATCAAGCTGAATTCAATTTCTACTTCCGGAAGAACTCCTTGATGGCTCGCGCCTTGCGCCAGGCTTCCTTGACGCAGTCGTTGATGCTGATGCCGTAGAAGGCGTTGCCGGTGAGGAAGATGCCGGGGAGGTTCCACAGCCGGCGCTCGATGCGCTCGATGCGTTGGCGATGGCCGAGGTTGTACTGGGGGATGCCGCGGGAGTAGCGGAAGATGCGCACCGGCGCGGGCGGGCCTTCGATGCCGAGGATGGGACGCAGCTCATCGAGGATGATCTCCTGGAGATTGCCATCGGAGAGGTTCAAGGCATCGGGGTCGCGGGCGCCGCCGATCATGCACCGCAGGCTCACCATGTCCGGCGGGGCGTGCTCGGGAAAGATGCTTGACACCCAGATCGAGCCCAGGAGGCGCAAGCCCTGGTCGCGTGGCACCAGGAGGCCGAATCCGTCGAGCGAGTGGCGCACCGCCTGCCTCGGAAAGCCCATGCAGACGGCGGCGATCGGCGCGTATGGGATCGCCTCCAGCGCGCGGGCCGTCTCAGGGTCGCTCGAGGCGAAAAGCGAGGCGGCGCGGTAAGAGGGGAGGGCCAGAACCACGCCGTCGGCAGCCTCCTTGGCTCCCCCGGGATCCTCGATGCGGAAGCCGGAGCCTTCACGGCGCACGCTGGCGGCTTTCCAGCGCAGGCGCACCCGCTCGCCCAGCTTGGCCTTGAGCATCTCGACCAGCTCCTCGAGGCCGCCGGCGAAGGACCAGAACCGGCCGCCGGGGCCGGCCGGCCCGGGAGCGTTTTCTGGGCTTTTTTCTGGCTCCTTTTCCGGACTTGATTCCGGAGCGGACTTCCCCTCGGCGCGCTGCCTGGCCTTGCGCTCCCGGCGCAGCCGGATCATCCCCTTGACCAGGCTGCCGTAGTTGGCCTCCAGCTCGGCAATGCGGGGGAAGGCGCTGGGGAGGCTCAGCCGCTCGACATCGCCGGCATGGATGCCGGTGACCAGAGGATCGAGGAGCGCCCGCACGGCCTCTTCCCCGATCCGCCGCCGGCCGAAGCTGGCTACCGAGTCCTCGACTCCTTCCGGGGCCGCCGGCTGGAACGGCTCGAACAACACCCGCAAGCGGCCGCGGAGCGAGAGGATCGGAGAGCGGAAGAAGGCGAGGGGCGAGTTGGGGAGGAGATGGAGCTTGCCGTTCTTGAAAATGTAGCGGTTGTTCATCGACGGCGACGCCACCCGCAGCCTCTCCCCGAGGCCGATTTCCCTCGCCAGCTCCAGGGTATGCTGGACGTTGTCGAGGAAACCGTTGGGGCCGCGCTCGAAGACGAAGCCGTCGACCATTTCGCTCCCCATCGTGCCGCCGAGCTGCAACTCTCCTTCCACCAGCAAGAGGTCCAGCCCGGGGGCTTCGCGACGCAGGAAGTAGGCGGTTGCCAGACCGGAGATCCCCCCTCCTATGATGATGATGCGCGGCATTTAACTCGCTCAGCCGCTCGAGGCCGAGTCCTCAAGTCCTTCAATTTTTCTCGACTTCCTTCATGTGCATGAGGTACTGGATGATGCTGTCCATTTCCTCTCTCCAGTTGGGCCGATATTCTTGGATGCCGATGTACTTGATGAAGGGGAGAATGCTTTCGATCTCCTGGCGGTCCTCCAGCGACAGCGTCTCCTTGATCTGCTGCCTCTCCTCCTCGCTCAAGGCGCCGGGGTCGCGGAAGAGGCTGTAGTTGAGGTTCTCATCCAGCCAGTTGTTGGGCATCTTGGTTCCGGGCATGAAGAACTTGGGATTGATGAGCCAGGCGCGGACCCACGTCGGCCTCAGGCGCTCACGCGCCAGGCCCAGGTCCGGCCCCCAGTTGTTGGGATCCGGGTTGCTTGGCTTCTGGCTGCCGGCGGGGTGGCAGGCCTGGCAGCCCAGGCGCAGCGGCGGCGGGCTCTTCTGCTGATCGCCCTCTTGCGTGGCCTTGAACATCTCCTTTCCCTGGCGGGCCAGCTTCTCGTCGAGGACGTGCTCCGGGAAGAACTCGTGCGGGTAAGGGGTCCGGGAGAGCCCCTTGAACATGGCCACGATCCTGGCGGCGGCATCCGGGGTGAAGTCATAGGATGGCATGCGGACGGTCAGCCAGGGGCGCAGCGGCTTGACGTCGAGGAGGAAGTTGAAGAGCCAGTTGCCGTCCGTGCGGTCCCCCTCGAGGCGCAGGAGCGGCGGCGCCTTGGCGCGGTCCTCGCCGGTCTTGCCGAGATAAAGTCGCATGCGCCCTTCGTCGTAGCCGTGGATCTTGAGGACCCGGTCCCGCTCCGGCTTCATGGCGCCGTTCCAGTAGGTTTCCACGATCTCCACGACCGAGCTCTCCTGCTCGCCCTTGGGGCCGTTGAAGCTGTACTTCTGGCTCAGCAGCGTGCCGGCCGGGAAAACGATCTTGTCGAGTCTGATTTCCTTCCCTTCGGCGGACTTGACGGTGACCGGATCGAGCTTCAGCTCCTCCGCCAGCCAGGTTTCCTTTTCGATCTCGTTGCGCTCCTGGAGCTCATCCGGATCATCGAAGGAGAAGCGAGGGAAGCTGGCCCCCTTGAGGACGACCTCCTTGACATCGGTGCCGATGCGGTGGCATCCCTGGCAGTTGTAAAAGCGCGCCAGGTTACGCCCTTCCTCGATGGCCTTGTCTTCCTCCTTCAAGACCCGCTTCTTGCTGGCCGGGATGGGCTCCCTGACCAGGCTGAGGAGGAAAGTGACGATGGCGTGGACCTTCGCGGGATCGTCGTGGAAGGGGAAGAGCGGCATCTTGAGCAGCTCCTCCGTCGACTTCTGGATCCTGCGGTCGCTGGGCTCGTAGAGGACATGGCCTTCCTTGTCCACCTTGCGGGCCGGGACCATGTCGTAAAGGCGGGTGTTTTGAAGCTTGTGCGTGAACCAGCCGATGCGCGTGTGCGGGAAGGCGAACTCTCCCCTCGGCTGGAAGCCCCAGAGGGCGAAGTCGAGCCGGTCCACCGCCTTGTTCCCTTCCTCGGAAAGCTCGGTGCCGATGGGCTGGGCGTTCTCGAAGCCCTTGATGCCCTCATGGCAGCCGAAGCAGCCGTAGCGCTGGATGAGCGACTGGCCGACGGCGGCGAGCAGCGCCTCATCGGCTTTTTTCAGGGCTTCGGCCTGGGCCGCCGGGTCCCTGGCGCTCCTGGCCGGCTCGTAGGGAGCTTCCACTTGCTGGGTGGCCTCGCCGCGGGTGGCGGTGCGCCGGGCGTAGTCGTAGGCGATGTCCTTGAGGACCAGCCGGTCGGCCTCATCGAGACCGTCCTCGGCCATGGGCGCCGGCGCCTGGTCGAAGTTTTCATCGCGAAGCGAGAGGAGGTAGGCGACCAGATCGGCCAGCGTCTGCTCGCCGTTTTCATCCTGCTCGAGGCGCAGGCGCGGCATGCGGGTCTTGGGATCGTGGCTGGAGGGCCTGACGAGCCAGTCGGCCAGCCACTCGGGCTTGACCTTGCTTCCGATCGCCCCGAGGTCGGGCCCGTGGTCGTTTTGCGTGAAGCCTTCCCTCTGAATAGGGTGGCAGCCGAGGCAGCCCGACAGCAGGGCCTCCTTGCCGCGCGCCGGATCGCCTTTCAAGCCTGGTTTAAGGGTTCGCAGGTTATCCCGCTTCTCCGAGTTGACCTCCAGGTATGTGGCGATGGCCAGCGCCTCCACGCCGTTGCGTCGGTTGAAGTCATGGTCCCGCCGCTCGCCGTTCAGCCCGATGACCTCGATGGACCCGACCGTGTTGGCGAGATCGAAGAACCTCGGCATGCGCGTGGTAGGGCGGAAGTGGCTCGGGTTGCGGATCCACTTGTAGAGGAACCGGCGGTCGACCTTGGTGGCGATCTTCGAGAGGTTGGGGCCGGCCTTGCGGTACTTTTCAAAGCCTTCGATCTTGTGGCAGCCGAAGCAACCGTGTTTCTCGACCAGATCCCTTCCCTGATTGTAGTCATCGGCGCCGCGGATCCGGTCCTGCTCGGCGTGGCACTTGGCGCAGGCGGCGGTGGCGTAGGAGGCCGGAATCATCAGGAAGTCCTGATGGTGCATCGTCTCCCAGCGGTACTTTTTCTCCCATTCTTCCATCTCCTGCTCATTTTCCGGCGTGTGCGCCGCGGTGGTGAAGGTGAGCGAGTGCCCGTCGCCGTAGTGGCAGATGGTGCAGCCGAACTGCAGGTAGGGATGCGGGCTGGCCGAACCGGCGAAGAGGTCCAGCCGGGGATGGCTGCGGTACACCTTGCCCTCGTGAACCGCCTCCTTCATGGTGAAGGTGGCGTGAACCGGATCGGGATCATCGATGTTCAGATGGCAGCTCTTGCAGCGGTCGACGCGCTGGACATCCATGAAATTCATCGGCTCGGTCAAGTCCTGGACGACCACCTTCTGGATTTGCGCCGAGGGGGCGAAAAAGTCGAGCATGGGCAGGTTGCGAATGGTGTTCTTGGGATTGTCCTCTACGCTGGCGAGCGCTTTCTGAAGCAGGCCGTGCTTGCGCGACAGGGCGGTTTTCCTGCTTTTCAGCTCGGTCAGCGCCCTGGTGCGCTCGGCCACGTAGCCGCGCTTCTTCTGGGCCTCGACACTGGCGTTCTCGGCTTCGCGCAGAATCTCCTCGTAGCGCCGGACCCACATTTCGTTGAATTCCTTCACCAGCGTTTCCATGCGGGCCTTGGCGCGTGGAGTTTCGCCGCGCTCCTCCTCGAAGATGTGCCGCTTCTCCTCCTCGTGAACGTACTTGGCGGCGTCCATGTCCGCCTTGAAGAACTTGGCCTTGGTGTCCAGCATCAGGGCATCATTCTCGGCGCGGCTGGCCACCTGTTCGTAATCTTTGAGGGACGCATCGGCGGCCAATTTAACTTCCAGTTCGGCGCTCTCCTTCTCGATCGCCCCCAGCTCCCCTTTCAGGCGGCTGGTTTCCTGGTCGAGATCCTGCCGGTACTTCCTGGCCTGGTACGCCTGCCAGTCGTACTGGTAGGACTTCCACTCGCGGTTGTAGTCCTGCAGGATCGACCAGACGATCAGGAGGAGGAGCAGCAGGCTGAGCACCGCAAAGCTGGCGTTGAGGATCGGGATGTTGTACAGGGTGGTGTCGCTTCCGGGAAGGTCGAAGAAGCTTTTCCCGAGGTTGGACAGGGCCGGCATTTCGGTGAGCGAGGGGACCGCGTCCGGGCTTTCCGCCGGTTCGGCGTCCTGGTGAGGCGGCGCAGGAGCTTCGGTCTCTACCGGCGCTCCGCCCTTGGGGACATCCAGCCGCGCGGGCACGGGGGATGGCGAGGATTTCTCATCGGCCATGTCTAGGCTCCAAATTGAAATTCAGATATTGAAGAACCATTCCGGGATCCCGACGATGTACTTGAGGTTGAACAGCCAGCGCAGGGCCATCTTGATCGGCAGCGCCGCCATGAACAGGAACAGGTTGGCCATGACGTTGTAGCGGATGAAGCCGCACTCGATGAAAAACCTCTTGAAAACGGTGTTGGCCAGGATGGGCGGCAGGGCGGCGAAGTAGAAGATGACCACCGCGAAGCCCGGCAGCTCCCGCAGGAAGATGTTCTCCGGCAGGGGCATTCCCAACCAGGTATTCCAGAAATACTCCGAGAGGTTGACGTTGTTCAATGAGGTCAGCTTGTGGATGTCCCAGTACTCGAAGAACCCGAAGAAGCTCCAGTTGGGGCCGCGGAGGAAGGTGCCGAGCATGATGAGAAGCACCCACAGGACGATGAATCCGAAAAGGTAGACGGTGATGGCGAAAGGGCGCTCCTTGAAGGTGAAGTAGCCGTTCCCCTTGGTATTCATGTCGATGTACGGGATGGCCTGAAGCCCGCCGATGATCAGCGTCGGGAAGACCACGCCGGCGAGCCACGGATCGTAATACACCAGCATCTCCTGCAGTCCCAGGAAGTACCAGGGGGCCTTGGAGGGGTTGGGGGTGACCGCCGGGTTGGCGGGCTCCTCCAGCGGCGCCTTGATCTCGATGGCCCACCACAGGAGGGCAATGGTCACCAGGATGGCGATCAGGAACTCGCTGTAGATGAGGTCGGGCCAGCACATCACCCGCTTCTTCGACTCGCGGGCCTCGATGGTGGGCAGGCCTTGCTCGATCAAGCCGTCGTTGATCGCCATCTTGCGGAAGGCCAGCCAGAGGAGGAAGCCGATCGAGCAGAGCATGATGACGATGGGGATGTTGTCCGGTTTCTCGATGATGACGCGGAACTGCGCATCGGTCATGCTGAGGAGAAAGACGACCACGGAAAGCCCGAAGAGCGACAGCGCCACCGGCGTTCTGGTCCACCAGCCCCGGAAGGCGATCATCGCCCCGAAGCCGATCACCGAGAAGAGAAAGAAAGTCACCGGCCCAAGCAGCCAGTCGAGGAAGTGTTTGATTTTTTCAGCAAACTCCAATGTCCAACTCCTTAAGTTGATGACTTTTCACAGTGGTCCGGATATGCCTCCATCCTTGCGGACGCGCCAGAAATGCACCGCCATCAGCACTCCGGCGATCATCGGGATGAAAACGCAGTGCAGGACGTAAAACCGCATGAGCGTCGCCGGGCCCACGACCGTGCCGCCGAGCAGGCCGAAGCGCACATCGCTCCCCGCCGTGATGATGGGGATGTCCCCCAGCGTGAGGAGGGCCGCGCCCGGCCCCTCGTGGCCGAGGAGCGGCGTGGCGCGCGCCATGTTGGTTCCGACCGTCACCGCCCAGATGGCCAGCTGGTCCCAGGGGAGGAGGTAGCCGGTGAAGCTCAAGAGCAGCGTCAGCACGAGGAGGATCACCCCGACGTTCCAGTTGAACTCGCGGGGCGGCTTGTAGGAGCCGGTCAAGAACACCCGCAGCATGTGCAGCCACACCGTGATCACCATCAGGTGGGCCCCCCAGCGATGCAACTCGCGCATGATGCCCATGGGGGTCACCTCGCGCAGGTCCTTCATGTCGTTGAAAGCGTACTCGACCACCGGCCGGAAATAGAACATCAGCAGGATGCCGGTGATGGTCTCGACCAGGAAGAGGAAGAAGGTCACCCCGCCCATGCACCAGGTGAAGCTCATGCGCACGCCGGACTTGCGCACCTTGATGGGGTGGAGGTGCAAGAAGACGTTGGACAGGACCGCCAGCGCCTGGTCACGGGTGTTGTCCGGATACTTGTGCCGGAAGATCGACTTCCAGATCTGGGTTTCAGTGAGGTTCTTGAAAAGGGCCACGTTTATTGCTCCGAAGGTAAGTTATCTCCTATGGCTAAAGTCTTCTGCATCTTGGCCGCGTCGAAAACGCGGCCAAGATGCAGAAGACAAAAAAGAAAAATAGAAACAGAAAATCAGGAAATTTTCAAGAAGCTATCGGGATCATTCCACTGCCCCAGCTCCTTCTGGTACTTGCGGCTCTTGTCGACTTCGATCTGGCCATCGGCCGCCAGGGAGAGCTTGAAACGCTCCAGGGGCCGCGGCGCCGGGCCTTCGAAGTTGATGCCGTCCCGGTAAAACCCGCTGCCATGGCAGGGGCACTTGAACTTCCCCTCGGTCAACAGCCAGTTGGGGGTGCAGCCGAGATGGGTGCAGGTGGCGTTCAAGATGACGATCTTTTCACCATCGCGAACCACCCAGATGCGATACTTGGCCTTCCAGTTCTCATCCACCGAGTTCGGGGCGTAGTTCTCCGGCAGGCCGATCTTGAACCGGGTGGGCGGTTCAAAGAGATCGTTGGGGAAGAAGAAGCGGGCGGTCGCCGAGAGGCCGGCGATGCAGGCTGCGGTGAAGATGAACCAGCCCGTGGAGACGCTCTCGAGAAAGGACCGGCGCGTGAGCTGGGCATTGGCGGTGCGTGTCGGGGGGGTCGTGCTTGCCATGTGAATGTCCTCAAATTACCTTTTCAAGCTTTCCCGATATCGGAAGACCTCGTTGCGCACTTTCATGCTGGGGTCCTGGCTCAGGGACTCGATCCGGGCTCGGGTTTCCGGCCCTTGATCTCCCATCCGTCTCAAGGCCTCGATGGCCCGGGCGATCCAGTAGTCCTGGTCATCGGCCCGGGCGATCTTTTCCGAGAGGAACTTGCGGTCGAGGATCTTCAAGAGCAGGCCCTTGCCGGCTGCGTTCTTGAACTGGGTGCCCAGGATGATGGAGCTGTTCCACGAAATGCTCCAGTGAGGATCCTCCAGGGATTTTTCCAGGGCTTTGAGAATGGGATCCTGCCGGGCGGGATCCAGCCGGGGCGAGAGGCCGATATTGGCCAGGGCCGCAAGGGTGATCTGCCGGGCCTCGGCCGATCCCTCTCCGGTGAATTTTTCCAGCTCCGCCAGCAAGATCGGCGCCGCCTCCGGCGCGCGCGACAAGCCGAGGCCGTAGATCGCGTATACTTTTTCTTCCGGGGGGCTGGACGGACTTTGCGCCGTGCGGATCAGCTCGGAAAGGGCCAGCGCTTCGTCGCCGGCGCGGCCCAGGGTAAAAAGAATCCATTTTCTCAGGGTCTCATCCTGGCGGTTCAGATCCAGGATCGCCAGCAGCCTTCCCGTGTCCTCGGTGCTCAGCTTTTTTCCATCCCTTTCCAGCTCGGCCGCTTGCCGGGCCAGCTCGTAAGCTGCACGATAGCGGCTTTGATGCGGCCAGGAACTGTTTTGAATGTCGCTCAACAGCGCCGAGACCGTCCGGCGATCCTCGGCCGCGGCAATGAAAAAGACGTAGAGGAGCACGCCAATCGTCACCAGCACGAGAGGGAAGATGAAAAACTGGGGGAAGTGCTTGAAAAAGCTGTGCTCTTCCCCTTCTAGGGGGATCGGGTGCAGGGAATCAAGGCTCTGAAACCGGTCCCGTTCCAGGGAGGTAGAAGGATCGCGTTCGCGAGCCGGAGGCGTGTCGGTCATGAAAACCGTGATGAGTTTAGAAGTAAAGGAAATTGAATGACTTAGGCGCTTGTAAGATTTTTCATGAGTCAATTCCGGGGTATTATAGGATCTCAAGGATGGGAGTCAACGTAAATTACCGGCCTCCCGCCGCTCTTTTCCTGCCGGTTCAAGAAAAACCGGGTAAGCTTACAGGAAAGCACCGTTGATCTGTCATCTCAGCAAAAGGATCAGGAAATAATCTCCTCTCGCACCGGAATGAGCATTTTGAGCCTTCTCAAGATCGGGAGACCGAGGAAAGAGCCGGAAAAAAATCGCGCCCCGGCGCCGCCATTTGCCCCAGGAAGCGTGGAAACTTGGCGCCTGCTGGGAGCTGGAATTCTCACGGCGTTGCTCTGGATCCTGGAGATCTCGGCCGGTCCAGGAGCGTTCGGCATCTGGGCGCAGTTCATCCTCGCGGCCGCGGTGCTGATGCTGAGCCGCGACCTCATCAGCTCCGGCATGGATCGCCTGCTCGTACGCTGGCGATTGGAAGGCGGGGGCCTGCACTCTCTGGCCGCAGTCCTGGCGTTTTTTTACAGCTTTGCCGCCGGCGTCTTGTGGCAGCAGGGGATTCTGGCGGCGCCATACCTTGACGGCGGGCCGGTCGGCCAGGGCTGTCCGTCATTGCACTTCGCCACCTCCGCCACCCTGGCCCTGGCCTTGTGCCTGGGCCGCTTCTTGAGAGAGCGCGGTGAAAGGCGCTTGCGCAGCCAGTGGGCCCGAACGGTCGAGCCCGAGGTCCGTGATTCTCAACGGGAGAAGGAGCCGGACGCTCTGCCAGCGCTGCCGGCTCCTGAGAAGTCCAGCTCCCCTAATGGCAACTCAGCTCCAAAAGGAGCCCGCCGGATCCAGCGTCTGGATTGGGACGGATTGATGGTTTCCCTGGCTGCTCCGGGGCGGGAGCCCGCGCTGGTGGCTGGAAAAATCGCCGGCTGGCTGGCCCGCTGGTGGCCGGCCCTTGCCGGCGGGTTGTCTCTGGCCGTCCTTCTGGCCGCCCTCGGCCCTGCGGGATTGGGCAAGAACGTCGCGAGCGGTTTGATCGCGTTCCTGGTCCTCAGCGCCCCCGGCGCGTTCAGCTCGGTTTACCGGGACTGGAAAGCCGCCGGGGTGATCCGCTCCCTGAGCCGGGGCTTCAACCTCAAGAATGCGGAGGTGCTGGAGCGGCTTGCCGGCGTGCAAACGGTCTGCTTCAACAAGTTCGGGACGATCACTTCCGGCTGCCCGCAAGTCACCGACGTGCTGCCGGCGCAGCCGGGCGTCAGCCCCGAGCAGATCGTTTACCTTGCCTCCATCCTCGAGCTGCAGACCGACCACCCCATTCGCGATGCGCTGCTCCTGCGCTCTTCGGAGAACTGCCGCACCATTCCCCAAGCCAAGGGCTATCGCTACCAGTCCGGACGCGGGGCGCGCGCCATCTTTCAAGGCCAGGAGATGGTCTTGGGCAGCTTGCGCTACCTGGAGGAGCTGGGCATCTCCTGCGACGCCATCGAGCAGCCAGTGCAGTGCTTGACAGCGGATGGCAAGACGGTGCTGGTCCTGGCGCGGTCGGAGCAGGTCCTGGGGATTGTGGCCTTCGTGGACGACCGGCGGCGGGAGGCGCAGGGGGCGTTGGCCCGGATCCAGGAGCTGGGCATCGCCACCGCGGTTCTCTCGGGGGATCAGCGCCACACGGTCGAAGCGCTTACCTGGGATCTGGGCGTGGATGAAGTGCACCCGGAGCTTTCTCAGGAACAAGCGACCCAGCTGGTCCGCGACCTGAAGGCCCAGGGCCGCCGGCCCGCCCTGGTGGCGAGCGGCGTCGCTTATGCCACGGCCCTGGCCCAGGCGGAGGCGAGCATCGCCTTTGGAACCGGCCTGGATGGGCCGATCAAGACGGCCGATGTGGTCCTGGAAGGCCGGGATCTCTACTCCATCCCCGAGGTCCTGGAAATCGCCCGCCGGACTTTCAAGGCCATGAGCTGGATGGTGGCGCTCCTCTTCGCCTATCACCTGGCCACTTTATCCCTTGCCATCTGGATTTTTTCGGCTATATCCTTTTCTCAAGGAGGTTATTTCGGATCCTGGTCCGGATCCTGGCTGAACTGGCCTCAAAATCTCGTCAGCCAGCACAGCCTCTGGTTGAATCGCCTTCCCGCGGTTCTGGGATTGATCTCGGGAATATTGCCGGCGCTGTCGATTTGGGCGGCGGGCCGGCAGGCCGCCGGCGATCCTGCTGCCGGCGCCGCGGTGCCGCTGGAGACGCAGAAAATCAAGCCCAGGAACCTGGTCGCCGCACCGTAAGTGTGGTCTTTCACCGTGAGCCCATGGAAAACAAGGAACCGAAAGCCGAAGACTTCATTCGCTTGAGCGAGCGCATGTCGCGCTTGCCGCAGTACATTTTCAGCAAGATCAACCACCTCAAGGACCGCAAGCGGCGCGAAGGGATCGACGTCATCGACATGGCCATGGGCAATCCCACCGATCCGACGCCGGAGCCCATCGTCGAGAAGCTCTGCGAGGTGGTGCGCGACCCGCGCAACCATCGCTACTCCACCGCCGCGGGGATCTACAATCTGCGCCGGGAGATGGCCAAGTACTACCAGGCGGAGTACGGCGTCCAGCTCGATCCCGAGAAGGAAGTCATTTGCACCATCGGCTCGAAGGAAGGCTTCAGCCATTTATGCCTGGCGGTGATCGGCTCCGGCGACACGGCTTTTGTGCCCGCCCCCTCCTACCCGATCCACAGCTACGGCGTTGTCCTGGCCGGCGGCAGCTACCTGAGCATTCCGGTTTACGACGATGAAGAATTTCTGCGGCGGGTCGATGACACCTGCAAGACCTATTTCCCCAAGCCCAAGGTGCTTTTCCTCAACTACCCCCACAATCCCACGGCCCACACCGTGGAGCCGGAATTCTTCCGCGAGGTGGTGGTTCTGGCCAACCGCCACCAGCTGATCGTGGTGCACGACTTCGCTTACGGCGGCATCGCCTTCGATGGCTACCGGCCGCCCAGCTTCCTCGAGACCCCCGGCGCGATGGATATCGGCGTCGAGTTCACCACCATGTCGAAGAGCTTCAACATGGCCGGCTGGAGGATCGGTTTCTGCTGCGGCAACGCTCGGATCATCGACGGCCTGGCGCGGGTGAAGGGCTACTACGACTACGGCATCTTTCAGGCCATCCAGATCGCCTCCATCATCGGCCTGCGGGAGTGCAAGGACTTCCCCCGCGAGCAGTCGGGGCGCTACCAGGAGCGCCGCGATGCCCTGATGAGCGGCCTCGAGCGCGCCGGCTGGACCGATATCGACAAGCCGCGCGGCGGGATGTTTCTGTGGGCGAAGATGCCGCCGGAGTTCCAGGCGATGGGATCGATGGAGTTCGCCCTCCGCCTCATGGAGGACGCCGAGGTGGCGGTCGCCCCCGGCGCCGCCTTCGGCCCCGAGGGGGAGGGATTCGTGCGCATCGCCTTGATCGAGAACAGGCAGCGCATCCAGCAAGCCGCCCGCCAGATCCGCCGAGCCCTCCACCAGTTGCGCTCGAAGGAGGCCAGGCCGCCAGCGGAGAAGGCCGGCTAGCGGCGAAAATCCCGCCGGGGGCGGCAACCTTCTCCCGGGCAAGCTGGCGCCGCTTCAGGGCCTCCGCCTTGGAGAAACCGATCTTCATCAGGGCCTTGAGGGGGCCCTCGACCGCGGATTCCGGAGCACCCGCAATTGCGGAGTCCGCAATTGCGGGTGCGCCAGGCCAAGCCTGGGAAAGGAGGACGGATGTAGCAATGCATTGCTGAAACCTTTCAAAGGAACCCAGTGGGTAGTCAATCCCACCTGGCAAAGTTGGCGACCGC
>JACQVS010000274.1 GCA_016209605.1 Planctomycetota bacterium
ATTATATCCTCCGCCGCTAATGAACTCAATCCAGAGGCTCCCGGCCTAATTCATCCCTTTTTGAAGATCGGCCGGCCGGTGTCGATCGGGATCGGCTCCTTGGCTCCGGCCTTCAGCTCGCGGTAGAAGCAGGAACGGCTGCCGGTGTGGCAGGCGACGCCCTTCTGCTCCACCACCACCAGGATGCAGTCCAGGTCGCAGTCGACGGCGACGCGCGCCACCCTCTGGACGTTCCCGGAGGTCTCCCCCTTCACCCAGTACTCCTGGCGGGAGCGGCTCCAGAAGCAGGTGCGGCCGCTGGTGAGGGTCCGCCGCAGCGCCTCCTTGTTCATGTAAGCCACCATGAGCACCTGGCCATCGGCGGCATCCTGCACCACCGCGGGCACGAGGCCGTTGGCGTCATACTTGATCTGGTCGAGGTCGGGAAGGTCGGCGGCAGGGTCCGCGGAGGCTGAGGGTGAAGTGGGTAGGGTCATGGCGTTCCTCTCTTTTGCACTTGCTGGCGGTAATTTCTAATCCATGAAACGGCTTCGCGCAAGGCCAAGGTCCCCTCGTAAAGCGCCCGGCCGACCACCACCCCCTCGAGGGCCGGGCTGCCCAGCTTGACCACCGACTCGAGGTCCTGCAGCTTGCCGATCCCGCCGGCGGAAACCACCCGCAGGCCCTCCCGCCCGGCCAGCCGGAGCGCCTCTTCAAGGAGCGGCAGGTCGGGGCCGGAGAGGGTGCCGTCGCGGTCAATGGCGGTGACCAGGAGATGGCGGGCGCCGGCCTTGACGGCCAGCTCCATCCCCGCCCGCAGGTCGAGGGAGCTGTCCTCCGTCCAGCCGGAGATGCGGACGCGCCCCTGAGCGAGGTCCATGGCCAGAACGATGCGCTCCGGCCCGTGCTCGGCCACCTGCGCCTTGAGAAACTCCGGATCCTGCAGGACGCGAGTTCCCAGCAGGACGCGCGCCACCCCGCCGTCGAGAAGCTCCCGGACCTTCCCGGCGTCGCGGATGCCGCCGCCCGCCTGCACCGGCACCGCCACGGCGCCGGCAATCTCCAGGATGGCCGCGGCGCTGTCGGGCTCGCCGAAGGCGCCGCCGAGGTCGACCAGATGCAGGCCCTCCGCCCCCTCGCCGATCCAGCGCCTGGCCTGGGAGAGCGGCGCGGCCTGGTAATCGATCTCGGCGGCGGCCTCGCCGCGGATGAGCCGCACTACCCGGCCGCCGCGCAGATCGATGGCCGGCAGGAGGAACGGCGTCTTCTCCAGGAAGGCGCTACTTCCGGGCGGCCTTTTCATCGAGGGTCCCCTTGGTCGACGGCACCGCCCCGAGAGTTTGGTCTCGCCCCACCGCCGCGCGCAGCGCCAGGGCCGTGGCCTTGAAGAGCGCCTCGATCTGGTGGTGGGTGTTTTTCCCGTAAAGGAGCGACGCGTGCAGGTTGATCTTGGCGTTGGCGGCGAACGCCTGGAAAAACTCCGCCACCAGGTCGGCATCGAAGCCGCCCACGGTCGACCGCCGCGGCTTGAAATCGAGGTGCAGGAAGGCGCGGCCGCTGACATCGACCACCGCGCGCGCCAGGGCATCGTCCAAGGGCGCATAGGCATGAGCGAAGCGGCGGATGCGCAGGTCGTCCCCCAGGGCCTCCCGGAGGGCCGCTCCCAGCGCGATGCCGACGTCCTCCACCAGGTGATGCTGGTCGATGTGCAGATCCCCCCGCGCCTCGATCTCGAGCCCCATGCGCCCGTGCACCGCCAGCGCTTCGAGCATGTGGTTGAAGAAGCCGATGCCGGTGTCGATGGCCGGCGGCCCGGGCCGGTCCAGGTCGAGGACCAGCTTCACCTCGGTCTCGCGGGTCTTGCGGTTGATCTTGGCCACTCGCCGCGGGCGCGATTTGCTCATGGGGGATGGCTCCTCATCTTGACCGTTCATTCTCCGGCGACGATCGCTCGCACGGCCTCGAGGAGCCGGTCGTTCTCCTCGGGCGCGCCGACGTTGATTCTCAGGCAGCTGGCGATGAGCGGATCCTTCTCCACCCGGCGCACCAGGATGCCGCGCTGGCCCAAGCGCTGGAGCAGCTTTTCCGAGTCCGGCACCCGCACCAGGAAGAAGTTCGACCAGGTCCGGAAGGGCTTCACGCCGGGGATGCGGGAGAGCCCGGCCTCGAGGCGCTGCCTTTCGCGCTTCAAGCGCTCGAGGCGCTCCTGAAAAACCTCCCAGCGGTCCCAGATCACCTTCCCCGCCACGGCGTTGAAGAGGCTGACGTGGAAAGGGGGGACGATCTTGGCCATGGCCTCGGCGGCCTCCGCCGGGGCGAGCAGGTAGCCGATGCGCAGGCCGGCGGCGGCGAGGGCCTTGGAGTACGTCCTGAGGAGAAAAATCCTCCGTCCCGAACGCGCCAGAGCGGTGCGGTCGAACTCCGGTTCGCTGAACTCGCGATAGGCCTCGTCGACGAGAACCCAGCCGCCCGCCGCCTCGGCGGCCTCGAGGACGGCGAGGAGGTCGCGCTGAGGCATCTCCGAGCCGGTGGGATTGTTGGGGAGGCAGAGGACGGTCAAGGCCGGCCGCAGCTCGCGGATTTTCCGCGCGATTTCCGCCGCGGGATACTCGATCACGCCGCTCCCCTCGACCAGCCGGAACTCCTCCACCTCGGCATCGCAGAGCCTTCCCCACATGCGGTAGAGAGAAAAGCTGGGGGCCGGGCAGAGCACCTTCCTCCCCGGTCCGGCGAAGGCTTCAAAGATCCACTGCAGGACCAGGTTCGAGCCGTTGCCGACGAACACCCGTCCCGGCTCGAGCCCGGCCGAGCGCGCGATGCTCCGGCGCAGCTCGTCCGGAAGCTTCTGGTGGTAGCGGTTCCAGGAGGCCCGGCGCATGGCGCTCAGGATCTCGTCCTTGATGTCCTCGGGGACATCCCAGGGCGACTCGTTCTGGTTGAGCTTGACCTCGCCCTCCTCCTCCACCAGCCGGTAAGCCTCCACCAGGTCGAAACCGGGGCGCGGGCCGGACTTTCCCTCCCCCGCGCGGCGCGCCGCGATGGAAGCGCGGTGCGCCGGCAGGTTCTCCCCCTCGGCGAGCGTCTCGACGTTCCGGCCGTGCTCCCTCACGAAGGCGGCCGAGGTCTGGCAGAGGTTGCTGCGCTTCATGAAGTCCTCCACCGACAGGCAGGAAGCGAAGCGCGCCGTTCCGCCCGTCGGCAGGACGTGGTTCGGACCGGCGTAGTAGTCCCCCATGGCCACCGGGCTGTCGCCGCCGAGGAAGATGGCGCCGGCGTGGCGCACGAGCGGCAGGAATCCCCAGGGATCGCTGACCTGCAGGGAGAGGTGCTCCGGCGCGATGGCGTTGATCCTCCGGGCCGCCTCCGCCGGCGTGGTCGCCACCAGGAAGGCGCCGTTCCGCTCAAAGGACTTCCGGATGACCTCGCGGCGCGGCTCCTGGTCGATGCGCTCGGCGATCGCCTTCTGGACCGCCGCGAGGACCGCGGGCGATGAGGCCAGCAGGGTGGCGCGGGTCGCTTCATCGTGCTCCGCCTGCGCCATGAGGTCGGCCGCCACCCACTCCGGCCGCGCCGTGTGGTCGGCGTAAACCACCACCTCGCTGGGTCCGGCCAGGAGGTCGATCCCCACCGTTCCGTAAAGCTGTTTCTTGGCCTCGGCGACGAAGGCGTTCCCCGGGCCGAAGATCTTGTCGACCTTGGGTATGGAGGCGGTCCCGAAGGCGAGCGCCGCCACCGCGTGCGCCCCTCCCACCCGGTAAATCTCGTCGAGGCCGAGCACCTTGGCGGCCAGAAGCACCTGCGGGCTGACCTCGCCGCCGGGCCCCGGCGGCGACACCACGGCGATCCGCTCCACCCCGGCGATTTGCGCGGGGATGGCGGTCATGGCGAGGGTGGAGGGGTAGCTGGCCTTGCCGCCGGGGATGTAAAGCCCCACCGCTTGGAGCGGCGTCCAGCGGATCCCCAACCGCGCCCCCTCGGCGTCCTCGACGGTGATGGAGCGAGGCTTGACCTCGGCGTGGAACTTGCGGATGCGCTCCGCCGCCTTTTGAAAGGCCCTGGCGAACTCGCTCTCCAGGCCGGCGGCCTGGATTTTTTCGACCGGCACGCGCAAGGTCTCAGGGCGCAGCGCCACCTTGTCCCAGCGCTGGGTGAACTCGATGAGCGCGGCGTCGCCGCGTTCCTTCACCGCGGCGATGATCTCCGCGACGGACCTGGCAATGATTTCACTCTGGGCATCAGGCTGCATGACATCGACCTAACACTAGCACCGTGGCGCGGCGGCTTCCGATTTCTTCCATAAAAACTTCTCCGCAGACTGCAGAAAGATCTTGGCGTCCAGGGACCGCTCTCTGATTCGCTTTGCGTCTTAACTTGGCGTTCTTCGTGTCTTGGCGGTTCATCCCTCTTCATCTTTTCCTCATTCGGCTTCGTTATCTGGCTGCGGCCTTGGCTCCTTCAGGGAATCACCTTGTTGAGCGGGTACTCGAAGAGGTCCCGCGCCCCCGCTTGACGCAAGAGGGGGATGATGTGGCGCACTTCCTTTTCATGGAGGATGGTCTCCACCGCCACCCAGTTGGGATCGGAGAGCTGGGAGATGGTCGGGTTTTTCATCGCCGGCAGCACCTTGATCACCTCTTCCAGCCTGGCCGAAGGGCAGTTGAGCTTGAGGCCGACGCGGCCTTCCGCCTCGAGGGCCCCTTTCAGGAGCAGCGCCAGGTTGTCGATCTTCTGGCGCTTCCAGGGGTCCTGGTAGCTCTTCTGGCTGGCGATGAGGCGCGGCGTGGTGGAAAGCAGCTCGGCCACGACCCGCAGCTTGTTGGCGCGGAGCGACGAGCCGGTTTCGGTGATGTCGACGATGGCGTCGACGAGATCCGGGGTCTTGACCTCCGTCGCCCCCCAGGAGAACTCGACGTGGGCGCTGACGCCGTGGGACTTCAGGTAGTCCTGCGTCAAGTTGACCACTTCCGTGGCGATGCGCTTCCCCTCGAGGTCCTTGACGCTCCGGATGGGGGAAGATTCCGAAACCGCCAGCACCCAGCGGGCGGGCCTGGCGGTCTGCTTGGAGTAGCACAGGTCCAGGACCTCGACCACCTCGGCGCGGTTTTCCAGGATCCAGTCCTTGCCGGTGAGCCCGGCGTCGAAGACGCCGTCCTCGACATAGCGGGCGATTTCCTGCGCCCGGATCAGCATCCCGTCCAGTTCCTCGTCGTCGCAGCTCAAGTAGTAGGAGCGGCTGGAAATCGAGAACTGATATCCCGCTTTGCCGAACAAAGCGAGGGTCGCCTCCTGTAAGCTTCCTTTGGGCAGGGCGATTTTGAGCTTCATGTCATTTCTTTCCGTGATTTCCGTAATAATCGGTGTACCAGGCGACGAAACGCTTGATGCCTTCCTCCACCGGCGTGCTCGGCTTGAAGCCGACATCGCGGATCAGGTCATCGACCTCGGCGCAAGTCTCCGGCACATCGCCGGCCTGCAGCGGGAGGAAATTCTTCCTGGCCTGCTTTCCGAGCGCCTTCTCGATGGCCTCGATGAAACGCATCAGCTCCACCGGGTTGTTGTTGCCGATGTTGTACAGCCGGTAGGGGGCGGAGCTGGTGGCCGCGTCGGGGGCCGCGCCGGACCACTTGGGATCGGGGGCGGCAATTTTATCCGCCACCCGCACCACTCCCTCGATGATGTCATCGATATAGGTGAAATCCCGCCTCATTTTACCATGGTTGAAGACGTCGATGGGACGGCCTTCCAGGATCGCCCTGGTGAAGATGAACAGCGCCATGTCCGGCCTTCCCCACGGCCCATAGACCGTGAAGAATCGCAAGCCGGTCACCGGCAGCCGGTACAGATGGGCGTACGTGTGCGCCATCAGCTCGTTGGCCTTCTTGGTGGCGGCATACATCGACAGCGGGTGGTCGACGTTCTGGCGCACCGAAAACGGCTTCTTGGTGTTGGCGCCGTATACCGATGAAGACGACGCAAACACCAGATGCTTGACGCCATGGTGCCGGCAGCCCTCGAGAATGTTCACGAAACCGGTCAAGTTGCTGTCGGCGTAGGCGTGCGGATTGACCAGGGAGTAGCGCACGCCCGCCTGGGCGGCGAGGTGGACCACCTTGGAGAAACGCCCCTGATCGAACAGCCCGGCAATGCCGTCACGGTCCGCCAGATCGAGCTTGAGGAAGCGGAAGTTCGGCCTCCCCTCGAGCTGCTGCAGGCGGGCCTTCTTGAGCTGGACGTCGTAGTAATCGTTGAGGTTGTCAATGCCGACGACCTCGGCGCTGCGGTCAAGAAGGCGCTTGGCCAGATGAAAGCCGATGAAGCCGGCGCTGCCGGTGACTAGGATTTTTTCCATGGCCATCTCCAAACAGGCGCGATCGGAAATTCATTAGTTTTTATCCAAACCTGCAATTTTTCTATAAAAATCAGGAGCTTTGCCGTTTTCCTTGATCTGTTTATCGGATTTTACGCAAGAGCCGCTGGAATTTGGTCTCGGTGGACGGGCGGGAGGTTAATCCCAGGATTTGAAAATGCTCCTGGCACCAGGCGCGCGCTTTATCGGAATCTTCGGCCTCGATCTCCAGCTCGTACTCCTCGGAGCCGTCGGGGAATTCCATGCGGTCCAGCTCCACCGTGTACTCCTCCACTTGGAGCCGGGTGCGGGTGTTGGCCAGGGAGCCGATCTTCTGCAAGGGCAGTTCGCCGAACTCCCGGCGCAGGACCGCCGCCGGCGGCAGGTCCAGGCGGTAAAGCGAGGGGGGATCCTCGAGGACCCGGCGGAACTCCTCCTCGCTCAAGGCCGCCTCCAGCTCTCGGGCCCGGAAGTGCCCTTCTTCCACGCGCGTGCCGCTCTTCAAGGTCAAGATCTTCTCCTTGCCATCGCGCAGCCGCAGCATCACCAGGGTTCTGGAGAGCCGGAGGTCAGCGGTGTCGAGGTAGTGGTTGAGCTGGTTTTCCGTGGCGGCGGAGGCCGTGCTCAGGCGCTGGAAGTGGTCGCGGAGCCGGAGGAAGGAGTCGCGGTCCGGAAGCTCGAACTTGATCTCGCTTTCAATCATGGGCGGACCCTTTTTCTCTTTTTCGGCTGCGAGAAGATCCGTAGCCATCCTTCCACTTCGGCGGCGGAAATTTTCCTCGGTTTTTCGCTTTCCGCTTTGGCCTTTCCAGGTCTCGAGGCGCCGGGCCCGCTCCGCCGCGGCAGCGCGTCCAGCCGGCCGGCGAACTCCTCCGAGGTCAAGTGGCGGAAGGGGACCCCTTTCAGCCGGCGGACGATGTCCTTCACATCCGACGTCACCACCACCAGCTTGCCGGCGCGCCGCCGCCGCTCGCACTGCTGGAGGATCAACTCGTCGGCCGTCTGCGGCGGCCGGGAGTAGAGGATTTCCAGACGGCGCGGCGGCATCGTGGTAACCTCATCGACGAAATGGGCGCCGTCGTACACCAGAATGACCTGCGCCTCCGGCGCGGCGCGCAGGAACCCCTTGAGCTGCACTTCCAGCATGCTCCGCTGGGCGGCGAGGTCCCGGCCCGAGGCCCGGAAGTTGTAACCGCGCCAGAGGAGGTTGTAACCGTCGATGAGGAAGATTTCGGTTGCGCTGGACATGTAAAAAAGAAAAATAAACTAGTTTATTATGAAAATCGCGGTTGCCGTCATCATACAAGCTGATTCTATCCTGATTTCCCGCCGCCTGGAAGGCTCCCATCTGGGCGGGCTGTGGGAGTTCCCCGGCGGCAAGGTGGAGGCGGGCGAGGATCCCGAGAAGGCGGTTCGGCGCGAGGTCGAGGAGGAGACCGGCCTCCGGCTCAAGGAAGTGATGCCACTCCACCGCCAGGCCTTCGCCTATCCCGGCCGCCAGGTCGACATCACCTTCTTTCTGGCCGCCGATTTCACCGGTGAGGTGAGCGGCCGCGAAGGCCAGGAGATCCGCTGGGTGCCGGCCAAAGCGCTGCCCGACTACCCCATGCCGCCGGCCAACGCCGAGGTGGTGAAGCTGATCGTCGAGCAGTTCTCATGACCCGATGCCGCGGATCAGGTTCATCAATTCGGTGCGGGTGGCCAGGTTCTCCCGGAAGATGCCTCGCATCGCGGAAGTGATCACCGAGCTGCCGGGCTTCTTGACGCCGCGGATGGTCATGCAGGTGTGCTGCGCCTCCAGGACCACGGCGACGCCGCGCGGCTTGACCATTTCCTCCAGGAGGTCGGCGATCTGGTTGGTCAAGCGTTCCTGGACCTGCGGCCGGCGCGCGAAGACCTCCACCACCCGCGCCAGCTTGGAAATCCCCAGGACCCCCTGGGCGGGAATGTAGGCGGTGTAGGCCTTGCCGACGAACGGCAGCAGGTGGTGCTCGCACATCGAGTAGAAGGGGATGTCCTTGACCAGGACGATCTCGTCGTAACGCTCCTCGACGAAGATGTTCTTGATCTCTTCCCGAGGATTTATTTTCAGGCCGCTGAAAACTTCCTCGTACATCCGGGCCATGCGCTCGGGAGTTTCCCGCAAGCCCTCGCGATCGGGATTCTCTCCGATGGCCTCGAGGATCAACCGCGCCGCCTGAACGAGTTTCTGGTGGTCCATGGCTTTCACTTCAATTCAGATGCCAGCAATTCATTTGACAGCCTGCCGGACTGCTTGAAAAAGGCGATGGGATTCTCCCACACCACCTTGGCGATCTCCTCGTCCGAAAAGCCGCGCCGGCGCATCTCCAGTACCGTCTTCGGCACCATCAACGGATCGGAGGGCCCCCAGTCGCAGGAGCTGTTGATGAGCATCTTCTCGAGGCCGTACTTCTCCAGGATGTTGACCGCCCGCTCCGGCGACAGCTTGGTGACCGGATAAATGGTGTGGCCGCACCAGCAGCCGGAGTCCTTGGCGACGGCGATGGTCTCCTCGGTGTTGTGGTCGAGGATGACCTTTTCCACCGGGAACTTGAGGTCGCGGATGATTTCGATGGTCCGGATGGTCCCCTGGAGCTTGTTGACGTGAGGGGTGTGCACCAGGACGGGCAGGTTCGCCTGGCGGGCGATCTCGAACTGCTTGCGGATGGACTCATCCTCCGCGGCGGTGAGGTCGTCGAAGCCGATCTCTCCTACCGCCACCACCGAGGGGCGGGACAGCCACTTCGGCATCTCCTTGAGCACCTGGTTCCTCAGCTCGACGTGGTTCGATTCCCGCGGATTGACGGCGATGGTGGCGTAGTGGTCGATGAGGTATTGCGCCGCGCGCTGGCGCTCGAAGTTGCATATGTGGTCGAAGTAATCGTAATACGTGCCGGCGTGCTTGCGAGGCTCGCCCAGCCAGAAGGCCGGCTCGACGATGGCGCGGATGCCGCAGAGCGCCATGCGCTCGTAATCATCGGTCACTCGCGAGATCATGTGGCAATGAGGATCGAAGATATTCATGGTTCCACCTTTCTCAACGGTTCATCAAACGGGCTTGATAGCTCCGGCCGGACTTGATAGCTCCGGATAGGGGGCGAATGCTCCTGGTCAGGCCTCCTGATTCAACAATCCGGCGTGCCCCTCACCGTACTTCTCGCGCGCCAGGAGGTCGAGGAGGAGCTGCTCGCGCTTCTCCGCATCGCCGATCTCGAGCAGGCGCTGCTTCTCGATCACGTTGCTGAGGAAATGGTAGGCAATGGAGTCGACCAGCGGCCCGATCTCCTCGCACTCGGTGATGGTTTGATGGAGGATGGTCAGGACCTGCGCATCCACCGACTTGCGGATGAAATCCTTGACGCGGGTGCGGAGGCGGACGCGGATGGAGTCGCGCACCCCCGGCTCCGGCTCGGTCTCCTTGAAGAAGGCCAGCTTGCTGACGGGATATGGCTTCACCTGCGCCCAGCCTCGCAGCTCGACCCGGCACTCGCCCAGCAGCACCATCTTGTAAGTGCCATCGGCGGCCTTCTGATAATCCACCACCCGCCCCAGGCCGGCAATCGGGTAGATGTTGGGGAAGCCCTGGGGATCGAGCTCCTTCTCCGAGCGGTACAGCGCCACGGCGATCCAGCCCTGGCCGTCCAGCGCCGCCTTCAGCATGTCCTTGTAGCGGGGCTCGAAAATCCGCAGCGGCAGGAAGACCTTGGGAAAGAGGACGCAGTTGGGCAGTGGAAAGATCGGAGCTTCCGGAGGTATCGATGGCCGTTTCATGCTCTACCGTCTATTAGACTCTATCATCAAAACTTCTTCGCAGGCTGCGGAGATGTCTTGGCGTCCCAGGACCGCTCTCCAATTCGCTTTGCGTCTTAACTTGGCGTCCTTTGCGTCTTTGCGGTTATTATTGGGTTGCGGGCGGAGCGCGAAGCGCGCAGCCCGCCTTAGGACCTCAATGGGTTTTGATCCAAGCTTGTCTCAGCTTCTTGAACCGTTCCTCTTCTCCCAGGTAAAAAGGCCGGTGCCGGGGATGGGGAGGAAAATCCCGGTAAATCGTATAACAAAGATAGCAAACGGACACCTGCTTGACCTTCCGGTAAATCAGCCAGTCGGCCATGGTCACCAGGAGGAGAACGGCCAGGCCCCAGTAGTGGTCGGTCAGCAGCATTACCAGGAACGTGATGAGGGCGGTGACGACGACGAACCAGAATCCCAGCAGCCGGTTAAAGTCTTTCTGCGAGAAAAACTCCTGGTTGCCGCAAACCACGCACCGATCGACCGGATTGGAGGGGTCGGGCAGCTCCGAGGCCAGCTGGATGGTGCCGCCGCACTGGTCGCAGGGGAAGGACGGCTTCTCCACGGCGGCGGCGGCCGCCTCCCGGCGGGCCACCGGCAGCATGAAGAAACGGCCGCAGCGCGGGCAAGCGAGGTGGAGCGAGGCCGTGAGGTTTCCTGGAACCGCTTGGCTGGTCATTCTCGTTTCCGTTGCCGTAGACATTACATCACCGCTTCCTGGTTGACTGGGAATATGAAGCCGCCACTATTATAGCACCCGCCTGCATTGCTGAGAAACTCTGGATATACATCAAATGAGCAGCCGGCTCGAGACCAGGAGGTGCTTGGCGATGATCTCGCCGATCAGCACGAAGGCCAGCACCACGTAGAGGATCCCGGTGGCCGACTGGTTGGAGCGGATCTTGACGCACTCCCACACCATCCAGGAGAGGATCGCCGGCAGGATGAATCCGAAGAGGGCTCGGGTGCCGGCGAAGACGCCGTGGGAGACGAGAAAGCCGGTCATGCCGCCCGCTTTCTCCCAGAGCTCGCCCCACAGCTCTCTCTGGAAGATCCCGCCGGCGATGGCCACGGCCAGGCGGGCCGCGAGGGCGATCAAGAGGAAGAGAGTGACGCGGCGGAGCGCATCGAAGGAGAGCTGGCGCGCCACCAGATACCAGTGGCCCAGAACCATGGCCACCAGCGCTCCTCCGAGGAGGGCGCCGGAGGAGAGGAAGCCGGCGGCCAGCCAGGCCGTCGGCCAGCCCGCCACCGGGATGGCCGCCGGATAACGCCAGGCGTCGGCGATCAATCCACCGATCCCGCCAGCGCCGGCGAGGAGGAGAAGGGTCAACGACCGCGGGCCGCCAGCGGGCGAGACAAAGATGTTGAAGAGGATGAGCAGGCCGGCGGCCGCCAGGTGAAAGGCGGGGATGTCGAGGCCGCGGGCGGCCACGGCCAGAGCGTAAAAAACCACCGCCACCAGGCTCATGAGGATGAAGAATTTCCGGCCGATGAGCCGGATGGGAACGAGGGGCAGAAGGCCGGCAATGCCGGCTGAAAGGGCCGTGGCAAAGAGGTAAAACGTGGAAAAGCCGACGGTGGCTACAGGGGGGTCCGCCATCTCAACAGTCTCGACAGCATCCCTTGCCCAGCTCTCCGAGGATGTGGCCGAGCTCCGGAAGAATGAGCTTTTCCATGGCCAGCGCCACCGCGTTCGGGGAGCCCGGCAGGCTGAACACCGCCTTGCCGGCGGCAATCCCCGCCACGGCGCGGCTCAGCATCGCCGCCGAGCCGATCTCCTGGTGGCTCAAGTATCGGAACAGCTCGCCGAACCCCGGAATCTCGCGATCCAGGAAATGACGCACCACCTCCACGGTGCCGTCGCGCGCCGCCAGGCCGGTGCCTCCGTTCAAGATGATGGCTTCGATGTCGCTCGCGCTCAGCTGCCGGCGCAGCTCCATCGCGATCAAGGCCGGCTCATCCGGAACCACCGTCCGGCAGACCGGCGAATGCCCGGCCTGCTTCAGCAGGCGCTCGATCTCCAGCCCGCTGCCGTCCGTCTCCAGACTGCGCGTGTCGCTGACCGTGATGATGCCGGCGCTGACTCGCGCCGCGGCATTCCGGCGATGCTCTTCCAGTCCCATGGATCATTCTCCTTTCGCCGCCAGCCAGCGTTCGCAGTCGATTGCCGCCATGCAGCCCGTTCCGGCCGCGGTCACCGCCTGGCGGTAGACGTGATCCTGGCAGTCGCCGCAAGCGAAAACGCCTTCGCGATGGGTCCGGGAAGTCCCCGGCACCACCTTGATGTAACCGTTCTCATCCAGGTCGATGAGACCTTTGAAGATCTCGGTGTTGGGAATGTGGCCAATGGCGATAAACAGCCCATCCAGGGCCAGGTCCGACTCCTTCCCCGCCGCCGTGTCCACAAGCCGCACCCCCTTGAGCCGGCCGCCCTCCTGCTTGTAGGCGACGGGAATCGAGTTCCAGCGGAAGGCGATCTTGGGATTGGCGCGGGCGCGGTCCTGCAGGATCTTTGAAGCTCTCAAGGAGTCGCGCCGGTGGATGACGGTCACCCTTGAGGCGAACTTGGTGAGGAAGGTCGCTTCCTCCATCGCCGAGTCGCCGCCGCCCACCACGGCGATTTCCTTGCCGCGGAAGAAGAAACCGTCGCAGGTGGCGCAAGTGGAGAGGCCGCGGCCGATCAGCTCGTTCTCGCCCGGCAGATTGAGCATGCGCGACGAGGCCCCGGTGGAAATGATCACTGCCTTGGCTTCAAAGGGGTCCTCTTCGCCATCGGCCCAGACCCGGAACGGCGGGCGCGTGAAATCGACCCGGTTCACCCTGGTGTCCTTCATGCTCGCGCCGAAGCGCTCCGCCTGAGCGCGGAAGTCGGCCATCAGCTCCGGACCCATGCGGCCGTGGGGGAAGCCCGGATAGTTCTCCACTTCCGTCGTCAGCATGAGCTGCCCGCCCGGCAGCATGCCGGTGAAGCAGAGGGGGCGCAGGTTGGCGCGGGCGGTGTAAATCGCCGCCGTCAATCCCGCCGGCCCCGAGCCGATGATGATCACCTTTTCAGCCATCTTCTTCTTCTCCGAGGACAGGAATCGCTCGTAAAGCAGTTCGAAAAAGCGGCCTAAAAAAGAATGGGATTATACTCTGGAGGGGCACACCTCCGCCAGCGGGCACTTGGGGCAGTCAGGCTTCCTGGCCTTGCAGATGCGCCGGCCGTGGAAGATCAGGGCGTGGGAGAAGTAAGTCCAGTCTTTCCGGGGAATGACCGGCATGAGATCGAACTCGATCTTGACCGGATCCTGGTTGCGCGTCAGCCCCAGGCGCCCCGCCAGCCGCTTCACGTGGGTGTCGACCACGATCCCCGGAACGCCGAAGGCGTTGCCGAGGATGACGTTGGCCGTCTTCCGCCCCACGCCGCGCAGCCGGGTCAACTCCTCCAGGGTCGAAGGCACCTGGCCGCCGTGCCGCTCGCAGATCTCCTGGCAGCAGCTTTTAATCGACTTGGCCTTGGCCCGAAAAAAGCCGGTCGAGCGGATAGCCTCCTCAAGCTCCGGAAGCGGCGCCTTGGCGTAGTCCTCGGCGCCGCGGTACTTCTGGAAGAGCTCCCTGGTGACGAGGTTGACGCGCGCATCGGTGCACTGCGCCGAGAGGATGGTCGCCACCAGAAGCTCGAGGGCGCTCCGGTGCTGGAGGGCGCATCTGGCATCGGGGTAGGCCCGGTAAAGGCGACGGACAATCTCCAGCGCCCGCGCACGCAGCGCTTCCTCGCTCTCCCGCCCCGGCCCCCGCTTCTTGGGGCCGGAGGCTTTGCTCCCCCCCCTTGGCCTCCTCGAGGGGATGGCCGTCACTTTTTTTACCATCGCAATGGTCTTCATGGAAGCCAGGTTTTACTGTTCTATATGCTTGTCCAGGACATAACGCGTCTTGGTGACCATGGGCGCCTTACTTGAGCGCATCGCGGCACGCTGGTAGATCGGGTAATCGTTGCCGCTAACGCTTGACGGCGCGCTCCAGTTTACCACCTTCCAGCCCTTCGGCGTGCCGTCCGGCCCGGCAAAGGCATCCTCGAACAAGGCGTTGCCTTGCAGGTCGGCCGCCCGGAAGCTATCAAACAACTGGGCCGGCGCGTTGTTGTGGAACAGGCCGATGACTGGGGCATCGGTCAAATTCGCGATGGTGTGTTTCGTGGTGAAGGTCTTGTTGCCATCCGTCAACGCCATCGACACCTCCGGTCCAGCAACCTCTGCCGACAGCTTGATGTTCTCGCCGAGCCCGGAGACAGGGACGCTGTTCAACGCGCCGCCGAAACCTCCGCCGGCCACTTCATGGAAGTAGATGGATTGGCCATTGTAATGGGCCAGGAGAAAGTTGCCCGGATCTTTATATCGAAGCACTATACCGGCTTCAGCATTACTCCTGGCATCGACGGTGACCTTGGCCTCCTTGGCTTTAACACCCTCGACCACGGCAAGCCTGCTGCCATCCAAGGCCAGTTTGCCGCCACGGATTCCGGAGTTCGCCGCTGTTCCGATGATCGAGTAGTCGATCAGGGTATTGCCGCGGAAATTCAGCTTGTAGGTGACTCCTTCCAGCGTCGCGGCGACGGACCTCTCCACAACCGGGAACGCGATCTCGATCTTCTGTTCCGGCAGGAGCTTCTCAAGAACCATGTAGTTGCCGACCCACAGCGGCTCAACCTGCTGGGATCCCACGGCGACTCGCACGGCCGATCGGGATGCCCAGTTCGGTATTCTCACGGCTGCTCTTCTTGCCGTCTTGTTGGTGATGACGACTCTGCCTTCATAGGGAAGGTAGCTGTCTATATCCACCCAGGGAGAGGCGCGGTTGAGGAGCAAATTGATCTGGACCGAGTCCTGGCCGCTCTTCCTGACGATGCCTTCCCAGGCGTAGTAGAGGGCCTGGGTGGCGTTGCCAGTGCAGCAGTGCATGATCCAGGAGTTTGGAAGAACGGCGATGTCGCCATGCCCCGCGAACCCGCCGATGTTGCGCTCGATGACCCGGTCGTCAGTCTCCCTCGGAGGGCTGGCCTTGCGAAGCGCTGAGGATTCGGCGGCTTTCCTGAGGAGCTCGGCGCTGACGAATTGCTGCTCGACGAGCTGGTTTCTGGTGTAGCGGTCCACGTCCTCCCAGTAGTCTCCGACCCCGGCATCGCAGAGCTTCACCGCAAGGCCAACCATGTCGGCAATGCAGCAGGCTTCGCAGTGCTGTCCGGTCGCCGCTCCTTCCGGGAACCAGCCGATATCGGATATGCCGAAATTGCGGGCGAATTCGTAGCCGTTGCGCGCGAACTCCTTCAAGCCGGCGTCGCTGGCAACGATGGCATATTCGAGCAGGCCTCGGAGGGAGGCGACGTGGGCGTGGAAATGGCCTGAGAGATGCCCCCTTTCCGCGCTGGTGACCCCGGCCGGCTGGACGGCCGCCCCCCACATCTTCGGCTGGTGGACGAAGTTGACCAGCTTCCGGGTGAACTCGAGAGTATCCTGGTCCCCGGTCATGGCGGCGTATTTTGCGAACCCGCGCATCACCCCGGAGAAATACATGTGGATCGAGAAACCGATATCGGTCGGCTCCGGCAGGTTGGCAGGATAGCCGGACTTCGGATAGCTGAAGGATTCTCCGATTCTGGGGTCCGGGAAGTAGGCCTTGTCGCCTTCGATGCGGGCGATCCTCTTCAGGCCGCTCACGATCCCTTTCGCGTACTCCAGCCACATCGGATTGCCGTCGTATTGATACCAGGCGAGGAAGGCGAGCAGCTGGCGGGCGTTGCCGTAGACGTTGGCGAAGTCCTCATCGGCTTTGTGCCAGGTCTGGTGCCAGGGGCGGCCGATGATCGGGGCATAGTAGAGGCCATCGGTATGCACCAGCGCCAGGGTGCGCTCCAGCATCCCGCGTTCGATGTCGAGGTTCTGGTCGCTGCCGCTCATCAACCGCATCATCGGCATCGACTCGGCGAACTTGGGATTGTTGGTTGGCAGCCCGCTGGCTTCATGAACCATGAACGGCGGATTGGCTTTGAACTGGACGATGAAATACAGCTCGTAGCCATAGTCGGGATCGAGCGCGCCGGTGAGGCAGTTGATGCCCAGCCTGGCGCGATCCGCGAGGTCGAGAGTGTCGGGAACGGCGGCCTCGTAGGACTTGCCCTTGGGCGTCTCGACGAACCTCTTTCCTATCGCCTGTTCCTTCTTCTTGATGTCGGCCTTCCAGGCGGTGAGCGCGGCCTCCTCGCTCTGCGCCCAGGCCTCCATCCGGGTCCAGGCCAGCGCCAGCAGGCCGATGCAAATGCCTCTGAGCATGGCCGATGCAGGCCAGACCAAATCCTTGACGATATGCCTTGATGATTGAACAGCTCTATCCATATCTTTCGGTTCCTCCTTGGTTCCATCTACCATTAAATTAACAATTGACGGCACCGGCAGATCCTACTATCACAAATCCACCACTTCATCCAGCACGAAGCGCCCGCGGTCGTCCACCTTGACCGTGGCGGCGGCGATCCTGGGATCGTGCTCGAAGACCACCACCCAGCGCTCCTCCACGGCGCGGCGGAGGAAGGCGCGCTTCTCCTCGAAGGTAGTCTCGGCGCAGCGATCGTATCCCATGATCCAGGGGAGATGGAGATGGCTCGCGGTGGGGATCAAATCGGCGGGGTAGGCGATGGAGCCGCGCCCCTCCCCCACCAGGAGCCACTGCAGGCCGCGGGTGTGGCCGTTCGCCACGCCGGCGCGGATGCCGGGGAGGATTTCCCGCTCCCCGTCGAGGAGGTTCAGCTTCGCCGCCGCCAGGGGCTCGATGTTCTCCTTCATGTAGCTGGCCTTCTCCCGATCCCAGGGCGCGCGGGCGTTCTCCCAGTTGGCCTTCTGGAGATGGACCGCCGCATGCGGAAAATTGAGCGCCAGGGCGCCGCCGGGATCGCGGCGCACCATGCCGCCGGCGTGGTCGAAGTGGAGGTGGGTCAAGAAGACATCGGTCAGCTCCTCCACCGGCACTCCCCAGGAGGCGATCGGCCGGGCCTCGACGCGGAACATCTCCACCCCCTTGGCGTCAAACTTGTCGCCGTTGCCGGCGTCGACCAGAATGCGCCGGGGTCGGGCGGCGGCCGGCGGGAGGGAGGCTGGTCGATTGGAGGCCGGCCGCTCCGCCTCCTCGATATAGAGCGATCGGGTGGCCAGCTCGATGCGGTTTTTCTCATCCGCCGCCCGCTCCTTCTCCCAGAGCACCCTGGGGACCGAGCCGAACATCGCCCCGCCGTCAAGGCGGAAGGTGCTGGTCAAGACCGTCTGGACGCGATAGCCGCCGATCCGCAACGAAAAACTCCCCTTCCTGGCATAAACTCAGGCGCCGGCCCATCCGGCAGAATCAAGAAAGCTTACCGAAAGATGGTTCTCAAGGCAACCAACTTTAAAGCATCTGGCTCAGACTCACATGATGGTGAAAATACTGCGCCTCCAGCAAGGCCCGGCTGGGTTCATGGACGCTGATCAAGGCTTTCAGTGGTCAGGTAGCGCTTGAGCCCTCATCCCAGGACCGCATGGCCATGCTGTCCAGCAGAGGATCCTGGATATGCCTCTTGAGGCTGCGGACGAAAAACAACCAACGCCCTTACATCAAAAAAGGCTCGCAACCGCTTAAAAACAGTCTTAAAATTTAGTCATGATCAATGACTTCGTTACAAATCCCGTAGAATTTGCCAAGGCTAATGAAAAGGCGAGACTATCTTATCTTCAGTCTCTTACTCCTGAAAGCGCCGCGGAGGATCTGGAAGCGATCCTTAACCTGGAGCCTGAGATCCTGGAAGCCAGCGAAGAGTTGCAGCTTCCCCCCTTGCCCCCCAAACCTCTTCCGGGTCCAACGCTTGCTATCCTGCTCAGCGGGAAGCCGGCAGACGATTTTGACCAGAGTTTCATCGACGCGATTTTAGAGAAGATTGGAAACTGAACTATCGAAAGCATCTTCCAGCGCCATCAGCTCAAGCTGGATATTTCCTATATGAAAAAGTGGGCAGCCTGGTTTGCAGCCAAGAATCCTCACTTCAAAGAAATGCCTGACCGTCTGGAAAAATTCCTGAACAGGTACTATCCTGATGAGCAATACCCTGAAGGTTAAAACTGCACCTAATTGATTTCCTGCTTCCATTCATTCTTGATCTTTTCGAATGGCGGCTCGAAGTTTTTTCTCCAACTGGAAATGTCGGTCCTGATCTTATTTATCTTGTTATTCCAAGCATCTATCTTTACCGCCGAATCTGACTTGTTGAATAGTTTTTCCGCCTCCTTGTGTTCCTTCTTCAACATTTTTTCAAAGCCCTGGCCCCGCAATGCCCTTGCTACATCATCGTTGCCGTTAGGATTGGAGGTTGGAGCGTCAAGATCCTCAATGGTTGGCGGCTTCAATCCCTCCGACTGGACGGAGGACACGACGGGCCCCGTCCAAGCACCGGTGCTCAGCCCTGCCTGGCCCCGGGGCTGTTTTTCTCCACCACGTCCTTCAAGTGGTCGAGCTTCCGGGTGGCGCCGCGGATCTGCGCCACCGTCCAGAGGGTGAAGAGGGCGAGTAGCACCAGCACAAGGCCGTAAGCCAGCCAGACGTGGAAGCGGAAGTCGGGCGCGGCAGAGGGCGGGGGGGCGGCAGCTTGATCCGCCGCCTGGCCGATCAGGGATACTGCAATGGTTGCGAGAAGGTATGAGCTCATGATGGTCAAGATCCTTATTGCAATGCATCACCTGCCGGGCTGGGAAAACACCGTCTCCTCCAGCCACTCGGCATCGCTCTTCAGCGCCAGCGCCCGGTAGCGGAGGCGCCAGAAGGCGAGATAGAGGATGAAAAACGCCAGGGCGCCGAACCACTGGGTCGACTTCATGAACGGGCTCTGGAGGTTGATGGTCATGGGGTGCGAGACCTGCCCGAACAAGCGGATGGCGAACCAGACGAGCGGCACGTTGATCGCGAAGAGCACTCCCAGCACCGCCGAGTAACGGGCCCGCTGCACCGGGTTCTCCACCGCCATGCGGAAGAGGTAGTAGCCGAGGTACGTGAACCACATGATGGCCACGGTCAGGAGGCGCTTGTCGTGCCAGATCCACGGCTTCCCCCAGGCCGCCTTGGCCCACACCATGCCGGTAACCAGCGTGATGGTGCAGCCCAGGAGCCCCACCTCGACGGCGCTCGCGGCGGCGAGGTCGGCGCGCTGAGAGCCGGTGCTGAGCTGGTAGATGCAAACCAGGCCGGCGATCACGAAAAGCACCAGGCAGGAGATGGCCGAGGGGAAGTGGAAGTAAAAGATCAGGTAGCTCTCCTGCAAGGTCTCTTCCTGCATGGGCACCGCGAAGCAGACCAGGTACAGGGTGGCGAGCACCAGGGCCCAGCCGAGGACGAGGTGCGCCGGCAGGGGCAGGAAAGCCAGCCAGTTCGAAGGTTTCATTTCGGTCCTTTCAAGATCTCAAAACTTGCATCGCCGGGCTTTCACTCCTCCACCACCTTCGGGAAGAGGAGGAAGCCGCTCGCCAGGTAAATGGCTCCGAAGCAGAGGAGCGCCACGGCGCACAGCGCCGGGGAGAGCGGGCTCTCCCCCGGCGGCGGTTCCTTGAAGATGCTCTCCCCCGCCTCCAGCGCCGCGATGACCGCCGGCACCATGAGCGGGAAGAGGAGCACTCGCAAGATCAGCTCCCCGCCGCGCAAGCCGGTGGTCATGGCAGCGAGCACCATTCCTGCGCCCACATAGGCTAGCGTAAAAGCCCCCATCACTGCAAGGAGAATCCCCAGCCGGTCGTAGCGGTCGAAGCTGAAGAGGATGAGGTACGCGCCGAAGACGAGCAGCTCCATGGCCATGACGTAAATCCAGGTGGCGGCCACCTTGGCGAGATAAAGCACCCCGGCGTCCACCGGCGCCACCAGAACTCCCGTCAAGGCGGCGTTCTCCCGCTCGTGCAGGAAGGCCCTCGAGAGGCCCACCGTGCCGGCGAAGAGCACCACCATCCAGAAAAAGATCGAGCCGAATTCCCGCTGCAGCTCGGTTCGGCTGGCCACCGAGTAGCTGCCGATGAAGAGGAGGAGCAGCGCGAAGAGGCACATGTTGAGGGTGGTCTCGCGCCGGCGCCACTCGACCGCCAGGTCCCAGCGGATGAGGCAGAAGAAGACGCGTAAATGCGACACCTTCAACGCTCCC
Source organism: Planctomycetota bacterium (assembly GCA_016209605.1). Lineage (GTDB taxonomy): Bacteria > Planctomycetota > UBA8108 > UBA8108 > JACQVS01 > JACQVS01. The sequence continues at coordinate 20,316 of JACQVS010000274.1, forward strand.
CGCCCGGCGGGAATTTTTCCGGCGTCCCGCCGGGGCCGCTTCCCCGAGGATGGCCCGTCGAACGGCCGGCGAAGCGGGCCTTGAGGTTTTCCACCCCGCGCGCCGCCACGTCCCCGTTCTCGAGCAGCGCCGCATCGTCCGCCAGGCGGAGCCCCACGGCCACGTCGTGGATGACGAACACCACCGTCCGCCCGGCCCGGCGCTCCTCCTGGATCAGCTCCTCGAGCAGCGCCTGGCCGTCGGGATCGAGGCCGGCGAAGGGCTCGTCGAGGAGCCAAAGCCGAGGATCGTGGAGCAGGCTGCGGATGAGGGTGGCGCGCTTCATCATCCCCTGGCTGAAGCCGCGCACCGGCTCGTGGCGGCGGCTGGAGAGCCCCAGGCGCGCCACCAGGCCCTCGACCCGGCTCCAGCCTTCTTTGACCTCGAAAAGGCTGGCGTAGTAGCGCAGGTTCTCGTTCAAGGTGAGGTCGCCGCGCAGGCAGCTCTCGTGAAAGACCGTGCCGATCCGCCGGCGGGCCTCGAGGGGCTGGCGGCGCAGATCGAGGCCAAAGACCCGCGCCCGGCCGCTGGTCGGCTGGACGCGCGTCGCGAGGATCTTGAGCAGCGTCGACTTGCCGGCGCCGTTGGGGCCGAAGATGGCGAAGGAGCATTCCGCCGGAATCTCGAGCTGGAGGCCGCGCAGGGCCTGGCGGTAGCCGTAGCGCTTCCAGAGCTGCTCGACCTGGACGGCGGCTTCAGGACGGCTCAAGCCCGGCCCTCCTCGACGGGGCTTCCCTTCCGGGAGCCGCCCTTCTCTTC
>JACQVS010000271.1 GCA_016209605.1 Planctomycetota bacterium
CTCTTGGCGTCTTGGCGGTTTTTATTCTTCTTCTTTTGAAATCTTTTGAACCACCTTACCGAATTTTTCAGCGCGGTCAAGCTGGGCCTCGAAGCTCCACCTGAAGGGGGCGTAAAAGGACCACACCGGCAGGCCGGCGGCGCGCAGCGCTCGCGCGGTCCAGTGATGGCAGTGATGGAAGAGGTGGTAGTCGGCCGCCGCCAGATACCATTCCGAAGGCCCCGTCCGGGCGACGATCGGCTCGGGGATCCGCTCCTTCTCCAGATGCTCCCGCAGGCTCCGGTAGCCCCGTTCGCTCAGCTCGAAGGACCAGTTCCTGCCGGGCGGCTGCGGCGTGCGCTCGCTCCACGGCCGGCCGGCGCGGGTCACCTGCACCACGGCGGTGCTGGGGACGAAGAGCGCCCGGCAAGTGCCGGAGCAGCCGGTGTCCCCCTCGAGATAGTAGCCTTTCTCGGCATAGCCCCACTCCTCGAGGTCCGCCATCCGCTCGCCGCGCCGATCGTTCTCCGGCCAGAGACCGATGACGCTGTGCCAGCTATCCACCGATACCAGGATGCGGAAGGCCAGTTCGCCTGCCCGCGGCGGCCACAGCCCCTTTATCGGCTGGGCGCAGCCGAAAAGCCCAAAGGTCATGCTCAAAATCGGCAGGGAGAACCAGCCCAGAAAATATGCTTTGACTGACATGGGAAATGTCCTTTTGCACATTTTTTACCGCAAACGGTAAAAAATGTGCAAAAAAACAGTGGGTATTGCAAGCCGGTGATTGCCAAAAGTCATGAACTGGTGACGCCCGCCGGAAAATGGACCATCAAAACCCAGAGAGCGCAATCGTCGGATGAAACGACGGCGTTTACACGGCGACAGCACGGCGTTTGCCTTTTGATCGGCGATTCAGATCTAGGCCTTCAATCACAGGAAGTGGATGCCCAAATTGTAACCCGAGCAATATCCAATCTTCTAGCGTGGCGCGAAGTTCGCGCTGGCAACCAGACAGTGTATCTGCAAACGCAATGACGCCCTTGCAGCCGGGAATCTTGCCGGCGAAGGTGCCGTCTTTCAATTTATCGTAAACCGCGCGAGCCAAGGCGCTATCAATGTAAGTGCTCAGAGTCGGTCTCATGATCATCACCGCATTTGATTCTAGCACGTCACGGTCACAGGAGCAAGCGGGGGACACGACCAGTATCAGCCCATAAAAAAATTGCATTGCCAGGCGGACCCGATTATTTTTGAGAGAACTGATTCAGAGCGCGTTTCAGGTCTTTCTACCACACCATCTCTCAGCCGGAAAAGAGTGAAGAGGGAGCACGATAAAAATGCGGTGGATCCATACCGCCGACTGGCATCTGGGCCGGCTCTTCCACGGCGTTCACCTTACCGAGGACCAGGCCTACATTCTCGATCAGCTCATCGGCATCCTCCGCGAGGCCCGGCCGGATCTCCTCATCGTCGCCGGCGACATCTACGACCGCGCCGTGCCGCCGCCGGAGGCTGTGAACCTTCTCGATGAGGTCCTCTCCCGCATCGTCCTCGGCTTGAAGGTGCCGGTGATCCTCATCGCCGGCAACCACGACAGCCCCGACCGCCTCGGCTTCGCCTCGCGCCTCCTCGCCGCGCAAGGCCTGCACGTCCACGGCGCGCTGCCTCAGGCGTTCGCCCCGCTCATCCTCGAGGACCGCGCCGGGCCGGTTTGTTTCTACCCGCTCCCCTACGCCGAGCCGGCGGTGGCGCGCGAGCGGCTCCAGCGCGACTCGGTCGCCGATGCCCAGGGGGCCATGGAGGCGCTGGTCGAGGCGGTCCGGCAGGTCCACCCCGCCGGCCGGAGAGCCGTCGCCATCGGCCACGCCTTCGTGAGCGGCGGCCTGGAGAGCGAGTCGGAGCGGCCGCTCTCGGTCGGCGGCGCCGCCACGGTCGAGGCGTGCTGCTTCGGCGGCTTCCACTACACCGCCCTGGGCCACCTGCACCGCCCGCAGGCGGTGGGAAGCGACACCATCCACTACTCTGGCTCCATCCTCAAGTACTCCTTCTCCGAAGCCCGGGACTCGAAAAGCGTCCACCTGGTGGAAATGGATGCCGAGGGGCGCTGCCGGGTGGAGAAGATCCCGCTCGCCCCCAAGCGCGACCTGCGCTGCCTGGAAGGCTGCCTGCAGGACATTCTCAAGAACGCCGCCGGCGATCCGCGCCGCCACGACTATCTCCAGGTGACCCTCCTCGACCGCGGCGCCATTCTCGATGCCATGGGAAAGATCCGCGACGTCTACCCGAACGCCCTCCAGCTCTCGCGCCCCGCCTTGAGGGCGGCGGCCTCCTCCGGCGGCTCCAGCCTCAACCGCCGCCAGTTGAGCGATGCCGACCTCTTCTCCGCCTTCTACCGCGAGGTCACCGGCGGCCCGCTGGCGCCGGAGCAGGCCACGATCTACGAGGAAGTGGTCAGCGCCCTCTATCGCGCGGAGAGGGAGGCGGTGCCATGAGGCCCCTCCGCTTGCAGCTCTCCGCTTTCGGCCCCTACGCCGGCGAGCAGGTGGTCGACTTCAGCCAGCTCAACGGCCGTTCCTTCTTCCTGATTCACGGCGCCACCGGGGCGGGGAAGACCACCCTTCTCGACGCCCTCTGCTTCGCGCTGTACGGCGTCTCGTCGGGGCTCGAGCGGCAGGCCAAGGCCCTGCGCAGCGATCTCGCCGATCCGAACCTCCCCACCGCGGTCACCTTCGACTTCGCCCTGGGGAACGAGGTCTACCGGGTGCATCGCGCCCCCGAGCAGGAGAGGCCCAAGAAACGCGGTCCGGGGATGACGGCGCTGCCGGCCCAGGCCACCCTCTGGCGTCGCACCGGAGCTGCCGAGGGGCAGGCCGATGGGACCGTCGTGGCCAGCCGGTGGGACAAGGTCACCGAGGCGGTCGAGCGCCTGATCGGCCTGCACAGCGACCAGTTCCGCCAGGTGATCCTCATCCCCCAGGGGGAGTTCCGGCAGCTCCTCACCGCCAGCTCGAAGGAGCGGCAGGAGATCCTGGAGGTGCTCTTCCAGGCCGCCGCTTACCGCCGCATCGAAGAAGCCCTCAAGGAGTCGGCCCGGGAGGTCAGCGACCAGTTGAAGGATGCAGAGCGCCGCCGGCAGATCCTTCTCGAGCAGGCGGCCGCGAAGGCGGTGGAGGAGATCGAGGCCCGCAAGCTCGAGAAGAGCGGCCTCCTCGACTCGAGCCGCGGCCAGCGCCAGGCCCTCGAGGCCAGGGAGCTCGAGGTCCACCACCGCGTGCTCCAGGCTCGGCAAGTCCTCGAAAAGATCCGCGAGCGCGATGAAGCGCTCCTGGCGCTCCAGGCCCTGGAGAAGCACCGCGGCGAGTTCGAGGCGGCGAGAAAGGAGCTGGAGCGGGCCCGCCAGGCAAGCCTGCTCCTGGAAGCCGAGGCCAACCTCAAGTATCGCGCCGAGGAGGCGAGGGACGCCGCCGGCCGCCTCGAAAAATTGGAGGGGGGCCGGGAAGAGCTCCGCCAGGAGAAGCGGAAGGCCGGCGAACGGCTCGCCGGCGAAGAAATCCGGACGAAGGAGCGCGAGGAGGCCCGGCGCGAGATCCATCGCCTGGAGGAGCTTGCCGCCAAGGCCGGCGACCTCGAGCGGCTGAGGGCTTCCTGCCGCGAACTGGAAGCGAGCGTCCGGCAGCTGGCCGAGGACCGCGACCGCGCCCAGAAGGCGCTGCTCGACGGCGAGGTCGGCCTCGAGAAGAAGAAGGCCGAGCTGGTCCAGGCCGAAAAGACGGCCCTCGGGCTCGAGTCGCATAAAGCGGCCCTCGAGGAGGCCAGGAGGCGCCTCGGCCTGCGCCGGCGCCTGGAGGAGGCGCGGGGCGAGCTGAAGCCGGCCCAGGAAAAGCTGGCCGCGGCCAGAAGCCGGGAAGAGGCGGCGGAGCGGGCCTTCCGGGAGGCGCGCGGGCGCCTCGAGCTCCTCAAGCGCGCCTGGGAGGAAGGCCAGGCGGCGATCCTCGCCCGGCAGCTCGAAGCCGGCAAGCCCTGCCCGGTCTGCGGCTCCCCCCACCACCCGGCCCCTGCCGCCGGCGGCCAGGACCTCCCCAGCGAGGCGGCCCTGAAAAAAGGGGAAGAGGAGCTGGCGGCGCTCGAGTCCGACCGCGAGGCGCGGCGCCGGGCCCCGCAGGAGCTGCAAACCAGGCTGGACCGCCTGCTGGCGGAAGCCGCGGCGCTGGAGCAAAGCCTCGGCGCGGCCGCGGCGGCGGACCTGGCGGCCCTGGAGCGGCAGGTTCGCGAGCTCGAGGGCGCGGTCAAGGCAGCGGAGGAGGCCCTGGTCTCGGCGGCCTCCAGCAAAATTGAAATCGAGCGGCTGAAGCGGGAGCAGATCCAGCAAAAATCGTCCCTCGAAGAGAGCGGCGGCCGGCTCCAGGCAAAAGAGGCTGAGACGCTGCGCGCCCAGGCGGTGCTGGAGGAGCGCGAGGGGGAGCTTCCCGAGGGGCTGCGCTCCCTGGAAACCCTCTCGCAGGCCAAGAGCCAGGCCGAGCAGCGCTCGGAGGGTCTCGAAAAAGCGCTTCAAGCCGCCCAGCGAGAGGCGAAGAAGGCGGGCGAGGACCTGGCCGCCTCCGAGGCCACCTGCCGGGAGGCGAAAGGCCGGGCCGAGGAGGCGGAAAGGCGCCTGGCGCAGACCCGCGCCGATTTCGATGCCAGGCGGGAGCAGGCCGGCTTCGCCGATTTCTCCAGCTACGAGGCGGCGCGGCGGAGCCCGCCCGAGATCGCCCGGCTGGAGGAGTCGATCCAGCGCTACTTCCAGAACCTCCACGCCGCCGGCGAACGCGCCCAGCGGGCTCGCGAGGCCGCCGGGGGCCTGGCCGCACCCGACCTGGAGGGCCTCGAGCGAGAGGAGAAGAAACTCAAGGAGGAGACCGCCGGGCTGCACCAGCGCGAGGCGGCCCTCCTCGAGCAGCTCAAGCAGATCGATCAGTGGCTGAACGAGTTGAAGAAGAACCAGGGCCAGCTCGAGGCCCTGGAGCGGCGCTATCAGGCGGTCGGCGGCCTCGCGGAGGTGGCGAACGGCAAGAATCCGCAAGGCATCACCTTCCAGCGCTTCGTCCTCGCGGCCATGCTCGACGATGTGCTGATCGCGGCCTCGGAGCGGCTGCGCCTCATGAGCCGCGGGCGCTTCACCCTGCAGCGCGCCCTGGAGCGGGCCGATCAGCGCGCCGCCTTCGGCCTCGACCTGGAGGTCTTCGACGCCTACACCGGTACGGCGCGCGGGGTGGCGACGCTCTCCGGGGGGGAGAGCTTCCTCGCCTCCCTGTCCCTCGCCCTCGGCCTCGCCGACGCCGTGCAGTCTTACTCCGGCGGCACGTACCTCGAGACGCTCTTCATCGACGAGGGCTTCGGCACCCTCGATCCCGAGTCGCTCGAACTGGCGCTGCGGGCGCTCATCGACCTGCAGAAGGGGGGCCGGCTGGTCGGAATCATCTCCCACGTGCCGGAGCTGAAGGAGCGCATCGACGCCCGCCTGGAGGTGATGCCGGGAAAGAAGGGGAGCACGGCGCGGTTCGTGGTGGGGTGATGGGCTGGGGAAATTGGAATGACTTTTGCTTATTAGATCATCGAACCATCGCGACAACCTGTTCCCAATAGGGAACGTTTCAAAGCCTACAGAAAGGAGCGGCCAGGGTGCAGAAAGCGCTGTTGAAATGGAACGGGCAGGAGGCGGAGTTCCCAGTCCTCGAGGGCACCGAAGGGGAAATGGCCATTGATTTTACAAAATTGCGGCAGCAGGTGGGCCTCGTCAGCTTCGATCCCGGCTATGGCAACACGGCCTCATGCAAGAGCGCCATAACCTTCATTGACGGCGAGAAGGGGATATTGAAATACCGGGGGATCCCCATCGAGGAGCTGGCCGAAAAGGCCACCTTCCTTGAAACCGCTTATTTGCTGATCTGGGGAAAGCTTCCGGAACCCGCGGAGCTGAAAGGCTTTTTGAGGCAAATTACGGCCCACACCCTGCTTCACGAGGACGTCAAGCGGTTCTACACGGGCTTCCCCAAGGATGCCCATCCCATGGCGGTCTGCTCCGCTGTGGTTGCCGCGCTCTCGGCCTTTTACCCCGAGCTGCTGGATCCTCGAGGAGCCGAAGCCGAGCATGGTGCCATCATCCGCTTGCTGGCAAAATTTCCCACCATTGCGGCATTTTCCTACAAGCACTCCATCGGGCAGCCTTTCATCTACCCGGACAACAAGCTGGATTACACCAGCAATTTCCTCCGTATGATGTTCGCCACCCCGTGCGAGGATTACAGGCCGGACCCCGTCGCCGCTCGAACCCTCGACCTGCTTCTGATCCTGCACGCCGATCACGAGCAGAACTGCTCCACCAGCACGGTACGGCTGGTCGGCAGTTCGCTGTCGAACCTGTTCGCCTCCATTTCGGCGGGCATTAACGCTCTCTGGGGCCCGCTTCACGGCGGCGCCAACCAGAAGGTCCTCGAGATGCTGGAAAGCATTGAAAAGGGCGGCGGGAGCGTGGAAGCATTCGTCGAGAAGGCCAAGTCCAAAAACGACACCGCCCGCCTCATGGGCTTCGGGCACCGGGTTTACAAGAACTACGATCCCCGGGCCAAGATCATCCGCAAGGCCTGCTACGAGGTGCTGAACAAGCTGGGGGTGCGCACCAAGCTGCTCGAGATCGCCGTCAAGCTCGAAGAGATCGCCTTGAAAGACGACTATTTCCTGTCGCGGCGTTTGTATCCCAACGTCGATTTTTATTCCGGGATCATCTACCAGGCCCTCGAGATTCCGATCAACATGTTCACGGTGCTCTTCGCCATGGGCCGCCTGCCGGGGTGGATCGCCCACTGGGATGAGCTGCAGAAGGATCCGGATTTCAAGATCGGCCGCCCGCGCCAGATCTTCGTCGGCCCGACAGGGAAGCACTACCTGCCGATAGGGCAGCGGAAGCAATGAGCCGGTTCCGGCAGGCCCGGTGGTTTCCGGCCGGGACCTGACCGCTCAACCTCAAGGCGAGCTCTGAACCGCATCGTCTTTGGTCTCTGTCGGCCGGGATATGAGCGATCCGGATATTACTGAGGTTGACTAGATGCAAGCCCGATAATCCTCCGCGCCTCGTCGGGCGATGCGATCTCCCGTCCCGTAGCGCGGGCGATCTTGACCACCTTTTCGACAAGTTCGGCATTGCTCCTTGCGTAAGCGCCATCTTCGAGGAAGGGGCAATCCTCAAATCCAACACGCACATGCCCCCCAAGAGCAATCGCGTGAGTCAGGAGCGTCCAGTGCGCTTGCGGACCCAGGCAACTCACGTGATAATTCGCTCGCGGAGGCAGATGATCCACCATGAACGTGAGCGCTCTCGCGGTCGGAGGCATCCAGCCCTGCCCTGTCCAGCCGAACAGGATTTCTATCCAGATGGGGTCCGGCAGAAGCCCGTACTCTTCTTGATAAGTCCCATCGTCGTTGAAGAACTTGCCCTCACGAATCTTGCCGGCTGCCCAGTAGCCACCGGGGCTAAAGCACTCCACTTCCAGCTTGACGTGATGCTCGTTTGCCAGACGCGCATACTGCCGGAGTTCGTTGATGGGGTGAACCGCGTAACAGGCGATCGGCGGGTACTTGGGATCCGGCTGAAAAAACTCGTCATGCGAGTTGAAGTTGATGGAAGTCATCTCAGGACGGAGTTTCTTCCACAGTTCGACTTTCTGTTCCAGCCGAATGCTGGCAAGCCCGAATTGGAGAATCGGATTTCCCGCGGCGCGTATCCGCTCGGTGATGTCGCGCCATCCCTCCATGATGGGAACTTGCAACTGGCGTCCATCCGGTTGAATCTTCTGGTCAATCGTGTACGAGCCGTGCGTGTGGGCAATTGCCGCCCCGGCATTCACAGACCGGATGTATTCTTCCGCGACGGCTTTGGTGTCCGCAGGCTTCGGACAATAGGGATTGCGGGGCCAACACATCGTCGAGTCGCAGGTCACGGTAATGATGAGTTTATCCATGTTATGAAATACCTTTCTTGAGGTTGGTTATTTGCGGAGTATGAACTCTCCTTCCGCATGGCTACCGCCCCATCGCCTTTCGTCCCGACGGGGTCAGCAACACGACCCTGCCGAGCGCCCTGCCAGATCGAAGGAATGCGAGCGCCTCGTTGGCCTCTTCCAGAGGGAAGAGGTCTGTAACGACAGATTTGATTCTGCCTTCGGCAACGAGCCGGACGATGCCGTTCAGGTCGGACAGACGGCCGCCTCGCGTGCCGATGATGTTCAATTCGTTTTGGTCTAACTGCTCTCCTTTCAGCGGGTAGCGTTCCGGGGTGTACCCGATGAGAACGAGACGCCCCCCGCGCCGGAGGGTGTCCATTCCGTAGGTGAAGGTCTCTTCGACGCCGACGACATCGATTACACAGTCCGCGCCCAGCCCAGCCGTGAGCTCGCGTACCGCTTCCGGGACGTTCACGTGTCGGGAGTAGAGGATATGGTCGGCTCCCATCTCCAGCGCCCTTCGCCCCCTCTCCTCGTCGAGAACCGCCACGATGACGCGGGTTCCTGACGCCTTGCAAATCTGCGTGACCATCGAGCCGACGCCTCCGATGCCGATGACCAGAACCGTCTCTCCGAGCCGCACTCCGCCCCGGTCCACCGCGTGAAAGGCGGTGATGCCCGCGTCGCAACAGACGGCGGCGTCGTGCCACGCGACGTTCTCTGGCACCCGGACGAGTTGATGGGCGAGCGCCACCGTGTATTCGGCGTGACCGCCGGGCCGCTCCAAGATTCCCAGAATGCCGCTCATGTGTATGCAGAGTTGCTCCCGATGGACACGGCAATAGACGCATTTGCCGCAGTAGAAATAATTATAGACAGCCACCCGGTCGCCGGGATTGAAGTCCGTCACCTGGTCGCCGACTGCCGTAATTATGCCCGCCGTCTCATGGCCCAGAACGTGAGGCAATTTCGGCACATAGCCGAAACCGCTGAGAATCATCATGTCGGCGGCATCCATGCCGCACGCCATCACTTGAATCAGCACTTCTTCGGGACCAGGGACAGGTATTTTCACGTCCTCAAGTTTCAGGGGCTGGTCTAGTGCACGAAGAACAGCCGCTTTCATGCTTCCGTGGCCCTCCTTTCAAGCTAAGGCACTTTGGGAGTAATGACCGCACTCACATCCGTCACGATGACCATGTCCCATTCACGGATTAGAATGTTCGTCCACAAACGGGCTTGATAGTAAGCATCCTCCTGGATAAGACGTTCCACTTCATCCGGTGATTCTGCCCGAAACACCACCAAGGCACCGTCATAGGGATCTGCCCAGGGACCAGCCAGGAGGATTTTTCCGGCGTCTCTCAGTTCGTAAAAATGCTTCAAGTGGGCTTCCCGGTAAGGTAGTCGTCGTTCCATGATGTCGGGAACGAATGTGAAGATGGCGGCGTACGTCTTCAATCTTGTTCCTCCTTGTCTTCTAGAGTAAATGCCGTCTTTTAGAGTAAACACCTAGCTTACCAGTCGATCCTCTTGCTAGGCACGAAACCCAGCACGGCGACGCGCGGAACCTTGCCGCCGAAAGAACAGGCGCGGGCGTAAGTGGCATAGCCTCGGATCGATGCCGGCTCAATGCGCACCGCTGTGTTGCCCCTGAACCGTATAGTGTAGGTGTGCCTACCCAGATATTTTGTGCCCCGGAACTCGTAGCTGTCCACCGAGTAGCCCTCAATACTCTCATGCATGGGGAAGGTTATCTTGACCGTGGTCTCTGGGCGAACGTCGGCTAGAACGAGACAATTGCCAGCCCACAAGTGGGCAAGCTGAGAACCGCCGGCGGTAAGCTTGAGTGCGCCCTTGTCCACCCAGTGTGGAATACGGACACACAGTCGCTTGGCCTTCTTGACGTGAAGAACGACCTCACCCTGATATGGAAGGGTGCTCTCGATATCCACCCAGGGCGAAAACCGGTTGAGGAGAAGGTTCACCCATACCGTGCCTTGCTCCTCACGCACTATGCTGTCCCAAACGTAATAAAGCGCCTGGGAGCCGTTCGCGGTGCAGCAGTTCATAATACGGGATTCAAGACTGGTGGGCGTGCCCCAACCGCCGAAACACCCTACGACTCTCTTAAGCAATTGCATCTGCTCATCGGTCAACGGATCTTTGTTGAGAGCCTTGAGCCGGTCCAGATCGTTGAATCGCGCCTGGGTGAGATGGTTCCGTGCGTAGCAGTCCACGTCGTCCCAGTAGTCTCCCACTCCGGACTCGCTCAGCTTGATCGCCAGGGCGACCATATTAGCCAACCCGCACGTCTCGTGGGAGAACTTGCCAGTGTACTCCTGAAACCACCCGATGCGCGGAATGCCGAACGTCCTCGCGTATTCGTAGCCGGCCCTCGCGAAATTCTTAAGCCGCGTATCGCCGGTAGCGATACCGTATTCGAGGATGCCCCTCAAGCACATGGTGTGCGCGTGAAAATGTCCACGAAACTGGCCGTTTTGTTCCGGCACGACACCCGGCGCGTGTCCGTCGGGCACCCACGCCATCTCTTTTTTCAAGACGAGCCGGACCAATTGTCCTGCCAGTTCCAAAGCGCCGGGATCGTTGAACATCTTCGCGTATCTGGTCAGCGGTTCGATCATCCCGCCCAAATACAGGGGGATGCCGAACGTGTGATCGGGCTTATCGGCCATGGTCGCCTGCGCCGAAGTCAGCATTTCGGTGGTCTTCCAGCCGCTTTTGGGATAGCTGAAAATGTCGCCGTACCCGGGTGTGGTGGGGTAGTAAGCATAGACTTCTCCGGTCGCGGGGTCAGTTTTGCGGATGGCTATGGATTTGAGAGTGCTCACGAGCTTCCCCATTCGAGCGATCCAGGCGGGGTCTGGATCCAACTGATACATGGCCAGCATCGATCTCAGCATCCTGGCCTGGCCGTACATGTTGGCCCAATCCTCGGGGCTGGACTTATCCCAGGGCCTGTCGGGGCCAATCTTGGCGTAGAAGAGGCCATCCTCACCCAGGCAGGAGAGCAAGTAGTCAATGATCTTCCGGCCTGGCGACGTTTTAAGATCCGTGTCCGTCATCACGCTCATCATGGCCAACGACTCCATATACTTTGGGCCGGACGAGGCAAAACTGAATCCGTCACGAACGAAGGACGGCGGCTCCAACTGGAAAAAAACTATGAATTCGCCCCGGTCATCGACCGTGCCCGTCAGCGCATCGAGCGCGCTCCTGGCGTGTTGCGAAAGGTCTAGGGTATCGGGCAACTCGCTTTCCGCGTTCAACTGCAAGCACACCGTAGTCAGCAGGCACACCAATACATACGGAAGCATTCTATGATAGGCGTTTTTCATGTCCATTCGTTTGAAGTCTCGCCGCCGCAGCGGTTCATGTCAAGAGGATCGGGTACCGGCCGTGCTCCTTCACCGCCTCGATCATGGCGAGGTAATTCTCGAAGGGGACGTACTCGGGCACGGAGTTGGAGGAGCCGCAGCAGTAGCCGCCGCCGGGCGCGAGCGCGCGGATGCGCCTCTTCACCTCCGCCTCGACCGCCGCGGGCGTACCGCGGGTCAAGGTGGTGTTGAGGTCGATGTTGCCGCACAGGCAGAGCCGGCCCCCGTACCGGCGCTTGAGCAGCTCGATGTCCATGGCCGCCGGCTCGCAGGGATGGAGGCTGTGAAAGCCGCAGGCGATCAAGTCGTCGATCACCTCGTACAGCCGGCCGTCGGAATGGTAGAGGTAGGGGAGGCCTTTCGAGCGGACCAAATGGCCGATCTCCCGGTCCCAGGGGAAAACGTGAGCGCGCAGGAAGCGGGGATCGACCAGCGGGCCGGTGTTGAAGGCGAGGTCGTCGGGCATGCGGATGGCGCCGACGCAGTCGAATTGAAGCAGGTTCTCCACCACCCGCTTCTGGATGCCCCCCACGCGCGCGATGACCCGCTTCACCAGCGAATCCTCTTCCGCCAGGCCGATGCAGAAGCGCTCGAAACCCATGAGCATCCACGAGGCCATGAAGACGTAGCCGACGTTGATCACCGCCTTCGCCCCCGGCGGCAGGAGCTTGCCGAGCTTCTCGACGGCGCCGTAGCTGAAGCCGGCGTGATCGGGCCAGGGGTAGCGGTCGAAGGCCGCCGCATCGTGAATGATGCCTTGCCCTCCCTCAGCCCACATGCGGGTAGAGAGCCCATCTTGAAAGGGATTGTACCGCGCCTGGGCCGCCTTGAAGACGGCGGTCTCGACCTGACGGGTTCCCATGACGCCCGTGGTCTCGCCGCGCATGGTCTGGCGCAGGCCGATGGTGAGCGGCACGTAGTCGTAGCCCGCCTTCATGTGGAACTCGACCTCGGCCTCGAGGCCGCCGGCGGGCTTCCCCAGGAAGCGGCTTTTCAAGTCCTCGTGGATGGTGCCTTCAAAGAGCGGCACGCGCTCTGGCTCGCCCCGGCAAAGGAGGGCCTTCTTGAGGTTGTCGAAGTCGGGCATGCTCTCTCCAGAGGCCGGCCTCACTTCAAGACCGCGTCCATGGGGACGATCCCTCCCGCCAGCTGCTCCTTCACGTGCGCGGGCTCGTACACCCCGTAAAAAGGCACGTTGAGGTCGATCCAGATGGCCAGGCGCTCGAGGCTGCCGCGGTCGAGCTTGACGTCGTAGTGACCGGCGCGAAGCATCTGGATGAGCCGGCTCGCCCGCGCCCCGAACTGGCCGGGGTAGGTTCGCGGCTTCCACTCGTTGCCGTTGACGCTGTCAAACCACGGCACCAGGTCCCGGCGCGCCAGGCTCTTGTAGGAGGCGCTGTGCGGAGCCGAGGCACTGGTGACCTCGCCGGTGAGAACGACCTTTCCCTCCGGATTCTCCGGGCGATGGCAAGGGAGGCAATGCCGGTCGAGGACCGGCTGGACGAGGCGCGGGTAGGAGAAAGGCCGTGTGCCGTCCGGGCCGGGCTCGATCGTCGCTGGAGGCCGCCGGGCCGCCATCGGCTCGCGGTTGGGCGGCGCCGCGCCGCGCGATTCATGGCAGCCGATGCATGCGCGCCGCTCGCCGGGCTGGAGGTAAGTGATGCTGCGCATGCTCTGGATCGCCAGGCCATCGGCATCCAGCGCCTGGAAGTAAAGAGGAACGCCCGCCGGCGCCCGGAAGTAGGCCGAGCCGTCCGCCTCCACCGGGACCGTGCCGAGAAGGGCGCGCGCCGACACCTGCTTGGCCATGCTGATCCGGGGATCGTCGCTCTTGAAGGTGGTCTTGGGAAGGATCTGGACGATCCGCAGCGCCTTGACGTCCCCCGGCGGCAGCGGCTCGCTGCTCTCGTAGACGTCGAGTAGTAGGAACTCCCCCTCCTCGCCGGCCCCCGCCTCCGGGCTCCTGGGCCAGGAGGCCGGCCGCGGCCGCGGCTGGAGCGGCATCGGGCTGAGCGACGATATGGCGAGATCGCGGTAGATGAGCTCGCGATTTCCGAAGCCATCGAGGAGATAGATACCCTGGGGGACCTCGTGCGCGGCGTCGCGGGTCGACCAGCTCGGACTGTAGGAGGCGAGGTAGCACTTCTCGCTCAGCGGCCAGGGGGTGGTGAAGGCGCTCTCCGGCCAGCCCTCGGCTTCGGGAAAGGCCACGTCGGGCGTCAAGCGGACGATCGACCCGAGCCCATCAGCGCCCTTCGCCGGATCGATGAGGAGGAGCGAGCCGAAGGCGTAGCCGTGATGCGCCCCGGCGACGGCCAGGAGCTTGTGGGAGCCCGGGATCGGCTGCGCGTGCCACTCCCCCCAGGGCTTCTTGTCCCAGTTGTAGTTGCCGAAGACCGCCGCGGGATTCGAGCCGTCGAGGTTCGAGGACCAGAGGCTGTGGGCGAGGTTGGTGTGGCGGTCGACGTAGTCCCAGCGGGTGTAGAGGATGCGGCCGTCGCCGGCGACGGCGGGATGCCACTCGTTGGTCTCGTGATGGGACAGGCGGCGGATGCCAGTGCCGTCGGCGTTCATGCGATGGAGGGTGTAGGCCGGCACCGGGCGCCCGCCGCAGCGGCAGAAGCCGCCTCGGCGCGTCGAGATGAAGGCGATTTGCCCGTCCGGGAGCCAGCGGGGGTCGAAGTCATCATAAGGGCCATCGGTGAGCTGCTGGAGGCCCGATCCATCGCTGTGGCAGCGCCAGATGTGGTAGCAGGCCTCGTCGGTCCACCGCGCGGTGGCGACCGCCTCGTCATCGCTCCGGCAAGCCGGCTGCCAGCGCGTCTCCTCGCCGGCGCTCTTCCGGGCCCGGCAGTGAGCGAAGATGATCTCCTGGCCGTCATAGGAGAGGTCGGGGCTGAGGAAGCTCCCCGCCGGCAACCCATCGCCGAGGACGCTTCTGGCCGCGGGCGCCGCCCGCCAGTTCTCGAGAATGAACAGCCCGCCGCCCGGCCGGGCGTAGGTGCCGTAGTACTGGTCGCACATGTGGGCGAAGCGCCCGGGATGGCGCTTGACGAAGATGAGGCGGTCGAAATCGAGGAGGGGATTGGAAAAGAGGATGGCGCGCGCCGCGCCGCGCGCCGCGAAGTAAAGCTCCCGGCGCTCCGCCTCCGAAGCCGCGCCGCGGGCGTCGCAGGCCGCCAGGCGGCCCTTGATCTCCTGGAGCTTATCCCGGTGCGCGCCGAGGAGCTCGCGATCCGCCGCCATGCTCTCAAGATCGGCGAGCGCCTTCCGGCCGCGCTCGAGGACCGCGCGGGTGTGGGAAAGCTGGAAGCCGCCGCCAGCGAGCCGGTCCTGCGCGATCCAGTCCGCCTCGACGAGGGGGAGAAGGCGGCAATCGCCGCCCAATTCAGCGACCGCGCTGCCGGAGAAGATCGCGAGCGAGACGGCCAACCAGCCCTGGATCAAGACCCTCAAACCCCTCTTCATGCGCGGCTCCTTTCAATTTCGCGTGCCGCCTCCATTATTTCCCGCCCTCGCCAGGAGACCGTGACCACGGTCACGCCCCTTCAATCATAGGCCGCCTCCGCCAGCTTCTTGAGCTGTGGGATGTCGAAGGCCTCGAGGAGACCGAAGCAGAACAGCTCCGGCATCTGGTCGGCCCTCCAGCTCTTGTCGATGATCTCCTTCAAGCTGGCGAGGTCATCTTTCAGCTTCACGCCAGCGATCGCCTTCCTTTCCAGCCCGGCGGCGACCAGGGAAAACAAGCCCGACCGCGGCCCGGCGGCGTGCAGGGTCGCGGGGCCGGCGCCTCTTTGCTCGAGCCAGCGGGCGATGGCGGCGAGCTGGCTGGCCTGGATCCCCAGCGGCCGGTCCCCCACCGAGGCGGCGAGAAGCGCAAAGAGGAAATCGTGGCTTGAGATCCTCGACTCGCCGAAGTAAAAGGGATCGACGGCCAGAACCCGCCGGCCCTGGGCGAGCAGCTCGCGGGCGAGATCGGCGGCGCCGGCGCGGCCGCCGTCCGCCACCACCACCGCCGTCCCTTGCGGCGACTCCGGCTCCAGCTCCACCGCCGGCACCGTCCAGGCCCGGCCGATCCTGAGCTGCCACCAGGTGATCTTCACGGGGCCTTCGCGCGCCGCCTCCACCGGCCTGGCGGCGACGTTCCACTCCTTGGCCCGTGTCACCTCCTTGAGGCGCTTGGCAGCCTCCTCCCGCCAGAGCCGCGCCGCCGCCGGATCGCCGGGGAGTTTCATCTCGCGCGGCAGCGCCTTGCTCAGCTCGAGGGCCAAGGTGTGGAAGTCGGCGTTCCCGACGGGCAGCTCCACCTGCAGCTCCTCGGCGGTTTTCACCTCCTCGGCGCTGGAGATCTCCTCGGCGTTGAACTCCGGCCGGCCGGCGTAGAAATAATCCTTGAGGGCGCGGTAGAAGGCCTGGCGGTTGTCGATCTCGTAGTTGTGGTTTCCCGGATCGTCGTTGACGTGGTGCCGCAGGTTTTCGGCCTTGCCGTAGAGGGCGAAGACCGGCCGGGCCGCATCGAGAAGGGGCTGGAGGGCATGGCCCGAGGCGAAGCAGCAGTCGTCCTTGGAGTTGAAGGTCAGCAAGGTGTAGCGCGGCGCCATCATCGCCGTCAGGTGGTTGTAGTCGGCGAAGGCGGCGAGGTCGCAGGGGGTCTGCTCCGAGTCGCCGAGGTCGGAGTGGTTGAAGATGCGCGTCAGGAAGCTGGAGTATCCGGCCACCGGATGGGTGAGCTTGACGCGAGGATCGAGCGAGCTGATGAAGATTGTCTGCCAGCCGCCGCCGGAGAGGCCGGTGACCGCGAGGCGCTCGGGGTCAGCGTGCTCGAGCGAGAGCAAGATGTCGAGGCCCCGAGACATCGCCAGATAAAAAACGGCGATCCCTCTCGTGCCGCAGAGGTCGATCTGGTTCATGCGGGCGTGATGGTAGCCTTCGGCGTTGAGCTGCCCCATGCCGAACCACTCGGTGTTCAAGGCGAGCATGCCGCGCTTGGCCTGATTGATGCAGCGGATCTGCTTGTAAGGCACGGCCTTCCCTCGGCCCTCATGGCCGTTGACGTTGAGGATCACCGGCGTCTTGCCCTCGAGCCGCTCAGGCTCGTAAAGCAAGGCCGGGATCCACAGCCCGGGCAAGGCCTCGTAGCGGAGCTTGCGGATGCGATACCCCGGGCCGCCCGGGATCGCCTGCAGCCACTCGACCCGCGTCCTGGCGTCGCGCCAGGCCGCCGCCTCGCCGCGGAAGATGACCTCTTCCAGAACCTGGGCCCGCAGGGCGCCGGCGTACTTCTCCCACTCCGCCGCGCTCTCGAAGCGCGGCACCGCCGGGATGCGGCCGGCGAGGTAGTCCTGGACATCCTCCAGCGCCTGCTTCGGGCCGATCACCGGCCGCTCCAGGACGGCTTTGACATCGAGTTCCGCGAAGCCTGAAGGCGCGCCGCCCGCCTGCGGGGCCAGAAAGATGCAAAAGGCCAGCACGATGCTCATCGATCAATCTCCTCGGATAAGGTTTTGAATAAAACAACCGTTGTCAGGACTCCTTCCAGGCTCCATGATATCCCATGATGCTATACTGCCAAGGTTATCCTGTGCGTGAACGTTGGTTGATCGACAGCCGTCGGATCCGCTAGGCGCTGCCAGAAAGGATCGAGGTAACCATGAAAGCTGATAATATTGCCGCGCGGCGCCTGTCGCGCCGCCAATTCATCAAGAAAACTACGGGTCTCGTGGGGGCGCCCTTCATTGTGCCGTCGGCGGTCCTGGGGCTCGGCGGCGCGCCGCCGCCGAGCGAGCGCGTGGCCATCGGCTGCATCGGCACGGGGCGAAGAGGGCAGCACAATATCGAAGGCCTCATGCACTACGGGGCCCGGATCGTCGCGCTTTGCGATGTGAAGCCATCGATGCGCGAGGAGGCCATGGCGCTCGCGAAGCTCACCGCCAAGGACGCCGCCAGCGACTTCCGCGCCGTCCTCGACCGCAAGGACGTCGACGCGGTGATGATCGCCACCCCGGACCACTGGCACGTCCTCATCGGCATCGCCGCCATCCGCGCGGGGAAGGACGTCTACCTCGAGAAACCCCTGGGGATCACCATCGCCGAGGGGAAGGCCATGAGGAAGGCCGTCCTGGAGAGCAACCGCGTCTTCATGCACGGGACGGAGCAGCGCGGCATGCCCGACGTGCGCCAGGTCTGCGAGGCGGTCCGGAACGGCCGCATCGGCAAGCTCCACACCATCACGGTCGCCTGCCCCGGCGGGCAGGAGATCCCGCCGCAGCCCGAGATGCCGGTCCCGGCGGGCTTCGACTACGACCGCTGGCTGGGGCCGGCGCGCCTTGCCCCCTACACCGAAAAGCGCGTCACCCCGCCCTACTTCTTCTTCATCTCCGACTACGCCCCCAGCGGGTTCGTCTGCGGCTGGGGGGTCCACCACCTCGACGTGGCCCAGTGGGGGAACGGGACCGATCCTACGGGCCCGGTCGAGATCGAGGGGCGGGGCACGTACCCCAAGGAGGGCCTGGCGGACACGGCCCTCACCTGGAAGATCGAGTACAGGTATGAGAACGGCGTCAAGTTGATCTTCACCGATACTTCGCAGAATCCCGAGGGCGTCCGCTTCGAGGGCACCGGCGGCTGGATCTTCAAGGCCTACCGCAAGCCGGCGCAGGCGAGCAACCCGGACATCCTCAAGGCGGAGATCCGGTCCGGCGAGATCCGGCTCTACGAAACCGATGCCGACGACCACTGCTTCATCGAGTGCGTGAAGTCGAGGAAGGAGACCTGTTCGCCCATCGAGGTGGCGCACCGCTCCACGATCATCGGCTACCTCGGCGACATCGCCATGCGGCTGGGGAGGAAGCTCCGGTGGGACCCGGCCAAAGAGCAGTTCGTGAATGATCCGGAGGCGAACCGGTGGCTGTCCCGGGAGATGCGCGCCCCCTGGCATCTTTAAAAACAGGGAAAGACACTTCGGTGGGGAAATCCTCAGCCGCTGATCCCACCGGCCGCCGGTACACCAAGCGGGCCGTTTACGCCGTCAACGCCGAGCCGGCGCGCAACCTGCCGGAGTGCAATGGCATCGTGATGGCGGCCGGCTGCTGCACCGGTGAAAGCTGGGTGCAGTCGTTCTCCCCGCTGGGGCTCGGAGCGAAACCTGAGCCCCTATTTTTTTGGCAGCAGATCCCGAGGAGATCTATCTCTTACTCCAACTCTTCGGCGCTCGCTTTGAGATAATCCAGAAACTTGATCAGGTCTTTCTTGGCCAGGTCGAAGGTTTTGGTCAATTCCTGCAACAGCGCCTTCAAGCGATCCCATTCGAGGTCAATGCCGTAGGCATGCCGGAAGATATGGCGGAAGCCGAGGAATTCATCGAGGGCCTTGACGACCTCGGCGCTCAAGACAGCGGGGCGTACTTTGGGGATCTCCAGACCCATATTTTTCTTCAGGTCCCGGTGCCAGCTAGAGCCTTCGGGAAGGGATCCTTCAAATACCAGAGAGATCCTCTCAAAGATGCCCTCGAGGCCCGTGTAAAAGTGGTGGAGGTATCCGGCGAAGGCCATGCATTCCATTTCACCTGGTTGCCCCTCCACTTTCTGAAACTGCTCTCGAGCTTTTGAAACCAGCGTTTCGACCGTCAGCAGCTCAGCGGCGAGCTCGGAGCAGAGAAGTCGGAGGTCGTTGCTGGATCTTTCCCTGCCGGTCATAGAGCACCTTCCCTTCTTCCTCAATTCTTTTCTTCAACGAAGCCGGCGCATCCTCGAGGCGAACCAGACCCACCGGCAGCTCCGACACAGAAAGGCAATCGCCCACCGCCTTGAAAAACTTGCTGGCCGACAATCCCTCGACGGCCAGGTCGATGTCGGAGCGGGAGTGAAGTCTACCGGAAATCATGGAGCCGAACAAAACGATCCGCCGGATATCATAGTGTTTGGCCAGAAGGTCCACAAGTTTCGATAAATCGCCGTGCGCCCGCCGAAGGAGTTGGTTTTCAAATTGTTCCCTTCGTTCGGCTCGTTTCAGAAAGTGCTGGGCGATTTGCTTTGGAGTAACGGTCATAAAAATAGTTCCAGAACCTTGCTGACATTATAAATCCCAAGGGGAGAATCTGCCTATCGCCAAATTGCGAGAGCATACACTTCAATCCAGCTCTTTGATATAGATATTGGCGAACTGGATCGGGTCACCGTGATGCTGGAGGGCGATGGGGCCGCGCTTCGGCACACCTTGAAGCCGGGCTTTTTCGATGACCGTCTTGCCGTTCAAGTCCACGGTCAAGCGGTCGCCTTTTAGGGTGATGGCGAAACGGTTCCACTCGCCGATGGGCCGGTCGGCTCTTTCCCTGGGCGTGACCGCCGCTCGAATCTCGGCGGGCTGGCTCTGGTCGGTGCGGTAGCCGTAGACTTCGCCCGAGCCAACGGGCCAGCACCAGATGTTGACCTGGCTTTTCGAGCTGCCGCGGAGATAAATGCCGCTGTCCCCGGCATCGTCGACCTCGACCTCCTTGGTCTTCTTCTCGCCGTCGGTCTCGTACTCCCCGTTCGGGAGGATCACCGGGCGCTTCTTCTTCTCCGCCTTTCCGGAAAAGCGCCAGTCGCAGATCAGGACGAAGTCGCCGTACTCCTTCTCGCTCCAGAGATTCTTGTCGGCGGCCTCGCTCTTGCCGTCGTAATCGAGAATCCAGTCCTTCGCCCCCCAGTGCCCCCGGTGCCCCGGATCCTGCCGCCAGCCGGAGAGGTCGACGCCCGTGTAAAGCGACCTGAAGCCCTCGTCGAGATCTGCCGTCTCCTCGGGCCTGGGGCTCGTCGAGGGGAGCTCCCGGATGCGAATATTGCGGTAGTGTGCCTCGGAGCCCTCCGCCTCGATGCAGAGGTAGCCTTTCCGCGGCCTGCACTCGCTCCCGCCGGAGACCACCTTGCCGTTCACCGCCAGCTTGATGACGCCATCCTTGCACTCGACGCGGTAATGGTTCCACTCTGGCGACGGCTTGGCGCGCCGCTCCGAGGGAAGGCAGCGCATCCAGCCGCCGGGATGGGGGCGGTCCGGCTTCATGGCCGCTCCGTGGATGGCGAAGACGTCGCCGTGGCTGGTGTAGTTCTCGGAGTTCCGCCCATCGAGGATCTGCACTTCGATGGCCCGGGCGAACGGCACGCCCGGCGAGGTGATGGGATCGCTCCAGGCAAAGAGGCCGGCGTTGCCGCCTTCCTTCATGTGCCGCCACTCCAGCTCCAGGATGAAGTTCTCGTACTGCCGCTCGGTCCTGAGGATGCCCGTGGGCACTCCCGTGCTGACGATCAGGCCGTCCCGCACCGTGAAGGTGCCGGGCGCGCAGTTGACGTTCACCCAGCCCGAGAGGTCCTGGCCGTTAAAGAGCGGAACGAAGGTCTCCTCCTCGGCCGGAGCCGCCCCGCAGTCCAAGAACAAAACCAACACCATCGGTGAAAAAAGCCCGCTTGACTTCATGGCGCCACTTTCTCCTTGCAGCGAGTTGTTGGAAATCCTGAACGGCCGGCCTTGAAACTCGGCCTGATGACGTGGGAAAATTATAAACCAAAGCTTGAAGGACTGTAAACATGGCCAGAGCGAGTGGGCGCAGGGCTGGCCGGTCAATGCCAAGGGCCACGACTGGCACGCGCCGCTGCCGGGCCACACCCTCGGCCGCGTCGAGGGCTGGCAGCTCCTGGCTAAAGGCCACGACTTGCAGCGTTCGGTCAAGGACGCGCCGGTTTTCAACAGCGAAAACCACATTATCCTGGACCGCGAGACGCGGCCCGTGCCGCCGGAGCACGTGCGGGCGGCGCTGTGGCAGGCGGCGGTGCACGGGCTGAGCGCGACGACCATCTGGGTGTGGGAACGCACGTTCGATCCCAAGAGCGACTTCGCCGGCGGCATCATGCATCGGCCCGCCGGCTCGGAAGCCGTGGGGCACACCGCCCTGGATCTGCTGAGGCTGGCGGAGGAAGTCACCGCGCTCCAGCGCCTCAAGCCGCAAGTGGCGCTCCTGCACTCGACGGCGGCGATGGTCTATGACCGCCGGGAATACAGCGAGTGCCTCGACAAACTTTACGAGGCGCTGTGCTTCACGGGCCTGAAGATCGGCTTTGTGACCGAGCGCCAACTGCTGGCGGGCAAGATTCCAGATGTCCCCGTTCTCTTGGTGCCCGGCGCGCGCCATCTTCCGAGCGAGGCGCTGGCCACCTTGAAGCGATACCGCGGAAAACTCGTGGCAGTGAGCGAGGAAAGAACCTTGGCTTTTGATGAATATGACCGGCCGCGTGAAGCTCTCCAGGTCGAGCGCCTGGCTTACTCCGGCGGTCAGACCACCTCGAGGATGCTGTGGGATGAACTGCTGCGCCGACTGCCCGCGTGGAAGGTCACGCCCGCCGTCGCGGTCAGCGATGCCGATGGCAAACCGGTTTGGGGCGTCGTCTGGTTGACGGCCGAACGTGGCCCTTACCACCTCGTCAACCTGGTGAACTACCGCCACCAACCGGTCACGATCCTGCTCGGCGAGAAGGGTCGGATCATCTCGGCAGTGAACTTGTTCGACACCATGCCGCTGCGCAGCCCCATCCTCCTTCGTCCGCTCGAGCCGCTTCTGTTGCAGGTGAAATAAGTGTGATCCCGGCGGACTCCATGCCGATGAAGGCTGGCTGAAGCTACCGGCAGTCCGGGTCGCCGCCGCAGCCGGCCATGGGGACGCACGCTTCCGTTTCCATGCCCGGGGCCGCCAGGTGGTGGGCCTGGTCGCCGAGGAAGAGGAAGCGCAGCACGGCGATGCCGTCGGTGAGGTCGACCTTGCCGTCGGGCTGCCAGTCGAGGAGGCTCAAGTTCCCCTCCTCGCCCGCGGCGCCGCCGCCGCAAGGGAACCGGGGGGGGTCGCCGAGAAAGAGCACTCCGAAAATACAAATGCCGTCGGAGAGGTCGAGCGTGCTGTCGGCGTTGCAGTCGCCCGGGAGCCTCCGGCCTTGGCCCTCGCAGGCGTCGCCCCGGCCGTTTCCATCGGCGTCGAGCTGGTCGGGATTGAAGAGGGACGGGCAGTTGTCCTCGCTCCGGCAGTAGCCATCGCCTTCGCCATCGTTTTCCGGATCGTAGGGGCAGCGGTCGCGGGCGCCGCCTTGCCCATCGGCGTCGGCATCCTCCTGATCGGGATTGGAGGCGCCGGGGCAGTTGTCGGCGGCGCCCAATCGAACTCCGCCACCCCCTCCGCATCGACGCCCACGTCGACCACCGCGCTCCTCGCCGCGCCGTCGATGCGGAGATCCACCTCCGCCCGAGAGGCCGGCGCTCCAGAGCTTGCCGAAGCCGTTCAAGGAGCCGGAGGCCTGGCTGATGCCGAGGTTCCCCAGATCCTTCCGGAACTTTCCGGAGCCCAGGGCCTGGGTCACGACGAGCGTCTGGGCGGCGGGGGCGGACCAGAGGCCGTCGTCATCGCGCACGGTAAAGGTGATGGTGTGCGTCCCCGCCGAGAGCGTCCGGGTGGTGAAGCTCGCTTGATCGCTGAGGAAGCCGTCCCGGTCGGAGGTCCAGCTATAGCCGGCGACGGCCCCGTCGTCGTCCTCGCCGTGGCCGTTGAACTGCACGGGCGCCCCCTGGATGGGGTACCCGGGGATGATGTCGTCGATGAAGGCCCGGGGATGGGCCAGGACGCGCAAGACGGTTTCTTCCTCGGCGGCGTCCTGCCCATCGCTCACCTTCAAGGTGATGGCATGGAGCCCCACGCTCAACGGCGTCGAGAAGCTGGCGCTCTGCCCGATCTCCCCATCGCGATCGGAAGTCCAGCGGTAGGTGAGGGGATCGCCGTCCGGATCGCGGCTGGAAGTAGCCTTGAAGGGAATGGACTCGGACTCCAGATAGGCGTCGCCGGCGGGCTCGTCGAGCACCGCGACCGGCGGATGGTTCCGGACCACGATGGAGAGGACATAGGAGTACGCCGCCCGCCCATCGGCGACCTCCACCTTGACGTTGGCGGATCGGCTGAAGGAGCGGATCGCCGTATTCGCAGGCGAATAAGCGCTGTCGAAGGAGCCGTCGTTCTCCCAGTCGAAGCGGTAGCTCAAGGCATCGTTCACGTAAATGGGCCCGACCCGGGCCTGGCAGGCGCAGGCCCAGTAGCAGTCCCCGAGGTCGCAAGATTTGTGCTCTCGGGCGCAGATGTTTTGCGTCGTCGGGATGGCCACGACCGCCTGGGCGGAAACCGGAGCCGGCCTCCAGAGGATGATGACCATAGACGGGAGCGCCAGGAATTTTCTGTCCATGAGCCACATTCACCGCTGATAAAAACCGGCCTTGCGTTGATGGAACGGAAGCTTGATGCCAACCGCGCTCCAAAGCCGGAGGCGACCCGAAGTTTTCCAACCGGCTGTGATTATAATCCAAATCCGCGGGAACCAGCAAGAAATCAGGCGCTCCGGAAGGGGTTCCGCAACTCCTTTGCAGAATTCCTGCGGCCGTGGGGGCAGATCCGGAGGAGCGGGCACTCGCCGCAGCGGGGCCGCTGCGCCTTGCAGACCTCGCGGCCGAGGCGGATGAGCTGAAGGTGCAGCTCGAGGCCGCGCCCGCGGGAAACCAGCGGGCGCAAGAGGCGGAAGGCGCGGGCGGGGCTCGCCGCCTCCGGAACGACGCGGAGCCGCCGGAGGAGGCGCGCGAGGTGCGTGTCCACGGCGCAGAGGTCCGCGCCGCAGCCGAACATCAAGGTGATGGCCGCCGTCTTGATCCCGACCCCGTGCGCCCGGCAGAGATCCGCGAGCGCCCGGTCGACATCGAGGCCCGGTCTCCGCAGGTCATCGAGGGAGAGCCGCCCCCGCGTCGCCTGGAGGTGATGGAGGGACGACTGGATGGCGCGGGCCTTTTGCCTCGCCAGGCCGCAGAACCGGATGGCGCGCTCGACTTGAGCCCGGGGCGCGGCGAGGACGCGGGGCCAGGAGGGAAAGCGCCGGCGCAGGGCGCGGTAAGCCCGGTCCGCGAGGCGGTCGGTGGTCGCCTGGGCGAGGATGGTGCCGATGAGACAGGCCACCGGATCCTCCCGCCGCCACGGCCCGACCGGCCCTCGGGCGCGGCGGAGCGCGCCGAGGACTTCCCGGATGAAGGCGCGATTCCCGTTCAGGGCGCCTTTCCCGCGCCTGCCGCCGCGGCGAGCCGTTTTCCTGGACTTCCGATAGGACATTTCGATCACCTCCCCATTTCGATTGGACTTCATGCCGCCGCCGAAATCAATGGGGAAGATAAACCCCCAGCCCCCCTTGACGAACCAAAATGCCGAGGACAAAATGATTTGATGTTCGCAGAAATCCGGCAGAAACGAATCATGGAATTGCTGGCCAAGCGCCAGCGGTTGTCCTTCCGGGAGCTTCAAAACCGGATCGAAGCTTCTCCCGCCACCCTCCGGCGCGACCTCGCCGAGCTCGAAAGCCGCGGCCGGCTGGTGCGGGTTCACGGTGGGGCCGTCCATCCCAACTATCTCTCGGGAGAGCCAAGCTTCGACCGGCGCAGCCGCAAGGAGGTGATCGCCAAGCGGTTAATCGCCGAGGAAGCCGTGAAACTGGTTGGCCAAAACGCCTCGGTTTTTCTCGACGCCGGCACCACCTGCCAAGAAATCGGCATCCGCCTCATGAGCCGGTCGGATTTGATCCTCATCACCTATTCGGTGCCATTGCTCATGGCAGCTCGAAGCGGCCAGGCGCGCATTCTCTGCATTGGCGGCGAGCTGCGCGAGGTGAGCAGGGCGCTCGTCGGGGCCCTGGCGCAGAACTGGATGAAGAACCTCCACTTTCAGATCGCTTTCATCGCCGCCTCCGGCCTTTCGGAAAAAGAGGGAGCGAGCGCCACCGTGCTGGCGGAGACGGCCATTAAAAACGAAGCCATCGAGCGCAGCCAAAAAGCCATTCTGGTTGCCGACAGCAGCAAATGGAATCGCCCGGAAACCATCCACTTCGCCGACTGGAATCGTTTCGAGATCTGGATCACCGACAACCGCATTTCCCATCGCGCCGTGCGGCGAATTCAAGCCAAAGGTGTCCAGGTCATCCGGGCCGTGGCTCACTGAGAAGAGTGAAGGTACCCAATGGCCGGCAAGAGCTTTTCCTGGCCAAGAATCTCGCCAACTTCTTGAAGGAGCGCTGGCGGGAGAGTTGAGCCGTTGTGCAAGGCTGGCGGAGGAACTTGCAAAGCCTTCCGGCCATGAGCCATGAAGTGGTCGATAGCTTTGTTGGCATTGGCAAAGGCGTTGCCATGGGGTAATCGCTGGACGCGCTCAAAAACTCGCTTCACGACGGCGCTCAATTGCTCCGACAGCCTTTCCGCTTCACCGTACCGATATTGCTTTAACAGCTCCATCAATCGATACAGCTGCGGCGCAAAACAATTGGCGGTGCTGAGAAACAAGCCATCGTAGGGACCGCCGGCTTCCTTGAGCCAGCGGCCGTACTCCCCCTCCGCGCCGCGCGTGAGTAAGACGCCTGCCAAGTCTACTCCTGAAAGCGCTACGCGGTCTTGGCCGCTGGAGTCTTTGAGGAGGTAAAAGTTCGCGTAGTGCGACGCCAATTCCCTGAGCGTGTCAGGGGAGAACTCATTGCCAGTCACTTGCGGGAGCTGATAGAGGGCGGTGGGAAGGCCCAACTCCAAGATGGAGGCCAGCGCATCGTGGATTTTATCCTGCGGCAAGTCCTTTCCCTGGGGAGGGCAGACCATGAAGCCGCAAACTCTTGCGGCCTGGAGGGCCTCCAAGTCATTGCGTGCACCAAATCGTTTTCGCAGCCGCTTGAGCGTATCTTGAATAAACTGGATGGCGGCCTGGGTTTCCGTTCGTAGCGCTCCGATGATCAAGTTAACTTCCAGGCGGGAGGCCTGTTCCAACAGGAAGCCGAGCAGCGCAAAAGCTTCGGACTCGCTCAGCTCCCAGCCATCGCTTGTCGAACCTAAGGCAAAGAAAGCATTTACATGAGGGCGCAAGCTCTTCAGGTGAACTGTGATGCGGTGCTGGTCGAGAAGCCCTTTGGCGTTGTAATGGGTTAACGGCGGACACCAGATATGGGGCAATCTACCGGCAAACAAGCGTTTCTGCATCTCTTGGCGCCGGCGCTTGATTTCAGCTAGGGAAGTGGGAAGAC